>JAGASJ010000008.1 GCA_017621795.1 Oscillospiraceae bacterium | reverse complement strand
TGCCGATTTTAGGCAATATGACTGAGGGGTTTGCAGAGTGGATTCTTTGCTGCAGGTTTATAATAAACAGAAACTCCGTTAACCCCTCCGTCTCGCCTTGCGGCGATCCACCTCCCCTGCAAGGGGAGGCATTATCCGGACGCCTGTCCCTACAAATTGAAATCGGTTCGTCCATCATTGTAGGGACCAATGCCCACATTGGCCCGCAACGGCTCCCCCTATACAAGAAAGCACCGTAGGGAACGGCCTGTGTGCCGTTCCTTTTCGCATAATATATTGTAAAAAATAATACTTGACAATCGCAGACTATTACGATAGTATAGACTATAGAAGTAGTCCAAGGAGGGATATGTGTGAACGATAAGCTGTTCGACAGTGAGGCCAAGGTGATGCAGATCATTTGGCAGAAGGGGGCAGTTTCCGCCAAGGAAATCAGCCTGATTGCCGCGGAACAAATCGGCTGGAACAAAAATACCACCTATACGGTCATTAAAAAGCTGGAAGCCAAGGGCTTCATTCGGCGGGAGGACCCGGGCTTTATTTGTACTCCACTGGTATCACAGGCCCAAATGCAAAAGGCAGAGGTATCCTCTTTGCTGAAAAAGGTATTCAGCGGCTCCCGTAAGGCGCTTTTTTCGGCGCTGTTGGAGGATGAGTCGCTGTCTGAGGACGAGCTGGACGAATTGCGCCGGCTGATCGATCGCAGGTGAACGGGATGCTGGGGGAAGTTTTTTACTGGCTGTTTAATATGAGTATCGTGACGGTGCTGACAGGACTGCCGGTACTTCTGATCAGGCAAATTAAAAGGATTCCCAAAAGGGTTACAGTGTTTCTTTGGGCGATTCCCTTTTTGCGGATGGTCGTGCCCTTTGGATTGGGAAGTCCCTATAGTCTGCTGTCGCTTCTGTCGGGATTCTCCGTAAAAACAGTGGTGGTGCATCATATTACAGAGGGATTTACCGTTACGGGGGCGAACTGTGCGATGGGGGCAGCAAGCTATTTTCCCATCACTTACCGGACGGAAATGCTGGAACAGGTGTTTTCTGTTGCATCTGTGTTGTGGGTGATCGTGGCGGTGGCTGTTTTGCTGATGCTGGCGGTAACATACTGCTTTACCGTTTATGAGGTGCAGGATGCCACCCATCTGCAGGGGCGGGTATACCTTTCGGAAAAGGTCCTCTCTCCTGCGGTTTATGGGATTATAAAGCCTAAAATCATTCTGCCGGCGTCTTATGAAAACAGGGATACGGAGCTGATCGTGCTTCACGAAACCACCCACATACGGAGCTTCGATAACCTGTGGCGGGTGTTGGGCTTTGCCGCAGTGGCGGTGCATTGGTTTAATCCGGTGTGTTGGCTGTTTTTAAAGTGTTTTCTTTCGGATTTGGAGCTGGCCTGTGATGAGCGCGTGGTGGCTAAAATCGGGGAACAGCAGGCAAAGAAGTACGCATCCGTCCTCTTGGACTGTAAGCAGGGCACAACCGTTTTTGCCTCTGCCTTTGGAGGTGCTAAAATACGCACCCGGATCGAAAACATCCTGTCCTTTAAGAAAATGACCCGTTTTTCTGCGGTGGCATCTGCCATATTGCTGAGTGTAGTTTTTTACGTACTGCTGACCAATGCGGAATAAAGGAGGAAAAATAATGAGAAACAAAAGGTTTAACCGCTATTATTTGCTTGCCTGTCTGGGTGTGCTGCTTGCGTCGTTTTATCCGCTATGGATGGGTGTTCGGGTGATTGCCGATATGATTATGGACGGTACGGTGCTGAAGGAAAATTACCCCAAATACATCATTCCCTACACCCCCATCAGTATTGCCATCCTTGCGGCTGTGGGACTGATGCCCATTTGTATGAGCAAATTCAAAAAGTATGCCTTTGGAGTGGCTGTCATTGGTGCGGTGGCACTGTTCTTTGGAGTAGAACTGCTTTTCGAGCAGAAGGTGGTGGTGACCACAGCGGAAACCGTCACTAAGCTGGAGGATTGGCAGATGTATATGTGCTATCAGCCACCTGGGGGATGGTGGGGAGAAACGGTCACCACATACAAACAGCAGACGGCGGTGGAGATCCTGATGGGAGAGTATAATCCCGCCTTTAAGCTCCACTTCTATGTCATTTCCGTGGCGCTGATTGCCGCTGCTTTGAACGCCCTGTACGGTTTCGGTGCAATGATCAAAAGCGGTGATAAATCCCGCGTAAAAGCCCTTTCCCTGCAGTCGGTTTGCACTTTGCTGTTTTTGGGGCTTTGCATTCTTGCCTGCTTCACGGCATTTTGGAGAGACGGAAGCATTCGGGTGTCCCCGCTTTCTGCTACACTGATGGTGATATTCTTCATCATATTGGGTGTTACCGCCGGGCTGTTTGCAGGCTCTTTCCTACTAAAGAAATCCCGTTTTACAGCAATTTGGATTCCCGGCATCATCGCATCTGCAATGACGCTTTTGATGTACATCGGTGAAATGATCCTTCTGCACGGCCATTTGTATATTTACGGCAGTGGCTTCCTGTTTGAAAGCCTGCCCGGCATTGTTTTAGCACCGGCAGATCTACTGGTAATCCTCGCGTCGGGAGGCATCACCACAGGAATCTGCCGCATACTCAGAAACGGTTCCAGATAGAATAAAGCATAACGATATTTTATGTGGGTTTTGAGGGATGATTGGCATGAAAATCAAAGTTGTCGCATTTCGTTTATTATGTTTTCTTGCTATTGTAGGACTATCATTGTGTGATTTAGTGGGATGTAGCGATAGGGATGAATGCAATATTCAGGAATTAAAGCTTCCCAATATTGTCGCGCTTGACCAATCCGACTTTATACGAAATGATTACCTTACGCCCAATAATACCACCCCGCTTGCCGATCTGCTGAACGAATCATATACGCTATCTGCTTTAGAGGATTTTTTTCAAGCATCAATATTTAAGGATCATAAACTCTTTGCCTTAGATAATATAGGCAGAACAAGTGAACGATCTTGGGACGAGGTTCATTCTTCTTTTCCAATAAAATGCTTGCGCTATAATAACAATAGGCATTATTCGGTATACAAGGTAACAGAGGGTGGATATTATTATGTTTTTTGGAATGTTCCCCTGAAAGAAGATGTGCTGATAGAGCCTGCCGAAGAGTCGGAGGCGATTCAAGTACAAGCGACCTTGTATTTAAACAATTTGCCATCTATTCAATCCTTTAAATCTCTTAAAAAGAATCGTTCCACAGCCGAAGATGTTTATTCCATAGATCCATTTATGGAAATGAATTTTCTGTCGTCTCTGGTGTCATCGTATACCCGTATAGATGATAATCGGATAATTGAAGTACGTTATACAGGAACAAATTTAAAAGGCCTGGATGATTTGATTGTAAAGAATATATACATTTGCTACACAAATTCTTCAAATGCCTATAGCACTGCAATTCTACCAGATGACCTCCCAAAGGCTGATTAAAGCCAATGCAAAGAATAAGCAAACAGGCCCTTTAAAACGGCGAGATTTAAAAATCAAAAGAATAAATCCTCCTTTTTGCGCCATACTAAAGGTATTAGCGTTGAAAGGAGGAATTTTTATGAACTGTCACGCCAATAAGAGCATCGAATGTACCGTATCTCAGTGCGCATATCACTGCAGTGATGCCAACTTCTGTTCTCTGGACCGCATTTTGGTAGGCACCCACGAGGCAAATCCCACGCAGGATCAGTGCACGGATTGTATGTCCTTCCGCAAGAAATAAGCCTTCGGTGCTGTTTTGTAACAGCACCGTGTACATAGATGGTTTATATAAATTTCACGAAATTGGACGAATCTGAAAAAAGATGTTTGATCAATATATAAATTGACAAAGCTGGGAGGAATCAATATAATAAAATAAGCCTTTCAATAAAAAGGACGTAATCCGTAAAAGGAGCAGATAAAATATGAGCAAAATTTCAGTTATCGGCGCCGGCAGCGTAGGTGCTACCGTTGCAAACGACCTGATGATCCAGGGGGTAGCCTCTGAGATTGTTCTGGTGGATGTAAACAAAAAGAAGGCATTAGGCGAAGCACTGGATATTTATCAGGGCGCACCGTTCCATTCTCCCGCAATTGTTCGTGCCGGCGAGTATGAGGATACGGAGAATTCCGACATTGTGATTATCACCTGCGGTGTGGCAAGAAAGCCGGGGATGAGCCGTTTGGATCTGGCGCAAATCAACGTGAATATTTTAAAGGATGTTGCCGCCAGTGTAGTTCCCCACGCACCCAATGCGGTCTATGTGATCGTTTCCAATCCTGTAGACGTGCTGACCTATGTGTTTAACAAGATTTCCGGCGTTCCCGAGAACCGCATCATTGGCTCCGGTACCATTTTGGATACCAGCCGTCTGCAGTCCGAGCTGGCAAAGCGCTTCTGCATCAGCCCCAAGAATGTCCACGCCCACGTTTACGGTGAGCACGGCGACAGTTCTTTTGTGCCTTGGTCTTTGGTGCACATTGCCAACAACCACGTAGATGCTTATAAAGAGAGCTCTCCCGATAAAGACCGTATCCACTGGAATCGGGACTACGAGGAAGTGGAGCAGTTCGTAAAGAAGTCCGGCGGTCAGATCATTGAAAATAAGGGTGCTACTTTCTATGCGGTGGCTATGTCTGTGTGTCACATCTGCAAGTGCATCTATGCCGATGCCGGCACTGCGCTGGCAGTTTCCACGATGATGCACGGTGAGTACGGCGTGGACGATGTCTGCCTTTCCACATTGTGCCTGGTGGATCGCGACGGCGTACGGGGTAAGATTATGAATAAGCTTACCGAAGAAGAGGTCGCAAAGCTGCAATTGAGCGCCAACAAGCTGAAGGAAGTCATCAGCCAAATCAATTTCTAATAATGTAAATGGGCGTGCCGCTTCAATACGAAGCAGCACGCCCATATTTTATAACTGTTGCATACGAATCATTTGCGCAAGATCCTGGCCATAGGGGAGTACCTGTACCGTGCGGATCAGCTCTTCACTGCGGAAGGGGATACCGGTGAGTGCGTTTTTAAGCTGCTCTGCTATGGAAAAATCCATAGCATCGGTAAATACCTGCACATTTTCAACATTGCCACCTTGAACCTGAGTGCGTATCTGCAAATTTCCCCATGGAAATTGGGCTTGCATAGTGCAGTTAAAGGGCATCGGTCTGCCGTAGAGCCAGTCTGCAGATGCGTATTTTTCAGCCATCGGGCGCAAAAGCGCCTCCTCAGGCGGGGACAACAGCATTGCTTTCTCGCCGTAGACCGATTCAAAGGCGGATGTCATATATTCCTTCATTTTTTCACAGGTAAGGGTAGGGGATAGCTCCTTCAGGTTCACCACCCGTGAACGGACGGAGGATACCCCTTTTGCTTCCAGCTTTGCTTTTGGGGGACTGAGATAACGGCCCAATCGATCCATATCCGTATCAATCAGCAGGGTACCGTGGTGGTAAGAAAACCCTTTGCTGTGATAAAAGGCATTGCCGGAAAACTTTCGTCCATCTGCCAATAAATCGTTTCTGCCGGAAAACGTGGCGTCGATTCCGCACAGCTTGCAGGCTTCCTGAATGACGGAAAGCTGCTTTTGTAAATCGTAGTGATCATCCTTACACAAGAAGGTGAAATTCAAATTTCCCAAATCGTGATATACCGCACCGCCGCCGGAGAGCCGTCGTGCCAAGTGACCGCCTTCTTCCTCCAGCAGAGAGGTGCGGCATTCTGCCCAAGGATTTTGATTGCGGCCGATGACCACAGTGTGCCTGTTTTGCCATAGATAAAGGATCACATTTTCCCCTACATTCAGCAGGAGATATTCCTCCAGCGCCAGGTTTTTATATGGGTCAGTGGAGTCTGTTTTTACCACACACAGCATTTTTTCACCCCCTTTTTTCTTCCATTATAAGCGCTTTTTTGGATACAGTCAATCCTACTCTGTGAAATTGGTGTTGACAAATT
Organism: Oscillospiraceae bacterium; assembly: GCA_017621795.1. Classification (GTDB taxonomy): domain Bacteria; phylum Bacillota; class Clostridia; order Oscillospirales; family Oscillospiraceae; genus Faecousia. The sequence continues at coordinate 54,551 of JAGASJ010000008.1, read as the reverse complement.
GTGATAAAGTGTTATATTTGTGTTATGAATGTGAGATTATAACACCGGAGGTGAGCAGATGTTCTCATTGCGGCAGGAGCAAATGAAGCAATATATCGAGCAGGAAAACGTGGTAACCATCAAAGCGCTTCAGCAGATGTTCCCCAACGTTTCGCTGATGACCATTCACCGGGATTTGGATGCGCTGGAAATGCAGGGCGTGGCGGTGAAGTTTCGTGGTGGTGCTCGGTCTGTGCGCTATACCAGTGACCCTGAATTTAATGTTCGGATGCGGGAAAATAATGCAGGGAAGGTGCAAATTGCCCGCAAAGCGTTGGAGCTGATTCAGCCCAATACAGCAATTTTCCTGGATGCAAGTACCACCAACCTGGCCCTTGCGAGGATTTTGCCGGATATCAACCTGAATATCATTACCACCGGCCCCAGCATTGCTTTGGAGCTGTGTCGTCTGCATAACCCTACGGTGACATTGTGCTGTGGCACCATCAATCGGAAAAATCTGGCCTTATCCGGGCAAAACACCCTGGAAATGCTGGATAAAATCAACATTGATACGGCATTTATCGGTGTGTCCGGATGTTCTGTGGATGCAGGCTTTACCTGCGGCACGGAAGGGGATATGCTGGTCAAACGGAAGATGATCCATAAGGCACGCACTGCTGTTTTGATGTGCGGCAAAGAAAAGCTGAGCTGTCTGATGCCCTTTACCTTTGCCAATTTAGAGGATGCGGACTATATGATTACCGACGGCCCGCTTCCGGAGAGCTTTATGCAGGCGGCGGCAAAAGTAGGGCTGAAAATAATATAGTGGATCAGGGTGTCTCTAAACAAATGAGACACCCTTATTTTTGTTATAAAACCACAAAAATAAGACATAAAACCCACTGCGATTTTCCCCGAAAATAGGAAATCCCTATTGACGGTATTGTTACAAAGTGTTATAATTAACAAGCTATAACAAAATTAAAAGGAGGATACAACTTGGCAAATGCAGTAATTATGCCCAAAGCGGGCATTACAGTGGAAAGCTGTATCATTGGAACATGGGAAAAGAAGATTGGCGACCCCGTTAAAATTGGTGATATTCTGTTCACCTACGAGACGGATAAGGCCAGCTTCGAATGTGAGTCGACGGCAGAGGGCGTGTTGCTGGACATCTTTTACGGTGAAGGCGACGAAGTTCCCTGCCTTGTCAATGTCTGCGCTGTGGGCAACCCCGGCGAGGACTGCAGTGCCCTTCGGGGTGGCAGTGCCGCACCTGCAGAGGCCGCCGCACCTGCTGCCGCACCTGCCGCAGCCGCCGCACCCGCAGCCGTAGCTGCCAACACAAAGGCACAGGCTGTGATTATGCCCAAGGCCGGCATCACCGTTGAGAGCTGCATCATCGGCTCCTGGGAGAAGCAGGTGGGCGATCAGGTCAAGATCGGCGACATCCTGTTTACTTACGAGACCGATAAGGCAAGCTTTGAATGTGAGTCCACCGCAGAGGGCGAGCTTTTGGCCATCTTCTTTGAGGACGGCGAGGAAGTACCCTGCCTGCAGAACGTCTGCGCTGTTGGCCCCCACGGTGAACCCACCGATTGCCTGCGTCCCGGTGCAGAGGTACCCGTGGCTGTAGAAGCTGTACCTGCCGCAGCTGCAGAGACTGCCGCAGCCGCCGCACCCGCAGAGGCCGCACCTGTAGCCGGCGCCCCCGTATCTCCCAGAGCTGCAAAGCTGGCAAGAGCCCACGGTGTGGATGCTTCCCTGGCAGCAGGCACCGGTCCTAATGGCCGCATTATCGAGCGGGATGTGCAGAAGCTGATCGCTTCCGGCGTAACCGCAAAGACTGTGACCGCAACTGTTGAGAATGCGTACGAGGATGTAAAGTTCAGCGGTATCCGCCGTGCCATTACCAAGTCTATGACCACCAGCTTGTCTACTATGGCTCAGCTGACGCAGAACATTTCCTTTGATGCAACTGCTATTTTGAACTACCGCAAGGCACTGAAGGCCGCAGGTGACGATTATGCAGGCATTACCATCGGCGATATTATGTTGTATGCTGTATCCCGCACAGTGGTCAACCACCCCGATCTGAATGCCAATATGCTGGACGATGTTTCCATTCGCCGCTTCAAGCATTGCAACCTGGGCGTTGCTGTGGATACGCCCCGCGGACTGATGGTTCCCACCATCGAGGCCGCCGACACACTGAGCCTGCTGGAGATCTCCAAGGCTGTAAAGGAGCTGGCCGCACAGTGCCGTGAGGGCAATATCAGCCCCGATAAGCTGTCCGGCGCAAGCTTTACCGTGTCCAACCTGGGTAACTTTGGCATTGAGTCCTTTACCCCTGTGATCAATCCTCCTCAGACCGGCATTTTGGGCGTTTGCGGCACCATCGAGCGTGTGCGCAAGGCGCAGGACGGCGGCATTGAGCTGTATCCCGCTATGGGTCTGAGCTTGACCTTCGACCACCGTGCAGTGGACGGCACACCTGCCTCCCGCTTCCTGCAGGAACTGTGCAAGAACCTGGAACAGTTCACCACATTACTGGCTAAATAAGAAGGGGGAAATAGATTATGCCTAAGAGTTTATATGTAGATCCCAATCAGGTGCGTGCACCGGGCGAGGTCACCTTCAACAGCATTCCTGTCAATCAGTACAACAAGACGGTTGCAGAGGAATTGGCTTCCGGTAAGTTCACCAAGGAAGATCTGATCCGCATTTTCCGGGATATGACTGTTCTGCGTGAGTTTGAAACCATGCTGAACCTGATCAAGACCCAAAGTAACTATAACGGTATCGACCATACATACCCCGGTCCTGCTCACCTGTCCATCGGTCAGGAAGCAGCCTGCGTGGGTCAGGCATACCTGCTGGATGAGAACGACTTTGCATTCGGTTCTCACCGCAGCCACTCTGAGATCCTGGCAAAGGCGCTTTCCACCATCAACAAGATGAGCGACGAGCAGCTGATGAACGTGATGGAAAACTTCCTGGACGGTCAGTGCCTGCGTTCCACCCAAAAGCTGGGCCCCACCAAGGACGTGAAGGAGCTGGCTATCCGCTTCATCCTGTACGGCACACTGTCTGAGATCTTTGCCCGTGAGACCGGTTTCCATAAGGGTATGGGCGGCTCTATGCACGCCTTCTTCCTGCCCTTCGGCATCTACCCCAACAACGCCATCGTTGGCGGCTCTGCCACCATCTCTACCGGTGCGGCACTTTATAAGAAGGTCAACGACAAGAAGGGCATCGTTGTATGTAACATCGGTGATGCTTCCATGGCCCGCGGTCCTGTATGGGAGGCTCTGAACTTCTCCGCTATGGACCAGTATAAGACCTTGTGGGAATCCCATACTGACGGTATGCCCATTTTGTACAACATCTTCAATAACTCCTACGGTATGGGCGACCAGACCCGTGGCGAGACGATGGGTCAGGGCTGTATGTCCCGTATCGGCTCCGGTGTGAGCCCCACCCAGTTCCACGCAGAGACCGTGGACGGCTTCAACCCCCTGGCAGTGATCGATGCCATGGAGCGGAAGCTGGCACTGCTGCGCAACGGTCAGGGCCCCGTTATGCTGGAAACACTGACCTACCGCTTCTCCGGCCACTCTGTGTCCGACCAGAACGCATACCGCACCAAGGAAGAGATTGATGCGTGGAAGGAAATGGATCCTCTGACCACCTATCCTGCCGCATTGATCGAAGCCGGTGTGATGACCCAGGCCGATGTGGATGCCATTTTGGCAGAGACCACAGAGCGTATGACCACCATCTGCCGCGCTGCCGCTGATCCCAAGATCAGCCCCTACTGCGACTTTAAGAAGGATCCCGCTGTTGTAGAGCGCCTGATGTTCTCCAATCAGAGAGTTCCTGTGCTGGATGACCGCAAGCCTGAGGTTCTGATCGAAAACCTGAACGATGTTCCCGCTTACAAGAAGCTGAAGGAAAAGTCCCGCAGCCCCATCGGTCCCGATGGTAACCCTGTTTCCAAGATGAAGCTGTTTAACCTGCGTGACGCCATGTCCGAGGTTATTTACGACCGCTTCTACGAAGATCCCACCATGATCGCCTACGGCGAAGACTGCCGTGACTGGGGTGGCGCATTTGCCGTATACCGCGGTATGATGGACGCACTGCCTCATTGCCGTCTGTTCAACTCTCCCTTGGCAGAGGGCTCTATCGTCGGTACCGGTGTTGGCTATGCACTGTCCGGCGGCCGCGCACTGGTCGAGCTGATGTATGCCGACTTTATCGGCTGTGCAGGTGACGAGATCTTCAATCAGATGTCCAAGTGGCAGTCTATGTCCGCCGGTATTCTGAAGATGCCCCTGGTTCTGCGTGTGTCCGTGGGCTCCAAGTACGGCGCACAGCACTCTCAGGACTGGACTGCACTTTGCGCCCATATTCCCGGCCTGAAGGTCTGCTTCCCCGCAACACCTTGGGAGGCAAAGGGCCTGATGGAAACCGCACTGAACGGCACCGACCCTGTGGTATTCTTTGAGAGCCAGCGCATTTACGACGTGGGCGAGCAGTTCCACGAGGGCGGCGTACCTGCAGAACGTTACGAAATCAAGATGGGCGAGACCAACAAGGTTCGTGACGGTAAGGATCTCACCATTTTGACCATCGGTGCAGCACTGTACCGTGCTATGGATGCCGCAAAGCAGCTGTCCGAGAAGTACGGTGTAGAGGCAGATGTGATCAATATCCACTCCTTGGTACCCTTGGATTACACCGGCATTTTGGAATCTGTCCGCAAGACCGGTAAGGTCGTACTGGTATCTGATGCCTGTGCCCGTGGTTCCTATATGAACGATGTGGCCCGCAACATCACAGAGCTGTGCTTCGACGATTTGGATGCACCTCCCGTGGTGATCGGCGCTCGTAACTGGATCACACCTCCCTTCGAGTTTGACGAATTCTTCTTCCCCCAGGCAAGCTGGATCATGGATGCTGTCAACGAAAAGCTGTTGCCCCTGGAGGGATACCAGCCTAACGATACCTGTGACGAAAACGAGCAGGTTCGTCGGAGCAAGGAAGGCGTGTAAGGCGCCATGGAAATGATTCGGACAGGTAATGCCGGTGTGCTTGTGACCTTAGATGGCACAAAGGTACTGGTGGACGGTCTGTGCGGCAGGGTAGGGGCGTATCCGGAAACGCCTGCCTACATTGTCCAAAATCTGTTGGACGAACCGCCGGATGTTCTGCTGTTTACCCACGCACATCAGGATCATTACAGTGCGATACACATTTCCCCATACGAAAACACCATCCTCCGGCCTGTGATTGGACCGGAGGATGTGTCTTATAAGCAGTTTTCTGTGGGGAATTTGAAAATTACTCCCATCAAAACCCGGCACTTGGGAAAGGCTGACCCCGGCCTGAGCCATACCAGCTATCTCATAGAGGGCAGCAAGAATGTATTGGTAGCCGGAGACAGTGCACCCACCTGTTTTAAGGATTTTCCCAAGGTGGATCTGGCAGTAGTTCCCTACGCCTATTGCACCACGCCCTCTGCCTGGGCACTGACAAAATCCATCTGTGACCGTGTCGTATTGGTGCATATGCCCGCTGAAGAAGAGGATGAATATGGACTTTGGAGCATGGTGCGTGAAACGACCCACAGTGATCCGAAGCTGACTGTTGCGGAAATCGGAAAGCGTCTTTTTTTCTGAGTATTTGACACTATTTTCTCGTTGACAGGAACAGTGCTGACTGATAAAATGAATAAGAAATCTTTAAAGGAGGATATGAATCATGATTCATACTCGTGTTATTGTTGTAAAAAATCCCGATGAAATGGGCAAGGCCGCGGCCGATTTGTTTGAAACCGCCATTGCCGCAAAGCCTGCCTGTGTTATTGGCCTGGCTACCGGCTCTACACCGCTGCCCTTATACCGGGAGCTGATCGCCCGTGAGAAGGCCGGCAAGATTGACTTTAGCCGTGTCCGCTCCGCAAACCTGGATGAGTATAAGGGCCTTGCACCCGATCATCCTCAGAGCTACCGCAAGTTTATGCAGGAGAACCTGTTTGACCATATTTCCATCAAGCCGGAAAACACCATCGTGCCCTTGGGTCTGGCAGAGGATATTCCCGCTATGTGCCAGGCATACGAGGATCAGATCGAGGATTGGGGCGGTGTAGACCTGCAGCTGTTGGGCATTGGTCACGACGGCCACATCGGCTTCAATGAGCCGGAGGATACCTTCCCCGGTATGACCCATGAGGTAAAGCTCACCGATATGACCATTGATGCCAACAAGCGCTTCTTCGATTCCATCGACGATGTGCCCAAGGCCGCTGTAACCATGGGCATCGGCACCATTATGGCCGCCAAGAAGATCGTAATGGTGGTCACCGGCGCCGACAAGAAGGAAATTCTCCGCAAGACCTTCTGGGGTCCTGTGGATCCCCAGGTTCCGTCCTCCATTCTGCAGTTCCACCCCGATGTAACGCTGATCTGTGACGAGGCGGCATATCCGTTCTAATAAGCAATGCGGCTGCCTCAAATGTATATATAGGGAATGACCGATGTGTCATTTTACAAAAACATTCCTCTATATATGCAACAAGGAACGGCACATAGGCCGTTCCCTACAATTGGATTCTAATAAAAATTCATTTTTTGGGGTGTCTCATTCATTTTGAGATACCCCATTTTTAAAATGTGTAGAAAGAAACGGAGAGATTTGATGAGTGCATCCGTAGAACGGGCAAAAGAGCTTTTTTTACAGGGCTATAGCTGCAGTCAGGCAGTGGTGGGCGCTTTTTGCGACCAGGTAGGACTGGATTTTGAAACGGCAATGCGTTTGGCGGCGCCTTTCGGGGGCGGTATGGGGCGTATGCGCCAGGTGTGCGGCGCTGTAAGCGGTGCGTTTATTTTGGCAGGCCTGAAATACGGCTATACAGACCCCAACAATCGGGAGGAGAAGACGGCCCATTATAAGCTGATCCAGGATATGGCGGCGGCCTTTACAGCGGAAAAGGGGAGTATCATTTGCAGAGAGCTTCTGCAGCTGCAGCAGAACCAAAAGCAGACCCATATACCCGACGAGCGCACGGCTCAATATTATAAAGAGCGCCCCTGTGTCTATATGGTGGAGCAGGCGGCGATCATTGCCGAAAAGGTACTAAACGGCAGCTTTTACCCGTAAAAGAACCTTTAAATTTAACTGTAGGGGACGGCCTGTGTGCCGTCCCTTATTGCATAATATGAGAAATCATCTGTAAAGCGACACATAGGTCGCTTCCTGCATATATACATTTTGAGACAACCTCTTTTTTGCTTGCATCTTCTGCGTTTTTTTCGTCCGATGTGCATATACTAATCAGCGAATGGGAAAGGAGGAGAAATATGGATCGAAAAAGAAAAAATATCCTAATGATCGCGGGGGTGGCGGCATCCTCTGCGGCGGCGGTGGGGATTGGGGCATATTTTACCACAAAATATTTGGTGCGTCTTGCGCTGGACCGTCAGCAGCCCAAAATTCCCCACAGAGCGCAAACCCGCTTGCGTGGGTATGACAAGTGCGCAATGATGCTGGAGAAAACCGCCCCTTTGGGGGAAAAACTACAGCAGACCACCCACCATTTGATCAATCTCTACAGCTATGACCGGGAGCTGTTGGTGGGGCACTGGTTTCCCTGTGCCAACCCTAAAAGAATCATTGTAGCAATGCACGGATGGCGATCCTCCTGGAGCAGTGATTTTGGAGCGATCGCGGACTTTTGGAAAAAACAAAATTGCAGCGTACTGTATGCAGAACAGCGGGGACAGGGGCAAAGCGGCGGCCAGTATATGGGCTTTGGGATGATTGAGCGCTATGATTGCCTGGAATGGGTCAAATGGGTCTGCACCCAAACGCCTGCGCATATTCCCGTATATTTGGCAGGAGTGTCCATGGGGGCGACCACCGTACTGCTCACCGCCAATATGGATCTGCCAAAGCGCGTCAAGGGCATTATGGCAGACTGTGGTTTTACTTCTGCCCACAGCATTTTTAAACACGTAGCAGGGAAGAATCTCCGCTTGCCGTACAAACTCCACGATGGCTTTGCAAATCGGCAGTGTATCAAAAAGACGGGAATGGGCACCAGAGCCTGCTCTACCGTGGAGGCGCTATCGGAAAGTAAAGTACCGGTGCTGTTTGCCCACGGGACGGATGACCATTTTGTGCCGGTGGAGATGACCTACGAAAACTATACAGCCTGTACTGCACCGAAGCGGCTTTTTATTGTGCCCGGTGCGGATCACGGAATGAGCTATTTTATGGAGAAAGAGCGATACCAGCAGGCGATGCTGGATTTTTGGGCAGAATTTGACGGAGATTCTACAAATAATGCTTTTCATAGGGCGCAAAATAACGTATAATAAAGTGATGATATAAAAAAGGGGGTGGCATTGTGCCGATTAAAACGCCTTGGGCGTCTTCTATGGGTAATGTACCGATGCAGATCACGCCGTTTGACGGCACAATGTACGAAGCAGTGCGTACTGCGGCGCAAAAAACACCCCATCATACAGCGCTTTGCTATATGGGCAGAAAGATCACCTACAAAAAGCTGATGAGAAGCATCGACCAATGTGCCGATGCACTGCGTGCGCTGGGCGTGGGGCAGGGTCAGCGTTTGACCATTGCGCTGCCCAACTGTCCGCAGGCGGTGTATATGCTCTACGGTGCCAACAAGATCGGAGCGGTGGCCAATATGGTGCACCCCATTTCTGCGCCGAAAGAGCTGTCATTTTATCTGAAAGAGTCTGCTTCGGTGCTGGCCATTACGCTGGACAGCTTTTATGACAAAATGCGTGATGCCATCAAAGAGACGGGGGATATAAAGCTTCTGATCACCGGCGGAGCAGATTGCTTATCCTTGCCCCTTCGCGTGGGGATGAAGCTCACGCAAAAATCCAAATTGCCGAAGGGCATTCTGCGCTGGCACGACTTTTTGAAGATGGGCAGCGCCCAAAATGATAAGCCGCAGAAAAACCGTGAGGCAGTAATTCTATATTCCGGCGGCACGACCGGCACCACAAAGGGTATCTTGCTGAGCAATGAAAATCTAAATAGCTTAGCCGCCCAGGTAATTGCGGCAAATCCCATGTTTGTACCCGGTGACCGTATGCTGGCGGCAATGCCCTTGTTTCACGGCTTTGGCTTAGGGGTGTGCATCCACAGCATTTTGGCAAGCAGTGGCGTTTGCGTGCTGGTGCCTCGCTTTACGCCTAAAAGCTATATACGGGATCTGCTGAGATACCGCTGTAATTTTGTGGCAGGTGTGCCTACACTGTTTGGGGCACTGCTGCGGCTGAAAAATCCAGAGAATGCCGACTTTTCCTTCTTAAAAGGGGTGTTTTCAGGAGGAGACAGTTTGTCACCGGAGCTAAAAAAACGGCTGGATGCTTTTCTGACCGCCCATCACTGTCCGGTACAGGTGCGGGAGGGCTACGGCACCACCGAAACGGTCACCGCCTGTTGCCTGACACCGCCCCACAAGGCAAAGGAAGCCTCCATCGGGATCCCACTGCCGGGAAATTATATTAAAATCGTCCGTCCGGGCACACAGGAGGAATTGCCCTACGGCGAGGAAGGGGAGATCCTGCTATCCGGTCCCACGGTGATGCTTGGTTATATGCACCACCCGGAGGAGACGGCAAAAACCCTGCAGACCCACGATGACGGACGCACCTGGGTGTATACCGGGGACTTGGGTGTGATGGACAGCGAAGGCTTTTTGTATTTTAAAGGCCGTGCAAAGCGGATGATTGTATCCTCCGGTTATAACATCTACCCCGGGCAAATTGAAAATATTTTGGATGCCCACGCTTATGTGCATAGAAGCTGTGTCATTGCAGTAGCGGACGACTACAAAATGCAAAAGGTAAAGGCATTCGTGGAGCTGATGCCCAATGTACCTGCTACGGAGCAGACCAAGGCGTCTATTTTAGACCATTGCCGCGAGCATATTGCGAAATACGCAATGCCCTGCGAAATCGAATTGCGGGCAGAGCTCCCCAAAACCTTAGTGGGAAAAGTAAACTACCGTGCCCTGGAAGAACAGGAGAAAGAGAAGGAAGTATAGTATGGAATATCGTGTGTTGGGAAAAACCGGATTAAAGATTTCAAGGATGGGATTTGGCGGCATTCCCATCCAAAAAACCTCGGCTGAGGCGACAAAAAACCTGCTCACATATTTAAAGGAGCAGGGGGTCAATTATATAGATACGGCGCGGGGGTATACGGTTAGTGAGGAGTATATCGGCTACGCCATCGAAGGAATGCGGGAACAGTTTGTCCTTGCCACCAAGAGTATGGCGCGCACAAAAGAAGCGATGGAAAAAGATATTGATCTGAGCCTGAAAAACCTGCGCACAGACTATATCGACCTCTATCAGGTACATAATCCCGGCGCCGCCGATTTAGAGAAGGTATGCGCACCGGGCGGTGCGCTGGAGGCCCTGCAGGAGGCTGTAAAGGCGGGAAAGATCGGCCATATCGGAATTACCCTCCATTCAAAAGAGGTGTTTGAGAAGGCACTGCAGCTGCCTTGGGTGGAAACGGTGATGTTCCCGTATAATATTGTGGAGACCCAGGCAGAGGATCTGATCGCACAATGCGCGCAGAAGAATATGGGCTTTATTGCCATGAAGCCTTTAGCCGGTGGTGCTATTGACGATCCGGTAGCGGCACTGCGGTTTGTGGTGCGTAATCCGGCTGTCACGGTGGTGATTCCGGGTATGGAAACGGTGCAGGAGGCGGCCCAAAACCTGTGCGCGGTAAACGACCTGCCCCCTTATTCCCCGCAGGAGCAGGAAGCGGTGGAGAAGATCCGCAAGGAACTGGGCAATCACTTCTGTCGCCGCTGTAATTACTGTGCTCCCTGCAGTGTGGGGATCAATATTCCCGGCGTGTTCCTGATGGAGGGCTATTATACCCGTTACAACCTGAAGGATTGGGCAGTGGCCCGCTATGAGGCGTTTCCAAAAAAGGCATCGGACTGTATCGAGTGCGGCGTGTGTGAGACCCGTTGCCCGTACAATCTGCCCATTCGCAAAATGCTTCAAAACGCCGCCAAAGTTTTCGGAAAATAAAAAAAGGGTGTCTCAAAATGTTTGAGACACCCACAAAAACGAATATCTATTCAAATTGTATCGTAGGGGGCGGCCTGTGTGCCGCCCCGTTTGGCATATTTTAAGGGATTTTTCGGAATGACACATAGGTCATTCCCTACATATTGATTTCTGAAACGGTTTTTTATTAAAACTCAATATCCATTTGGCTGATGACTGCGGCACAGCGGGGGCAGAGACCCTCACTGTTGGCTTGCAGGCTGTGCATCCAGCAACGGGGGCATTTTTCGCCCTTGGCTTCCACAACGCCGATGGTCAGTGCGGGGATGTTGGTGCCGGTACCGACTGTGGCATTTTCTGCAACGTTCTCCCAGTCGCAGGAGGAGACGATGCAAATTTCAGCCAAATTCAGATCGGCGCACAAAGCCTTGACACTTTCGTCACTGCACTGCAGGCTGACGTGTGCCTCCAAAGCTTTGCCGATGCGCTTTTCTGCACGGGCCAGCTCCAGCACGCCGTTTACATCCTGACGCAGCTTCATTACGGTAGCCCACTTGTCCATCACTGCATCATCCAGCAGATATGCCTGCATATCGGTGGGCATTTGATTGAGCAGAATGTTCCGAGCGTCATCTTCCTTACGATGGGGCATAGACTGCCAAATCTCATCGCAGGTGAAGGCCAAAATGGGGGCAAACAGCTTGGCAAGGGCATCCACGATCAAATAGAGTGCGCTCTGTGCAGAACGGCGGCGCAGACTGTCAGCACCCTCGCAGTACAAGCGGTCCTTGATGATGTCCAGATAGAAGCTGGACAGCTCCACCACGCAGAAGTCGTTGATTTCGTGGGCAACCACGTGGAATTCGTATCCGTTATATGCCTTGCGGCAGGTGGCGATCAGGCTGTTCAGCTTGGTCAGTGCCCACTTGTCCAGCTCTTCCATATCCTTGGCGTCTACCAGGTTGTTGGGATCGAAGCCTTCTAAGTTACCCAGGCAGTAACGGGCGGTGTTGCGGAACTTCAGATAGTTCTGCGCAACCTGCTTAATAATGTCCTTGGAGCAGCGCACATCTGCGTGGTAGTCGGAAGAGCCGGCCCACAGACGGATAATGTCTGCACCAAAGTCTTTGATCAGCTCAGCGGGGTCAACGCCGTTGCCCAAGCTCTTGTGCATAGCGTGTCCCTGTCCGTCAACCACCCAGCCGTGGGTCAGTACCTGCTTAAAGGGTGCGCCGTTGCCCAATGCGCCGACGGAAGTCAGCAGACTGGACTGGAACCAACCGCGGTACTGGTCAGCGCCTTCAATATATACATCCGCAGGCCACAGCTCCGGTGTTCTGCGCATCAGGGATGCGTAGTGGGTAGAGCCGGAGTCAAACCAGCCGTCTAAGGTGTCGGTCTCCTTGTCGAAATCCTTACCGCCGCAGTGGGGGCAGGCAAAGCCATCAGGCGTCAGATCCTTGGCGTCTCTTTCAAACCAGACGTTAGACCCGTACTGATCGAAAAGTTCGGAGATGTGCGCAATGGATGCGGGGGTGGAAACAGGCTTGCCGCAGTCCTTGCAGTAGAATACGGGAATGGGCAGACCCCAGCGGCGCTGACGGGAGATACACCAGTCATTGCGCTCCCGAATCATGCTGACCATCCGATCCTCGCCCCATTGGGGATACCACTGTACATTTTCGATCGCCTTTACAGCATCATCCTTAAAGGATTCCACAGAGCAGAACCACTGGGGTGTTGCACGGAAGATGATGGGCTTCTTGCAGCGGTCGTGATGGGGGTAAGAGTGAACAATATCCTCAGAAGCAAAGAGCATACCGCTTTGCTTCATATCTTCCAAAATGACGGGGTTGGAGTCGTCGGTTTTCATACCGGCGTACTTACCGGCGTAATCCGTATGACGGCCGTAGTCGTCCACGGGCACCACCAGCTCCATACCGTAACGCATACAGGTCTGATAGTCGTCTGCACCAAAGCCGGGCGCGGTGTGCACACAGCCTGTACCGGAATCCATGGTCACGTATTCTGCCACCACCACACGGGAGGTCTTGGGCAGGAAGGGGTGATTTGCCAGCATATTTTCAAAGAACTGACCGGGATAGGTGGCAAGAACCTCGTAGTGCTCAAAGCCGCCCAGCTTCATCACCTTATCCATCAGTGCCTCGGCGACGATGTAGGTCTCGCCGTTTTCTGCACGGACCAAAACGTATTGGTCACGGGGATGCAGACAAACGCCCATATTGCCGGGCAGTGTCCAAATGGTGGTGGTCCAGATCACGAAATAGGTCTTGCTCAGATCAAAATCCGACAGCTTACCCAGATCGTCGTGCATGGGGAACTTCACATATACGGAGGTACAGGGATCTTCACGGTACTCAATTTCAGCCTCAGCAACAGCAGTGGTGCACACAGGGCACCAGTATACCGGCTTCAGTCCCTTATAAATATAGCCCTTGTCGAACATACGGCCAAAGACCTTTACTTCCTGTGCTTCGAAGTGCTTATCCATGGTGCGGTAGGGATGTTCCCAATCGCCAACAACACCTAAGCGCTGAAAGCCTGTCATTTGCCGCTGGATATAGTCCTCTGCAAATTCCTCGCAGGCAGAACGGAACTCAGCAACAGGCATCGACTTGTGATTCAGCTTGCTTTTTTTAATGATGGCGGTTTCGATGGGCAGACCGTGGTTATCCCAGCCGGGGACATAGGGGGTGCAGTAGCCCATCATGGCGTGACTGCGGACGATAAAGTCCTTCAGGGCTTTATTCAGGGCGTGACCCATGTGGATATCGCCGTTGGAGAAGGGAGGGCCGTCGTGCAGGACGAAGGTAGGCAGGTCCTTGTTCTTTTCAAGCATTGCGTTGTACAGATCCTGCTCTTGCCAACGGGCCAGCATACCGGGCTCACGGGCAGGCAGACCGGCCTTCATGGGAAAGTCGGTTTTAGGGGTGATGATGGTGTTTTTATAATCCACGTTGAAAACCTCCGGATTGAAATGATGTATTGATATAAAAAAGAAGCCTTTGTCCCTATCAAAGAGACAAAGGCTTTAAACCTCTGCGGTACCACTCTTGTTCCGGTGAAATTCACCGACACTCTACTGCGCGTTATCGGGCGCAAATCGGCACAGTCTACTTTAAAACTTCGGTGTGCAGCTCCGAGGGGATATACGTCACACACTATACCGTCTTGCACCAACCGACGGCTCTCTGTGATAGGCGGCGTAACGCACTTGTCCTCATCTATGCTTTAGTTATTTACTTCGTAATTGCGGCCAAACTGCAAATTCGCGAATTTGGTGGTGGTATCAGATATGGGGTGGCGAGGCTCAGCCTTGGGGGCTGTTTCCTCGGTGGTGCCAACGATGGCTTCCACATTGGCGGAAATCTCATCGGCAACCGCATCTGTACGGGAAGCGGCACCGGCACGTTCACTGCGGTCATAGTCAAATGCGCCGCTGGGCTTGTGGATGGGGCGGTTGGCTTCCTTAATGCGCTCCAAAGCATGCAAACAGCTGTTTAGCTGGTTTTGAAGCTCCTCGATCTTTGCGGAGGCAACCTGACGCGCTTCCTCCACACGCTCATTCTCGGCAGCGATCAGGGCGTCGGCATTCTTGGCGTTTTCGGCGGCAGTGTTACTGGCGTCGACCAGCATCTGGGTGCATTTTGCTTCAGCCTCTTTGACCATCTTATCGCAGGTTTTTTGGGCGTTAATGATGGCATCCTTCATACTGGCTTCGTTGGCACGATATTCCTCCAACTTGTTTACCAGTACCTTCATCTTGCTTTTAAGCAAGGCATTTTCTTTATACAAGGTTACGTAATCCTCGGTGAGGGGCTCCAAGAGCTTGTCTACTTCGTTGGTGTCGTAACCGTTGAACATTACACGGCTAAAAGCAATCTGCTCAATTTCCTGAGGAGTAATCATGAGAGAATCCTTTCTGTATCTAATATCGAAGTACTATAAAGTTAGATGTAGGCTTCCATATCTACCTGTGCTTCCAGGTCGCCCACGATATCCATATTGTGGGGGCAGAAGAGATAGGTAGACTGGGCAATTTTCTTCACCGTGCCGTCCAGTGCGTAAACACTGCCGGACAGGAAGTCCACAACACGGCGGGTCAAAGCCTTATCTACATTTTCCATATTCAAAATAACGGCCTTTTTCTTCCGCAGCTCATCGGCGGCGCGGGCGGTGTCGTCAAAGCTCTTGGCGTGGAACAGCACCACTTCCTGCTTGCCGGAACCCATATTCAGCACCTGACCGCTGAAGCCGGAAGAAGCTGCGGGGGCAGGGCTTTCGGTACGGGTGGTGGAGAAGGGAGAGGGACGGCGGCCTGCGGGGGCAGGTTCCTGAGCTTCTTCCTCAAAGCCTTCCATTTCATCAAATTCATCCTCGTATTCTTCTTCAGAATAGGGCTGTGCAAACTTCTTGACATTATCCCAAAAACTCATAGGTAATCCTCCTGTATATTTTATCCCTTGGGGGACTGGTTGTAATTTCGGGCACCGAAGATGGCAGTGCCTAAGCGCACCATCGTACTGCCGCATGCAATCGCATCCTCAAAGTCTCCGGACATACCCATAGACAATATATCCACTGATACATTATCGTATTTTTTTGTCGTTATGTCAACAGTAAGGTTGCACATTTTTTGAAAAAATTTGTGATTTTCTGTCTTTTTTTGGCAAATTGGGGGAATTGCCATCAACCCGCGGACGAAAATGTGCTCCATTTTGGAAGCCTGCTCCAAAATATCGGCAAGTTCCTCCGGGGCAAAGCCGGACTTGGAAGCTTCCGAAGCGATATTGATCTCCAAAAGAATGCTTTGTACAAGACCCTGACGCGCTGCCTCTTTTTCAATAGCTTGCAGTAAACGCACAGAGTCTACCGACTGAATCAGGTCTACCTTGCCCACCACATCCTTTACCTTATTAGTCTGCAAATGACCGATGAAGTGTACCGGTTTTCCGGCATAGGCGTTCAGGGCAGCTTTTTCCTTCAGCTCCTGTACCCGGTTTTCACCACAGCAATCCACGCCTGCGGCAATGGCCTGCTGTACGGCGGCGGCATCGTTCATTTTTGTGGCGGCGCACAGTAAGATCTCCTTGGGATCCCGTCCTGCGCTGATGGCGGCCTGCTCTATTTGTTTGCGGATGGCATAAACGCGTTGATGAATAGACATTGTAAATCTTCCTTCCAAAAGACAGAAGAAAGCGACGAAGCAAATGCTCCGTCGCCTCATCCTATAATGTTGCGGATTTCAGAGGCCTGATGGGGGCCAATGTGGAGATGGCGTGCTTGTAGATCATCTGCTGCTTGCCATCGCTGACCAGGACGACCACAAGGCCGTCAAAGCCGGTGACTGTCCCCCGGAGCTGGAAGCCATTCATCAGGAACAGTGTAACCGGCACCTTGTCGGTAATTACCTCGTTTAAAATGGCGTCCTGTAATGTAAGTGGTTCGTTCATATATTTACATCCTTTCTCTTTTGAGGTGCTTGGGATGCAAATATACTACCACGATTCAGTTGTCGAATTTGCGCAGAATTTGCAGAGCGCGGGAAAGAATTTCAGTAACGGTATCGGTTTTGCCCCGACGGAGCCAGCAGATGGCGGAATTACGGCGAAACCAGGTTAGCTGACGTTTCGCATAGTGACGGGAAGCCTGCTGAACGGCGGCAGTGGCATCTTCTATAGAGCACCGATTTTCCAGTGCATCCACAAATTCCTTGTAGCCGATGGCCTGCATAGAGGTGGCGTGTTCCGGTACGCCGGAAGCTAAAAGCCCCTTGATTTCGTCGATCAGGCCCATTTCCAGCATTCCGATGACCCGTCGGTCAATACGGTCGTATAGATCCTGCCGCACTTCGTCCTCCAAAGCAAACCAGGTGGGGTTGTAACGGGGAGGGATAGCGGCGGTGCGTTTGTTGTGTTCGGTAATGGTCTGCCCGGTCTCCAAATAGACCTCCATCGCGCGGATGATCCGCTTTTGATCGCTGGGATGCAGACGGGCAGCGGAGCAGGGGTCAACAGAGCGCAGCTGCTCCAGCACTGCATCAATTCCTTTTTCTGCGGCAAGCTGTTCCAGCTCTTCCCGCCGTCCGGTGCTGGGGTAGGGCGCAAAGTCGTTGCCCTTAATGAGGGCATCCATATAAAGTCCTGTGCCGCCGGCAATAATAGCGGTTTTGCCCCGATAGAGAATATCCTCCACAATGGGATGGGCCATTTGGCAGTAACGGCTGACGGAAAAATCCTCAGTTGGCTCTGCCACAGAAAGCATATAGTGGGGAACGCCCTCCATTTCTTCCGTGGTGGGCTTGGCAGTGCCGATGTCCATATTTTTATAAACCTGCATAGAGTCGCAGGAGACGACCTCACCGTCCACTGCCTGGGCAAGCTTTACCGCCAGCGCGGTTTTGCCGGAGGCGGTAGGCCCGGCAATACAAATGATGTTATTCATAATATTCCTGATGTTCGGATGCACAGAAGAAATCAGCTGCGTCCGAACTGCTTTTCAATTTGCTTTTTGCTCAGTGTAATGCAAATGGGACGTCCGTGGGGACAGTATTTCAGGTCTTCCCGTGCCATCACCTGCTCCACCAGAGCCAAAAGCTCTTTTTCATCCGTATGCCAACCGGCCTTGATGGCGGCCTTGCAGGCAACCGTATGCAGTACCTCGTCCCGCACAGAGGACTTATCCTCCCGCCGTCCGATGAGCAGGTCTGCGGCAATGGATTCTATAGTCTGAAGCGCATCGTCCTCCGATAGGTCCATAGGGATCTGCCGTAAAACCACGGTATTTTCGCCCAAGGTGTCGATTTCAAAGCCCAGCTCTTCCAAAAGAGGCTGGTTGCTCATCAAAATGGCACAGCTGTTCGGCTCTAAACGACAGGGAAGAGGACGCAAAAGGGTCTGCCCGGTAATAGCCTCTTGATTGGCCTTCAGCTTATCAAAAAGGATGCGTTCGTGGGCGGCGTGCTTGTCGATCAGGAAGGCTTCGTCACCTTGCTCCACCAGCACATAGCTGTTATAAAGCTCCCCAACCAATCTCCAGGGGGAAACAACCGGCATTTGCAGCGTTTGCTGCTCCGGCTCTTGCTCCTGATGCGCAGGCGCAGTCTCCGGGGTAAGGGGTTCTACCTTTGGCAGGATCACAGGGGAATGTATGGCGTAGTCTGAGGCGCGCTCCACCTTTGCGGCCACCTGTGCGGCGATAACCGGGTTCGGCTGAGGGGCATCCTTCAGCGCACCGCTAAAGGCCCGATATTCCTGAGCGGACATAGTGCGGAAGAACTGCTCCTGCTTGGGAGGCTGGGACACAGAAGGCTGAACAGCAGGCGCAGGTGTGGGAGTAACAGGCGCAGAGGGGGCTTTAAAGCGCAGATCGGGGCGGTCAGCGGTTTGATTCAGCGCCCCTAAAACACCGTAGTGAATACAGTCGAATACAGCCTTCTCGTTTAAGAATTTCACTTCTGTTTTTGCAGGATGTACGTTTACATCCACAGCCTGAACAGGTACAGTCAGCTGCAGTACACAGGCGGGGAATTTACCGACCATCATACGGTTGCGGTAGGCTTCCTCCAAAGCGGCCATCATCAGCCGGGATTTTACAGGCCGTCCGTTGACAAAAAAGGTCTGCATATTGCGGCTGGGACGGGCATCTGTAGGACGGGAGACAAAGCCCTGCAGCTGATAGCCGTCCCAGGTGCTTTGAACCGGTGCCATCTGACTGCTTTGTTTGCCGTAAACGGCATAAAGGGCATCCTGCAGCTTCCCGGTACCGGGGGCAGAGAGCACCTCTTTACCGTCCCGAATCAGACGAAATGACACTTCCGGATGGGCTAAAGCCTGATTTTGCACCGTAGCGGTAATGCGGCTTCCTTCCACCACATCCGACTTCATAAACTTCATACGTGCAGGCGTGTTGTAGAAAAGGTCCCGCACAATAATGGTTGTTCCGTCAGGACAGCCGGCTTCACTTTCATCCGTGATCACACCGCCCTCTAAGCTCAGGGCAGTGCCGGAAATACTGCCGGCGGTCTTGGTCATCAGGTCAATACGGCTGACGGAAGCGATAGCGGCCAAAGCTTCGCCGCGGAAACCCATGGTGGAGATGGCGGCCAGATCCTCGGCAGTGCGCAGCTTGGAGGTGGCATGGCGTAAAAATGCCGTGCGTGCATCCTCTTTCTCCATACCACAGCCATTATCGGTAACCCGCAGGAAAGTCATACCGCCATCACGGATCTCGGCGGTAATGGAAGTGGCGCCTGCATCCACTGCGTTTTCAAGAAGCTCCTTCATCACACTGGCAGGCCGTTCCACAACTTCGCCGGCGGCGATCAGGTTTGCTATATGGGAAGACAGCTGATAAATTTTTGCCATAAGATCACCTCGTTTTCGGGTTCATTTGCTCAGGTTAATGTAAATAGACCAATAATGTTGATGGTCATGTGCATCAAAATGGGGGTAATGATGTTGCCGGATTTTCGGTATGCCAGGTTCAGGCATATTCCGGCAGGCAGATATAGGCACAATGCGATCAGGGCGTGGGTCAGTCCGTAAAGCCCCAGGTAGCCCAGTACGTGGGAAGCAGAAAAAAGACCTGCCGATACGCACCAGGCAGCCACACGGCTTTGGCTGTAGAGCCCTCGAAACAGCAGTCCGCGGTACAAAAGTTCCTCTGCCACCGGTGCAAAAAAGGCGACACTGACGGTTGCAAGAATGGGCGCGGCATCAAGCTGTGTGTTGACCTGTCCGTCGTTGAGGTTGGAAAAGGACGGAAAAAGTGTGTTTACTAAATACTGAAGCACCACGGTGGACAGGAAATACAGGGATAGTCCCAGCACAAGCCAAAGCAGTGTCAGCGCCCAATTTTTTGCGGCAATTATCAGGTTTTTGCGCAAAAAGCCCCATAACGCAAGGGACATAAACAGAAAATTGGATACAAACAAAATGCTGTTGATGTGGCTGGCCGGCAGGGAAAAATGGTCCAGCAAGGTGGGCAGAACAAATGCGGAGATCAGCGCATAAAGACCGCCCCAAAATAACTCTTTGTTGGAAATTCTTGTAAACATAGGCGTTAAGAGAGCATTTTTTTCAGCTTATACAGCTCGTTCATCGCTTCAATGGGGGTCAAAGTCTCCACATTCAGGGCCTTGAGCGTATCTGCAACCTGCTGTGCAGTCAGATCCAGCATAGATATTTGATCGTCTGCGGCAGAAGGGACTGCAGCGGTTTTTAAACCCTGGGGATTTTGGGTCTGAAGCTCCAAAAGAATTTGACGGGCACGGGTAATGACACCGGCAGGCAGACCTGCCAGGTTTGCAACCTCCACGCCAAAGCTGTCATCGGTTGCACCGGGGACGATCTTGCGTAAAAAGATCATTTTGTCCCCCCGCTTTTTAACTGCAATGTTGTAGTTTTTTACATTAGGCAGCTCTGCTTCGATCACACTCAGTTCGTGATAATGGGTGGCAAACAGGGTCTTTGCCCCTAAATGACGGGGATTGGCCACATATTCCAAAACGGCGCGGGCAATGGCCATACCGTCGTAGGTGGAGGTACCTCTGCCGATCTCATCTAAAATCAGCAGGCTCTTGGAGGTGGCGTATTTTAAGATGGAGGCCACCTCAGTCATTTCCACCATAAAGGTGGACTGACCGGAAGCCAGGTCGTCACTGGCGCCGATGCGGGTAAATACACGGTCAACTGTTCCAATGCGTGCGGAACGGGCAGGCACAAAGCCGCCCATTTGTGCCATAATAACGATTAAGGCAACCTGACGCATATAGGTGGATTTACCGGCCATATTGGGGCCTGTGATGATGCTCACCTGATTGCCGTCGATGCCAAGGCTGGTGTCGTTGGGGACAAACAGGCTGTCGCTGAGCATCCGTTCCACCACAGGGTGACGACCGTCGGTGATGGAAATTTCGTTACCCAAAACAATATCAGGACGGCAGAAATTGTGCTTAACAGCCACGGTTGCCAGGGAATACAGCGCGTCCGCAGTCGCAACAGCAGCGGCGGCAGTTTGCACCCGGGCAGCCTGTGCGGCCAACAGATCCCGCAGACGGCAGAAAATCTGATATTCAAGAGCCACCAGGCGGTCTTTTGCGCCCAATACCTGGTCTTCCAGTTCCTTGAGCTCCTGTGTGATGTAGCGCTCGCAGTTGGTAAGCGTTTGCTTACGGATGTAGTGATCGGGTACTTGGTCGATAAAGGATTTGGATACTTCAATATAATAGCCGAAAACCCGATTGTAGCTGACCTTCAGTGTGCGGATACCGGTTTTCGCCCGTTCTTCAGCCTCGATTTGCAGGATCGTACCGGCGCCGCCGTTCATAATATCCCGAAGACGGTCAGCCTCTTCATCCGCACCCTTTCGAATCAGTCCGCCCTCCCGAATGGTGATGGGTGGCTCGTCCACCAAAGTGTTTTCAATCTGCACGGCAAAGTCCTGCAAATCGTCAATGGCTGCACCTAACCTTTGGAGCATTTGGGCATTAGCGGCGCACAAATTGCTCTTGATGGCGGGCAGTGCCCGCAGGCCCTGTGCCAGGGATAGCAGCTCACGGCCATTGACCGTACCGGTGACGATGCGGGTCATTACCCGTTCCAAATCCGTCATTTCCTTCAGCGCATCTTCCAATTCACCACGGCGGACGGTCTGCTCTGCCAGTTCCGCTACCGCATTTTGACGGCTGAGGATTTCCTTGGTGTCCATCAAGGGCTGTTCTACCCAGGAACGGATCATTCTGCCGCCCATTGCGGTTTTGGTTTTGTCCAGCACCCACAGCAAAGAGCCTTTTTTCTCCTTGTTGCGCATGGTTTCTGTCAGCTCTAAATTGCGCCGGGCGTCTAAATCCAGCTCCATAAAGCGCTCAGTGGTATAAAACTGCAGCTGACGAATGTGTTTGAGGTCATTTTTCTGCAAGGTCAAAAGCAGCTCTAATAGAGTACCTGCGGCATTGACAGCACAGGGAATGCCGGTCAGTCCCAGGGCAGCCAGCGGTGCGTCAAAATGCTTTTCCAGCAGATCTTGCGATGACTGCAGGTCGAATTGCCCATCCACAGCCCCGTCCACACAGCACTTCAGGCGATTGAACAGAGCGTCTTCAATAATGGGGTCTTTGCAGTTTTCGCCACCACGGAGCACTTCTGTAGGCGCAAAACGGCCCAGCTCGGAGGATGCGGCGCGGGCATCCGGGCAAACAGTCACATAAAATGAGCCGGTGGAAAGGTCGCAGAAGGCAACCCCGTAACGGCCATCCTGACCGTATAAACAGCCCATATAATTGTTTTTGCGTTCTTCCAGCATACAGCTTTCCGTCACTGTACCCGGGGTAATGATGCGGCTTACATCCCGTTCAACCAGTCCTTTTGCCTGTGCAGGGTCTTCCATCTGCTCACAGATGGCCACCTTGTAGCCTCTGGCAACCAAACGGGCGATGTAGGCGTCCACGGAGTGATAGGGCACACCGCACATCGGGGTCTGCTCTTCCTTGGGCTTATTGCGGTCACGGGTGGTCAGTGTCAGGTCCAGCTCTTTGGCGGCAAGACGGGCATCCTCATCAAACATTTCGTAAAAGTCGCCTAAGCGGAAAAAGAGAATACAGTCTTTATTCCGTTTTTTGATATCGTGATACTGGCGGCGCATAGGGGTCATTTCTCCGGCAGGTGTTGCCATAAAATCATTCCTTTTCCAAAAGCTCTCCGGTGAGGCTCCAGGTGTTGGAGCCGGTGATGGTCACATTGCGGAAAGAGCCGATCAAATTTGTGTCACCCAAAAGGCGAACAAGTCGTCCGCCCTCTGTACGGGCGGTCAGATAATTCTTATCCTGTCCGTCAATAAGACAGCGGAAGGTTTTGCCAACATAGCTTTTGTGTATTTCCTCAGAGATGCTGTTTTGCACCTGACACAGCCGATCGAAGCGGCGGTTTTTTTCCTCTTTGGGTGTGGGATCGTCCATAGAGGCGGCAGGCGTACCGGGACGGGGTGAGAAAATGAAGGTGAACAGGGAATCGTAGCGCACCTGCTGGATCAGGGAGATCGTCTGCTCAAATTCTTCTTCTGTCTCGCCGGGGAAGCCCACGATCACATCCGAGGTCAGCACCAGATCGGGCATCTTCTTTTTGGCGTACAGCACGCGCTCCAAATAGGTTTGTCGGTCGTAGTGGCGATTCATAGCTTTCAGCACCCGACTGGAGCCGGACTGGAAGGGAAGATGAAGCTGCTTTGCGATCTTCGGGTTTGCGGCCATGGTATCAAACAACTTTTTGGAAGCATCCCGGGGATGACTGGTCATAAAACGAATGAGAAAATCACCGGGAATCTGTGCGATTTGTTCCAATAAATCGGAAAAATCCAGCCCCTCGTCCAAATCCTTGCCGTAGGAGTTGACATTCTGTCCTAAAAGGGTCAATTCCTTCGCGCCGTTTTCGATCAGGGTGCGGCACTCGGCCAGAATATCCCCACTGCGGCGACTGCGCTCTCTGCCCCGTACGTAGGGCACGATGCAGTAGGTACAGAAATTGTTGCATCCGTACATAATGGAGACCCAGGCCTTTAAGGGATTGTCCCGCACCTGTGGGAGTCCTTCAGAAATAGAGCCGGCTTCATCCTGGGTGTAGAACACCCGTTTTTTGCCGGTGAGGGTTTTGTACAGGATCTCGGCAAACTGCCATAAATGGTGGGTGGAAAATACCCCGTCCACGTGGGGATAGCTTTTGCGGATGCGTTCCACCACCACCTCCTGACCGGCCATACAACCGCAGAGGAAGATCTTTTGCCCGCTGTGACGGCGCTTGGTGTGAGTCAGTGCGCCCAAATTGCCGAAAACCCGCTGTTCGGCGTGTTCACGGATGGCACAGGTATTCATCACAACCACATCCGCACCCTCAGGGGTGTCGGTCAAGCGGTAGCCGCTTTCGCAGAGAATGCCCCGGATCTTTTCCGAATCCGCCTCGTTTTGCTGACAGCCGTATGTTTCCACATAGGCAAGGGGCGTTTGCCCCCGACTATTCCAAATATCATATATTTTATTGCAGTACAAAAGCTGCTCGTTCAGCTTGTCCTGAGGAACAACATAGGTCTTCGTTTCCATATACTTCTCCTTATTATATCTCAATTCTAAATCATACCATTATTTGCGTCTTTTTGCAAGTGTGGGAAGAAGGTATTTTGAAATAAAGTGTTTACAGTTTTTGCCTTGCATTTCATAAGAAACTATGGTAGACTGGGTGGAGTTTACCCGGTATAAATATTGAAAAGAGGCATCATTATGGAAGAAAACAGGGAAAATTTTGAATATGAACCTGCACAGCAGAAGAAGAAAAAAGACCCCAAGGTGATCGCAATAGCGGTTTTGGCAAGTCTGCTTTGCTTGGTGTTGCTGGCAGGTCTTGTATACTTTGTGATGGTCGGCTCCAAAAATGGCGGCAAGGTCGATGACACTACCGCACAGACCACTGCCCCCGCAGCACCGGAGGTTCAGCCCTCCAAAACCTACACTGTAGACGATGAGACCGCCCATCTCAATTCCGGCGCTGTGATCGCAACTGCCGGCGATATGGAACTGACCAACGGCGAGATGATGATCTATTACAATATGTTCCTGGCACAAAACAGCTACAGCCTTTATTATTACGGCGTAGATTTGTCCAAGCCGATGGATCAGCAGTGGTATGATCAGGCGAATAACCTTACCTGGCAGCAGGCGATCGTGGAGGAATCTCTGAACAAGTGGCACGCATACGCCGCAGTCTATCAGCACGCACTGGCACAGGGATTCCAGCCGGATGAAGAAGCACAGAATTATATGAACAGCATTGACGGAATGCTGCAGGAGGCATTGCAGGAACTGGAATACCAGTCTGTGGAGGAAATGCTGGACAAGGAAATGGGTGCCGGCAGCACACTGCAGGGCTATAAAAACTTTATGGTCATTCCTTATCTTGCCAATCTGTATGTGGAAGAGTTTAAAGAGCAGTGTCAGCCTACAATGGATGAGATCGAGCAGTACTTTACGGAAAATGAGGCTGCACTCACAGCCGCAGGGGTGTCCAAGGAAAGCGGTCATGTAATAGATGTGCGCCACGTTCTGATCACGCCCGAGGGCGGCACAGCGGAGGGCGATACCACGGTCTACTCAGAAGACGAATGGGAGGCTTGCCGTCAAAAGGCCGAGGACCTGCTGAATACCTGGCTGGCAGGGGACAAGACGGAGGAAAGCTTTGCGGAACTGGCCAATAAAGAATCTACAGACCCGGGCTCCAATACAAACGGCGGCTTGTATGAAAATGTCACCAAGGACTATATGGTGCCGGAGTTTGATGCGTGGATCTTTGATGAGAGCCGGGTGTACGGCGATTACGGTCTGGTCAAAACCAACTACGGCTACCACATTATGTACTTTGTGGAACGTAACCCCAGCTGGATCCATACGGTAAGCGAAACCATTGCAGAAGAGCGCCTCAACACCATGCTGCAGGAGGCGGTCGAAAAATATGATCTGACCGTCTACGATGAGCGCATCTGCTTAGGCGACATTACAAAAACAGAAGAACAATAAAGAAAAGGTGTTGCCTCAAAATAAATATGTAGGGAATGACCTGTGTGTCATTCCGGTAAAATTCCTTAGAAAACGAAGAACGGGGCGGCATACAGACCGCCCCCTACTACCTGGTAACAGCTAAAACTATATGTCATTGCGAGCCGCTTTTGCGGCGTGGCAATCTCGCATAACAAACAAAACACCTCGGTGGAGCTTCAAAGCCCACCGAGGTGTTTTTACTGTTTGGTTGTAACATAAAGCAGTACAAAAAAAGCAATAACAGTGAGTAATACAACAAGGACCGTATCACGGAATTTCTTCAGCATATCCTGTATACCTCTACATATTCAGCTACCAGTTCGCCTGTAATTGGGGGCGCATAGGGTATTGGGTAATGATCTGCTCTGTCAACATCCTGAATTGGTGTTCATCGGTGGTCTTGCGCAGCTGTTTTTCAGGTTTTTCGATGCCTTCAAAAAGACAGAACAGATGCCGCCAGTTTTCCTTCAGCCGAAACATGGCGTTGCGCCTGCTGCCAAATGCAACGGCGTACGCATCAAAAAGCTCGTTCATAAAGGCTAAAAGCGTACTTCTGGTGGTGCCGCCTGCAGACAGCATACCCGGGTCACCGATCAGCCCCCGTCCCAGCATCACAGCCTCCACAGATGGGTACTTTTCTGCAAAACGACGGATATCCTCTTTAGAGCAGAGGTTTCCGTTATAGCAAAGAGGGGCGCAACTGGTACGAAGTGCGTATTCAAAAAAACCCATGCGCAGGCTGTTTTGATAAAAATCCTGCCGCACGCGGGGGTGGATGATGAGCTCCCGAATGGGATAGCGGTTGAAGATCTCCAAAAGACGGAAAAATTCCTCTGCGTCACTGTAGCCCAGTCGGGTTTTAATGGATACCGGTAATACACTGCTTGTAAAAATATCGTCCAAAAAGACCTGCAGAGCATCTATATCACGGAGCATCCCCGCACCCTTTCCCTTAGCGGTGACCGTACCCGAGGGACAGCCTAAATTCAGATTGATCTGACTATATCCCCGATCACGGCAGACGGTGCTCATAAAGACAAAATCCGGGGCACTTTTGGTGAGGACCTGGGGAATGACCTGTGCGTCTAATTCTTCCGCAAGGGGAAGATCCCTTTTTTCTTTTGCTGTAAGGGCACGGTGAACAGTGGGGGAGAAGAAAGGGGTATAGTAGCGGTCCACACCGGGAAAATACTTGTGATGCAGACGGCGGTAGATGCTGTCTGTCAGACCCTCAAGGGGTGCAAAATAGTAATTCATCTTCTTTTATTTTGCATCAAAGCCGTCAAACAGGCTGCCGGAATCCTCGGTAATTTCCACACCTTCCATACATTGACGGAACTGGGTGCCGCTCATCACTTCGTGCTCCATCAAAAAGTCTACGACCTGTTGCAGCTTTTGGCGGTTGTTATTCAAGATCTCAGCGCAATGATTATAGGCTTTGTCGATAAGGGTCTTTACCTCATCGTCCATTGTGCCTGCGATCTTTTCGGAATAGCTCTTGGTTCTCTCAAAGTCCCGACCGATAAACAGCTCATCGCCGCCGGTATAGGAGATGGTGCCCAAGGCCTTGCTCATACCGTACCGACCCACCATATCCCGCGCCAGCTTGGAGGCGCGGTCGATATCGTTGGAAGCACCGGTGGAAATGTCGTCTAAAAACAGCTCTTCGGCCACACGGCCGCCCAGCAGTCCCACGATCATTTCATACATCTCGTTGCGGGTCAGGTGTGTGCTTTCCTCTTCAGGCTGCGCCCAGGTCATACCCAGTGCCCAACCACGGGGGATAATCGAGATCTGACGGACCGGATCGTGTGTGGGCAGATTGTACATTGCCACAGCGTGCCCGGCTTCGTGAATGGCGGTTAGCTTCAGGTCCTTTTGCAGACGGACCCGATTGCGCTTTTCAGGACCTGCCAGCACCTTCATCATCGCCTCGTTGATATCGTCCATATTCATAGCGGGACGGTTGTCACGGGCGGCCAAAATAGCGGCCTCGTTCAAAAGGTTGCTTAGATCCGCACCGGTAAAGCCGGCAGTGGCCATTGCCACGGTTTTCAGCTTCACAGAGTCGTCAATGTGCTTGTTCTTGGCGTGCACCTTCAAAATTGCCTCGCGCTCAGCGGAATCGGGAACGCCCACATAGATCTGACGGTCGAATCGACCGGGACGAAGCAGAGCGGGGTCCAAGATGTCCTTGCGGTTGGTGGCGGCAAGAACGATCACGCCTTCGGATTTGGAGAAGCCGTCCATTTCCACCAAAAGCTGGTTCAGGGTCTGCTCCCGTTCATCGTGACCGCCGCCCATACCACTGCCGCGTCTGCGGCCAACGGCGTCGATCTCGTCAATAAAGATGATGGTAGGGGCAATTTTTCGTGCCTGTGCAAATACATCACGAACACGGCTTGCGCCTACGCCCACATAAAGCTCCATAAAATCGGAGCCGGAAATAGAGAGAAACTGCACACCTGCTTCACCGGCAACAGCCCGTGCCAACAGGGTCTTACCGGTACCCGGAGGGCCGGAAAGCAAAATACCGTGGGGAATTTGGGCACCCACTGCGGTATACTTTGCAGGATTGCGGAGAAAATCCACCACTTCATAAAGCTCTTTTTTCTCCTCTTCCATACCTGCCACATCCTGGAAGGAGACCTTCTTGCCGGGCTGTCCGGAGATGATGTTGGCTTTGCCAAAATTGTTCATGGGATGATTGTTGTTGGCGGCACGCCCTGCAAGGAATGCCCAAATGAGGATCAGCACCAGTCCGGCCAGGATGATGGGCAATACAAGGTCAAAGGGAGACCAGCCCTTACCTGCGACGAAATTATAACTGGAAATGATTCCGCTTTTCGTCTGCTCACCCAAAAGAGGACGGATCTGTTCGTGGAAGCCCTCCGGGTCGGCCAGCGAATGCACCACTTCCCATGAACCGTTTATGGGCTCGTGGAGCAGCAGGGTGAGCTTACTGCCCTTGACCTCAAAGCTGGAAACATTTTCGTTCTCAAATTGAGCGATGACCTCAGAGTAATCGATATGCATACTCGTGTCGTCAAACATGCCCAACAGCCAGGAAAACAGAAGGATCAGCACAAGGGCATATATCAGGATGGAAAAAAATCTAACTTTTTTCAAATTTTTGTACCTCGCGATTTTATGAAATACTGGAAAAACGGATTTCCACAAAATTACCGGTGCCTTCTGTACGGTCTAAGTTGGCACCGATTCCCCAAACGGCCACAAGCCCCCGATCGTCCGCAAGGACGGGGATAACGGAACGCTCAGCCGCTGGGATCTTGCGGTCGATCAGAATTTGCTTTAGTTTTTTGCTGCCGCCCTGCAGACGCATGACGTCTCCGGACTGTCGGCAGCGCACGGTAAGTGTGCCTTCCACGTAAACCGTGAAGCAGTCAAATGTGCGCCTGGGTTCGGTGGCAGGCGTACAGCTGATGCGGATGCCCTGTTCCGGCAGGTCTAACAATCCGGGGCAGGGGAGAACACGGGGGACGATGGGGGCATACTCTTTTTTTAATTCTATGCGGTCATAATTGCGGCATAGAATGATGCCCATAGGCAAATGGACCGTGGCGGAGGGATTGTCGGAATACAACAGGCCTTCTAAAAGAGCAATATGCTCCGCACCTGCTTCCGTCAAGCCGCAATCGGCAAGAAAGCGGCGCAGGTATCTTGTGCGTAAAGCAGGATGGAGTTCCCGAAGCCGGGAAACGGAGGGCAGTTTTTCCTCCATCATCCCCTCGATCAGCAGCTCGTCCTGCCGCAGTCGCATAGCCATTTGAGACAGGTTCTCGCTTAAGCAGGGATTTTCCTGCTTTAAAAGGGGCATCAATCGGTGGCGAAGCCGATTACGGAAAAAGTCGTCGGATGCGTTGGAGCTGTCTTCTATATGGGAAAGACTGTATTCCTGCAAAAAAGCAACAACATCTTCCCGGGTCACTGTAAGCATGGGGCGAATGATCTTTCCTCTTTTGGGGGCAATGCCGCCCAGCCCCTTCAGACCACTGCCTCGGATCAGATGCATCAGCACGGTCTCGGCATTGTCGTCTGCAGTGTGGGCAGTGGCGACCTTTTCTGAAAGGGTGTCGAAAAACGCATATCGGGCATCCCGTGCCGCCGCTTCCAGTCCTTTATCGCCTGCAACTACCTGCGCCCGACCGATATGAAGAGCAACGCCGTATTGGGCGCAAAGTTCTTCTGCAAACGCCTGGTCTCTTTCTGCTTCCTCGCCGCGCAGTCCGTGATTGAAGTGGACAGCGCAGAGGGTAAACTGAAATTTCTCCTGCAGCAGATACAGTGCAAAAAACAGCGCAACGGAATCGGCACCTCCGGAAAGGGCACAGCAGATTCGGTCGTGGGGTGCGATCAACTGTTCCTTGCGGATAAAGGCGCTTACCTTATTGATCATTGTGGCGCCACTCCCGATCGGCAAAGGTTTGATACTGGGGGATCCACTGAAGCTTTACCACCCCGGGCTCGCCGTGACGGTTTTTGATGACGTTGCATTCAGTGATACCCTTTTCTTCGGAATTATCGTTATAGTAGTCGTCGCGGTACAGCATCATTACCACGTCTGCGTCCTGCTCGATAGAGCCGGATTCACGCAGGTCAGAAAGCATAGGCCGCTTGTCTGTTCTGCTTTCGGGTCCACGGGAGAGCTGACTCAAACACAGCACCGGAACGTTCAGCTCCTTGGCCATAACCTTTAGAGAACGGGAGATCTCACCCACGATATTTACACGGCTGTCGCCGTTTTTGCCGTAGCCGGAGCCACTCATCAGCTGCAGATAGTCGATCACTACCATGCCTAAATTATCCAGCCGGCGGCACTTGGCGTTCATTTCTGCCACAGTGACGGAAGGGTTATCGTCAATACGGATATCGGTCTGTGCCAAAGCACCGGAGGCCATACCCAGCTTGGTCCATTCCTCGTCGGAAAGCTTGCCGGTAGCCATCTTCATACCGTCCACAAAGCTCTCAATGGAAAGTAGACGCATTGCCAGCTGTTCACGGGACATTTCCAGGTTAAAAATGGCCACCGTCTTTTTGTATTTCTTGGCTACATTCAGGCCCAAATTCAGAGCAAACGCGGATTTACCCATAGCGGGACGGGCGGCTACCAGCACCAGGTCGGAATTATTCAGACCGTTGATCTTGCGATCCAGATCCATCAGACCTGTGGACATACCGGGAATCGCGGAGTCGGATTGACTCAGCTCGGTAAGACGGTCAAACACCTTGTGCAGTGTGACGCCGATGTGCTCCAGGGAATCGCCCCGTTCACCCTTGCGCAGCGCGTAGATCTTCTTTTCTGCGTTTTCCAGCAGCTCCGCAGGCGTACCCACCTGGGCGTATACCGTCTCCACAATTTCAGAGCCGGCATCGTGCAGACCGCGGAGCATAGCCTTGTCCTTTACGATGTTGGCGTATCTGACGGCGTGGGCTGCAGTGGGGGTAATATCCATCAGCTGAAGGATATAGTCACGGGAATTGTCGTGATACACGCCCAATTCACGCATTTTATCCAGCACAGTCACAGGGTCGATGGTTTGGGAGAAATTGAACATTGTGTAGATGGTCTCATAGATCTCCCGGTTTTGCTTCAGATAAAAATCCTCCGGCTGCAGGATGCCGATGATGTCCACCAGGCAGCGGCTGTCAATGAGAATGGAGCCCAGCACGGCTTGCTCCGCCTCCAAAGATTGGGGGAGCTGTCGGGCGTTCAGTTCTTCATCCATAGTAATCTCCTTAAAAGTCTTCTATGCCTCTTCGATCTTAACGGTCAGAGGGGCAGAAATTTCATAGCCCAGCTTGCAGGTAACGGTATAAGTGCCCACATTTTTGATGGGGTCAGAAATGACAATTTTCCGCTTGTCCAGGATGATGCCGGTGCTTGATTTCAGACTATCGGCAATTTCCTGGTTGGTAACAGAACCAAAGAGTCTGCCTGCTCCACCGCCTTTTGCCTTCACGACCAGGGTCATTTCCCGCAGCTTGCGGGAAATTTCCAATGCCTCGGCACGTTCTTTTGCGGCCTTTTCTGCGGCTGCCTTGTCGTTCATATTCTTGGTGTTTACCGCGTCGGCGGTAGCCTCAATGGCAATTTTGCGGGGAAGCATATAGTTGCGTGCGTAGCCGTCGGAGACCTCCAACAGCTGACCCTTTTTGCCTTTGCCTTTAACATCCTGTAATAAAATAACCTTCATAGGGATTCTGCTCCTTTTTAATTTTCATAGTAGCTGTCAATGCTTTGCACCAGACGGTCCAAAGCTTCTTTGACGGTGATGTTGGGGATTTGCGCGCCGGCAGTGGCGGTGTTGCCGCCGCCGCCCAGGGGCTCTAAGATGACCTGTACGTTTGCTTCGCCGATGGAACGGGCAGAGATGATCACATTTTCCTCGCTGGGATAAAGCACAAAGGATGCGCTGATGCCGGAGATGTTCAGAAGCTCATCAGCAGCCTGAGCAGCCAAAGCACGGGAAGTGCCGGCGTTCAAAGCGGCGATGGCGATCTCTGCACGGTACAGTCTGGCGGATTTAATAATTTGATACTTTGCCATGGTGTCCTGGAAATCGTTTTGCAGAAGCTTTTTCACTTCCACAGTGTCTGCACCGATCTGCCGCAGATAGGCGGCGGCTTCAAAGGTGCGTTCACCGGTACGGACGTTAAAGCTCTTGGTATCCAGGAAGATACCGGCCATCAGTGCCTTTGCTTCGATGGGCAGAACATCCTTCTTTTCCACCGCATATTGCAAAAGCTCGGTGACCAGCTCAGAAGCGGAGGAGGCGTAGGGCTCGTGGAGATTTACCACCACAGGGGTGATGTAGTCAGCGGCACGGCGGTGGTGATCAATGACACACACGCTGGTGATCGCCTCTAAAAGATGCTTATTTTCCACCTGATCAGGACGGTTGGTATCCACGACAATGAGCACACTGCGGTTGTCACAGCGCAAGAGGGCTTCCTGACCGGAGATGAATACGTTTTTGTACTCGGGCACTTCCTGTGCCTGCTCGATCAGCTTGCCGGCCACATTCATCTCCATATCCAAAACGATGTGGAAGGGCTTTTCCTTTTTGCGGCACAGACAGCTGACACCGATGGCGGCACCTACCGCGTCCAGGTCGGCGTTTTTGTGGCCCATGATAAACACTTGACTGCTCTGACCGATCAGCTCCAGCAAGGAGGTGGCGGTAATGCGGGAACGAACCTTGCTGCGGTGGTCAGCTTCCTTGTTTCTGCCGCCGTAGAAATCAAAGTTCATACGGTCCTTAATGACTGCCTGGTCGCCGCCGCGGCTAAGGGCCATTTCGATGGCAAGGGACGCAAAGCTGTAGCCTTCGTCGAAGTTTTCCGCATCCACACCCATACCGATGGAGATGGAGGCAGGCAGGCCGGAGGGACTGGTAATTTCGTGAATTTCCTCCAAAATGGGGAATTTGGAATCAATAACGTGCTTCAGGTCTCTCTTTTCAAACACCAGGATGAAGCGGTTTCGCTCCAATCGGCGAAGCAGACCGTGATATTGATCGGCCCATTTGGTCAGCGCCTCGTTAATGCTGGCGTGCAGGGCGGATGTAGCCGCTTCGGTCAGATTTTTGGTCAGCTCCTCATAGTTGTCGATGAGTACGATGGAGACCACAGGACGGGAACGGATGTACTCATCCCGCACCTGATACAGCTCAGTCAGATCGGTAAAATACAGCACACCCAAACGGGTAGATTTGGGATCATCGGCGTAAATAGAGGTACCGTATACCCGATAACGCCGCCCGTGTAAATGCACATCATAGGGATATTGACTTTTGCCGTCGGAAAGCCAGTCGGTGGCAAAGCCGGGGATTACGCTGCCGACGGTGTGTTCCTTTAAATAATCCTCATAGCCGGTGAGCTTGATGAAATCATCATTGGCGTAGACGATCACGTTGTCTTCCAGTCGGATCGCGGCCATAGGGAAGGGAGGCTGGGCACCGTCCTTGCCGGTGTTGTTTTCAAGCGCCTTCTCCAGATACTTCTGAATTTCCTTTTGACGGTATTTGCGGAAAACCAGGTATCCGATCAAAAGCAGAGCGGTAACGGCAAATTCTGCGATCGCAAGGATGTAGTATTCCATTAAAACAGCTGCTGCCGCAAAGATCATCAGCAAGCCGAAAAACGTGCCGACACCGGGGCGTAACAGTCGTCCTATTTTTTTATTCATATAGCTGCCTCCTTTGAAAAAAGGGTATAATTTCCATACTACCCCACTATTCTGCTTATTATATCAAATACATTTAAAAGGTGCAACCATCTTTTTTCTTATTTTTACCTGCTGTCGAGAAATGTCCTAAAATTTTTGTATACAAACAGGGAAAACTGTGTTATACTTCATCACAGAGCGTGTCGGCGGGGCAGACCGACAGCAAGAAATTGGATACTGTGCAGGCGTAAACCTTTTTAACCGGCGATTCAGGGCTGGGGAGAGAGGGGGCGGCTGCTGTCTTTTGTTGCGCAAAATCAGAAATTATGTTTATTTACGAAAGGAGTAATGATACTATTTGGCACAGAAATTGAAAATTATCCCCTTAGGCGGTTTGGATGAGATCGGAAAAAATATGACCGCACTGCAGTACGGCAAGGATATGATCGTAGTGGACTGCGGCGTAGGCTTTCCGGATGAAGATATGTACGGCGTGGACCTGGTTATTCCCGATTTTACGTTCCTGACTCAAAATGCCCAATACCTGCGAGGTATGTTTATCACCCACGGCCATGAGGACCATATCGGTTCGATCCCTTACTGTATGCAGCAGGTGAGCTGTCCCATTCACGGCACAGCAATGACCAACGGCCTGATCCGTCTAAAGCTGGAGGAGCACCGCCTGACCAATCAGGTCAAGCTTATTACCCATAAGGCTGGCGATGTGGTTCGGGCAGGCTGCTTTAGTGTGGAGTTTATCCACGTAAACCATTCCATCGCCGATGCGGTGGCCTTTGCCATTCATACCCCCATTGGTACGGTGGTGATGACCGGTGACTTTAAAATTGATCCCACCGCCAAGGACGGAATGACAGACCTGGCCCGTTTGGGAGAGCTGGGCAATCAGGGCGTGCTGGCGCTGATGTGCGATTCGACCAATGTGGAGCGGCAGGGCTATACGCCCAGCGAAAGCATTGTGGCAGAGAGCCTGGATAAGCAGTTCAAAAATTGCTCCGAGCGCATCATTGTCACCACCTTTGCCTCCAATATGCATCGCATACAGGCAATTTTGGCAACAGCCCACCGTCACGGACGGAAGGTGGCTGTTACAGGCCGCAGTATGGAAAATATGCTGAAGGTCGCCCAGGAATTAGGCTATATCAAGGTGCCTTCCGGTACGATTGTAGACTTGGGCGCCACCAAGAGCCTTCCCAAAAATAAAGTTGTGATCGTATCCACAGGCTCTCAGGGTGAGAATATGTCGGCGCTGTACCGTATGGCGTTTTCCACCCATAAGCAGATCGATATTGTGGCAGGAGACCGCATTATTATCTCCGCATCCGCCATTCCCGGGAACGAGAAGGCAGTCTCCCGTATTATCAATGAGCTCTACCGCAAGGGCGCGGACGTGGTTTATGAAAAAAGCGAGGGACTGCACGTCTCCGGCCACGCCTGTCAGGAGGAACTGAAAATCGTCCACGCTCTGTGTAAACCCCGCTTTTTCATTCCTGTTCACGGTGAACAGCGCCATTTGCAGATCCACGGACGGCTGGCGACCACGATGGGCGTCGCTTCCAAAAATGTGGTCATTGCAGAGCTGGGTGATGTGATCGAGCTGACTGCAAAAAGCTGTAAAATCGGTGAAAAAGTCACAGCCGGCAAGATATTTGTGGATGGCACAGGTGTTGGCGATGTGGGAGCTGTGGTACTGCGAGACCGTAAGCATTTGGCGCAGGACGGTATGATCGTGGTGTGTGTCAACATCAGCGCGCAGGACGGCGGCTTGGTCACCGGGCCGGATATCATCACCCGTGGCTTTATTTACGTTAAGGAATCAGAGGGACTGATGGAGGAGCTCAGAGCCGTAGCGCTGGAAGCGATGGAGCGCTGCAGCCGCAAGCGCATTCGGGATTTTACCAGCATTAAAGCCGCCATCAAGAACGATCTAAGCGGATACCTCTATAAAAATACCAAGCGCAATCCCATGATCCTGACCGTCATTACCGAAGTGTAAGAAAATGCACCTCAAGTGAAATTGAGGTGCATTTTTGTAGGCAAAACAGAAGGGAGAGCCCCTGTGCCCGGACGCGCTTTTGTGCATAGTGCACAATATGCCGCGCAAAACTTTGGCACGAAAGGCGGTAAAAACGGAAAAGTTTTTATACTGTTTTGGGTAAAACCGTGCTATAATGGTAGTGTGCCAAGCGGCGCACTACTATCCGAAAGGGAGCCACTATGAACAATATCTTATTTTTTCTTACACCGAAGGCCATGTGTGCCTTCGTTTATGACGATTACACCGTTCGACAGGCACTGGAAAAGATGGAAGCCTCCGGCTACGCGGCCCTGCCCATCCTGAATAAGCACGGGGAATACCGTGGCACGCTGACAGAAGGAGACCTGCTTTGGGCACTGAAAAATATGTGCTATATGGATATGCGGCAGGCAGAGGCGCGCCGCATTATGGAGATTACCCGGCGTAAAGACAATATTCCCGTCCGTGTCACAACCAGTATGTACGATCTGATCCAGCGGGCCAGCGGGCAAAATTTTGTTCCCGTGGTGGATGATAAGGACGCATTCATCGGCATTGTCCGCCGAAGTGACATCATCAAATATTGTATGGAAAACCTCTTTTCTCAGGACTGAATTTACATAGAAAACCATCGTGCCGCCGATAGTGAGGGCGTTTGAAACCCTTGCTGTGGGCGGCACTTTGCAGGAAAATTCCAATCTCATATTGAAAAAGCCATATAAATTTGATATAATAAAATAGATAGAATATGGGAGGCGGAAAAATGAACGATGAGAATTTGAAAATCCGACTCGGCAAGAATATAGCGGCCTTTCGCAAGCGCAGTGCCATGACCCAGGCGGCGCTGGCTGAAAAAATCAATTATTCCGACAAGGCGGTTTCTAAGTGGGAGAGAGGGGAGTCTATACCCGATGTGCCTACGCTTGTGGAGCTTTCCGAGTTGTTTGATGTAACGGTGGACGACCTGTTGCGGGATCATAACGCCCTGCCCGATCATGTGGGCAAGGTGGAGCAGGTGATGGGCAGAGCCGTGGAAAAGACGCTCAAGCGCAAAGCGGATAAGCGCATTATTGCTCAGCTTTGTACCGTACTGGTGGCGTTTATTGCGCTGCTTAGCTTTGTGATCTGTAATTCCCTGGAAATACCAAACAGCTGGATCGCGTTTGTTTATGCGGTTCCTGTTGTATGCTTGGTGTTGCTTGTTTTGCGTTCAGCCTGGCGGGATTTCAGAAGCAACAAGTGGTTGATATCGGGCCTTATGTGGGGCTTTTTAACCAGTTTGTATCTTTCTTTGCTGCTGTTTTTGGACCGTAGTGTTTGGACTGTTTTTTTACTGGGCGTTCCCGGCCAAATTGCCATTTTTTTGTGGTTTCGGATGCTGCACAAGATTAAAACGGGGGACTAAAAATGGACAAGCGGGAATTACGCCGTGTAATTCGGGAAAAAAAGCGGGCAATGACCCAATCAGACATTATAGATGCCAGCGCCCGCTTGGCAGAACAGCTTTACCAAACAGCCCAATATAAAAACGCGAAAACCGTCTACGGATACCTGTCCTACAATCAGGAGGTACGCACCCTGCCGATTCTCCGGCAGGCTTTGCTGGATGGCAAAAGGGTGGCAGTGCCCAAGGTGTACGGCGATGAGATGCGTTTTATTTATATGGACGACCCGGAAAAGACCGCAACAGGCTATTCCGGCATTCCGGAGCCCATTGCCGATGGACCGGTTGCCCACGACCCTACAGCCCTGGTGCTGATGCCCGGCCTTGCTTTTGACGCTGCAGGCAATCGAATGGGCTACGGCGGCGGGTTTTATGATCGGTTTTTAGCGGAGGAGCCGGACCATCCAACTGTAGCGCTTTGCTACGAATTTCAGATGTTGCCCAACGTTCCCAGGGAGGAATTTGATGTACCTGTGGACGTGGTATTGTGGGCGTAGGAGGAGTATATGCCATATCTTGCAGTGCTGATTGTTGCGGCGTTGTGTTTTTTAGTATTCTTTTTGATTGACAAGGGCTTTACGAAGCTGTTTCGATCCCAAAGTCAGCATTATTCGGGAACAGCGGTGCGCCTGCACAAGCGCTATGCCACCATTGGTATACTGCTGGTGGTGTTTGGTGTGGCCTGTGTGATCGCGGGCATCGGTGAAAAGCTTTTATTGCTGATTTGCGGCATTTTAATGTTGCTGACAGCGGTGTTTTTGCTGGTGTACTATATGACCTTCGGTATTTTTTATGATGCCGACGGTTTTATTCTGACCACCTTTGGCAAAAAAAGTACCACCTACCGATACAAGGAGATCCTGGGGCAAAAGCTGTATAAAAGCGCGGGAAATGTGACGCTGGTGGAGATTTATCTTGCAGATGGACGTACATTCCAGCTTCAGTCCAATATGGCAGGCGCCTTTGAATTTTTGGATCAGGCGTATCTGTGGTGGGTGGAGCAGACCGGGAAAACGCCGGAGGAATGTACATTCCACGACAAGGATAACTGTTGCTGGTTTCCCTCGGTGGAGGAACAGTGATGCACATACCAAGCGGAAGTACCGATGTGCTGGAGCTTGCTTCTTTTGACGATGCCCTGAGAAGCGCCAACCTCCCCCAAGAGCACTATGACGCAGGCAAGTGGCTTTATGTGCCGAATTTCTACAGTGAATACCGTTACATACTGGGCACCCGTGGAGAAAACCCACTGATTTGCATTGGGATCAATCCATCCACAGCTGCGCCGGACGATTTGGACAACACGCTCAAATCCGTGGAACGTATTGCCCATAATAACGGCTTTGACAGCTTTATAATGTTTAACGTGTATGCCCAGCGGGCAACCGATCCCGACCGGATGGAAAAAAGCTGTAACAGCTTGCTCCATAAAGAGAATATGAAGGCCTTTTCCTATGTGCTTTCCATTTCCGAGAAACCTGTGGTATGGGCGGCGTGGGGCACGATCATTGAAAAAAGGCCGTATTTAAAGGAATGCCTGCAGGATATGGTTGCTATTGGACAAAGCTATGGGGCGACCTGGTGCTGTGCAGGTGCCTGCAGTAAAAAGGGGCATCCTCACCACCCGCTGTATTTGCGCAAGGATGAAAAAACGAAGCCTTTTGATGTGGAGCGCTATATTAAAACCCTATAAATGCCTGTGAAAGGATATAAGCCATGGATCAGCAATGCGATACCTGTTGGTATTACGATTACGATGAAGAATACGACGAGTATTACTGTATGATGGATTTGGACG
Organism: Oscillospiraceae bacterium; assembly: GCA_017621795.1. Taxonomy (GTDB): domain Bacteria; phylum Bacillota; class Clostridia; order Oscillospirales; family Oscillospiraceae; genus Faecousia. The sequence goes on along the minus strand of JAGASJ010000008.1, from coordinate 15,427 downwards.
AGGACGAGGTATACCGTTACTTGCATTCCGGGCAGTCCAAATGCCCCTTCTATCGGCAGGGGGACGACTATACCCTTGCCCGCCGCCAGTAAACGATGTTGTAAGGAGGTAAAAATATGCATGTTGTATATGAAATAATCGGCTACTGTGGCACTGCGCTGGTGCTGTGCTCCATGCTGATGACTTCTGTGGTGAAGCTGCGGGTACTCAATGCCTGCGGATCAGTGTTCAGTGTGATCTACGCCTATGTGACCCATACCTGGCCGGTATTGATCCTCAATGCCAGCCTTTTGGCGATCAATATTTTTCAGCTCGTTCTTTTGCGTCGAAAGAAAGCGGTTTTCCACTTGGAAACGGCTCAGATTCAAGATCGAAGCCTGCAGCATTTCCTGGAATACTACAGAAGCGACATCGGGATCTATTTCCCGGAGCTGGAGCAAATGCCTGATCGGGGAGAAGTGTATATCGTCTATCACGATGTGGAGCCTGCCGGGATACTGATCGGGGAAAAGGAGGGAAGTGCCCTTCGTGTGGCGCTGGACTATACCACACCCAAATATCGGGACTGCTCTGTAGCCGGTTATTTGTTCACCCAGCTGAAGGAGCGGGGGATCACCGCATTGATTGCCCAAAGCGATACCCCTGCCCATTATCGTTACCTGGATAAGATGGGATTTAAGCTTCAGGGAGAGGACCGGATCAAAAACTTATAATACGCTGTGCGAGCAGTCAGAAAACGATTCGTGTTTCTGACTGCTTTTTCGTTCTCTTTTTGTGCTATTTTTTCTTTTGCTATGGACAGAATGAATCTTTCCTGTTATAATACAGGAGTATAATTTTGTAAAATGATGAAAGGGAGTTTCATACATTATGAAGTACTGTCTCGCAATTGATATTGGTGCTTCCTCCGGTCGTCATATCGTGGGCTGGATGGAGAACGGACAAATCCAAACAGAAGAGGTCCACCGCTTTCCCAATGGTGTGCACGAAGAAAACGGCCACTTGGTTTGGGATATGCCCGCACTGCTGGAGCACGTGATCGACGGTATTGGAAAGGCCTTCAGCAAGTATCCCACCATCGAAAGCCTGTCTGTGGACACCTGGGGTGTGGATTATGTCCTTTTAAAGGATGATCAGGAGCTGTGGCCCTGCTATGCCTATCGTGACCATCGTACGGACGCCACCATTGACCCGGTGCACGAAAAAGTCCCCTTTGAGGAGCTGTATGCCCGCACCGGCTGTCAGTTCCAGCTTTTTACTACCATTTACCAGCTGTATGATGACCTGCAGAAGGGCCGTCTGGCAGAAGCGACTGATATGTTACATATACCGGAATACCTGATGTACAAGCTCACCGGTGTGAAGGCACGGGAGTATACCGAGGCAACCACCACCGGCCTTCTGAATGCGGAAACCGGCGCGTTTGACTATGAGCTGATCGACAAATTGGGCTATCCCCGTCATCTGTTCCCCGCCATCGAGCAACCGGGGTATGTGCTGGGGGATTTACTGCCGGAGATCGCACAGCGGGTAGGCGGCAGCTGTAAGGCAGTGCTTTGCGCTACACACGATACCGGCTCTGCGGTAGAGGGCATTCCCATGGAGGGCAACAGCCCCTATATTTCCTCCGGCACATGGAGCCTTTTGGGTGTGAAAACCCCCAAGCCCATCACCGATAAGCGCAGTATGGCGGTAAATTACTCCAACGAAGGCGGCGTAGGCTACAACCGCTATCAGAAGAACATTATGGGTATGTGGCTGGTAAACGAGCTGCGCCGCGACCTGTGCCCCGATGCACCCTTCCCCGAGATCGTCCGCTGGGCAGAGCAGAGCAGCTGTGATGCACTGGTCAATGCGGATGCACAGGAGTTTTTGTCTCCCAAGAGTATGAAGGAAGCTTTTGATCGGGCAACAAACGGTGCACTGCAAACACCGGGTGACTATTTCCGCTGTGCATACCGTTCTTTGGCAGAAAGCTATCGCAAGGCTTTGGATGAGCTGGAAGAGAATACCGGCAAGAAGTATGACAGCCTGTACATTGTTGGCGGCGGCGCCAAAAATCAATTCTTAAACAACCTCACGGAGGCATCTACCGGCAAGCGCGTCATTGCACTGCCCATCGAAGCTACCGCATTGGGGAACTTAAAGATTCAGTTGGAGGGTTAATTTATGAGTTTTCAGGAAGCAAAAAAGCAATATGAAGCAATGGGCGTTGATGTAGAAGCCGCGCTCAATAAGCTCAAGACTGTGCCTGTGGCACTGCACTGCTGGCAGGGCGATGATGTCCGCGGCTTTGATACCGACCCCAATAAGCCCCTTACCGGCGGCATTCAGACCACCGGCAATTACCCCGGCCGTGCCCGCAACCCCGAGGAACTGATGGCGGATATCGACAAGGTCATTTCCCTTGTCCCCGGTCAGGTAAAAATGAATCTGCACGCCAGCTATGCCATTTTTGACGAGGAAAACGGCGGCTGGGTAGACCGTGACCAATTAGAGCCCAAGCACTTTAAAAAGTGGGTGGATTTCTGCAAGGAGCGGGGCTTAGGCTGCGACTTTAACCCCACCTTCTTCTCTCACCCCAACTGTGATCCGCTGACTCTGTCCAGCCCCAACGAAGAGACCCGGAAATTCTGGGTGGAGCACGGCAAGGCATCCATCCGCATTTCCCAGTATTTGGCAGATGAACTGGGTCAGCCCTGCGTCATGAACATCTGGACCGGTGACGGCTTTAAGGATATCCCTGCAGACCGCCTGGGACCCCGTGCCCGTTACAAGCAGTCCTTCGACGAGATCCTCTCCGAGCCCTTTGATAAGGAAAAGGTGTTCCCCTGTGCCGAGAGCAAGGTGTTTGGCATTGGCGTGGAAAGCTATACGGTAGGCTCTGCGGAGTGGTGCTTGAAGTATGCCGCAGGCCGCGATGACTGCATCAGCCTGCTGGATAACGGTCACTACCATCCCACCGAAGTGGTTTCCGATAAGCTTTCTTCCATTTTGGCTTATGACGATAAGGTGGCGCTGCACGTCACCCGCGGTGTCCGTTGGGACTCCGACCACGTGGTACTGTTTGACGACGAGACCAAGGAGATCTGCAAGGAGATCGTCCGTTGCGGCATCGACCGTGTATTTTTGGCACTGGACTATTTTGATGCTTCTATTAACCGTATTTCCGCTTGGGTTACCGGCTTCCGTAACCTGCAGAAAGCACTGCTGTTTGCAATGCTGCAGCCCCAGCAGAAGCTGACTGAGCTGCAAAATAGCGGCAACTGGACAGAGCTGATGGTTGCTCAGGAAGAGCTGAAGACTATGCCTTTCGGCGAAATTTGGAACGAATACTGCACTCGTTGCGGCAAGCCTGTGGACGGTCAGTGGTTTGATGAGATCCGCAAGTACGAAGAAGAAGTACTGGTAAAAAGAGTATAATCGGGAGGCAGAAAAATGTATACAAATCAGCTGAATGCTTTGGCAGAAATGTCCAATAAATACGGCGCAGATCCCCGTTTTGTTTTGGCAGGCGGCGGCAATACCTCTTATAAGAGCAGTGATACCCTGTGGGTAAAGGGCTCCGGCACATCTTTGGCCACCATCAAGGCAGAGGATTTTGTGGTTTTGGAGAGAGCACTGCTTGGCAAAATGTGGACCAATACATATCCTGCAGATGAAGCAGAACGGGAAAATGCGGTCCTGTCCGATATGATGTACGCCCGTGCACGGGGTGAGGTTCGCCGTCCCTCGGTGGAAACACTGCTGCACGATCTGTTCCCCCAAAGCTATGTTCTGCACGTGCATCCCACCATTGTCAACGGCCTGACCTGCGCTGTAAACGGCAAGAAGGAAATGGAAAAGCTGTTCCCGGATGCCATTTGGGTGGATGCCTGCAAGCCCGGCTTTATTTTGGCGCTGGATTGCAGAGCCGCTATGGAAAGCTACAAAAACACCAAGGGTCAGGATGTACAGGTTCTGTTTTTGCAGAATCACGGCATTTTCTTTGCCGCCGATTCTGTGGAAGAAATCGACGCACTGGCCAAAAACGTAATGGACAAGCTGGAAGGTGCTGTTTGCAAACAGCCCGACCTTACTCCGGTGGAGTATGACCGCAAGAAGGTCATTGCCATCAGCCCCGTACTGCGTGCGCTTTACGGTGAGAATGCTCCCGCAACGGTGAAGTTTATGGTCAATCCTGCCATTTTGGCTTATGACCCCACCACCAAGAGCTTGTCTCCCGACCATATTGTTTACGCCAAGGCAAAGCAGCTCATTCTGCCTGAAGATGTCAGCGGGGATGATGTGCAGACCTACTTTAACGCTTTTGTTGCAGAAAACGGCTATAAGCCCAAGATCGCCTTTGTAAAGGGCCTCGGTATGTTCGCCATGGGCGGAACCATGCAGGAGGCAGTGATCGCCCGTGATGTAATGCTGGATGCAGTCAAGGTGACCTGCTATGCAGAGGCCTTTGGCGGTGTCAGCGTGATGCCCGATTATCTCATTGACTTCATTGTCAACTGGGAAGTGGAGAAGTATCGCTCCAAGGTCAGTCTGGCAGGCGGTCCCGGCAAGCGTCTTGCCCACAAGGTAGCGGTTGTTACCGGCGGCGCACAGGGCTTTGGCAAGGGTATTGCGGAACACATGGCTGCTGAGGGTGCGTACATTGTTGTTGCAGATATGAACTATGACGGCGCTGCTGCCACAGCTGCCGAGCTGCCCACTGTGGCACTGCCTGTAAGTGTCAACGTTTCCAATGAGGAATCTGTTGCCGCGATGATGGATGAGATCGTAGAATTTTTCGGTGGCGTGGACGTATTTGTCAGCAACGCCGGCATTGCCCGTGCAGGCAGTCTGGAGGAGATGACCAAGTCCGTATTTGAGCTGGTCACCGCCGTCAACTATACCGGCTACTTCCTGTGCACCAAGTATGCATCTGCAGTGATGCGTCTGCAGCACCGCTATGCGCCTTCGTATATGATGGATATTATCGAGATCAACTCCAAGTCCGGTCTGGCAGGCTCCAATAAGAACTTTGCCTACGCAGGCTCCAAGTTTGGCGGCATCGGCCTGACCCAGTCCTTTGCAATGGAGCTGGCCGAATACAACATTAAGGTCAACGCCATCTGCCCCGGCAACTATCTGAACGGCCCGCTGTGGTCCGATCCGGAAAGAGGCCTGTTTGTGCAGTATTTGAACGCAGGCAAGGTGCCCGGTGCCAAGAATGTGGACGATGTGCGCCGCTACTACGAATCTAAGGTACCCCTGAATCGGGGTTGTGAGCCTGTGGACGTGGCACGTGCTATTTTCTACGTTGTAGAGCAGGCTTATGAAACCGGCCAGGCGATCCCTGTCACCGGCGGTCAGGAAATGCTGAAGTAATTGGAGGCAAGTTATGACCATCAACGAACTGCGTGAGATTTATGAGGCAACGCTCCGTGGGGAACGTCCCGCACCGGAAGATACCATCTACGTCAATAACCATATCCATACCACCTACTCCTTCTCTCCCTATAACCCCACTGCCGCCGTGTATATGGCGTGGCAAAACGGGTTAAAGACTGCAGGCATTATGGACCACGATTCCGTGGGCGGTGCCCGGGAATTTTTGGAGGCGGCGCAGGTGATCGGTATGCCCGTGACCTGCGGTGTAGAGTGCCGTGTGGATATGTCCAAGACCCCGTTAAACGGTCGTCGGATCAACAATCCCGACCAAAAAAGCGTTGCATACGTGGCGATGCACGGTATTCCCCATCAGAATATCGAAAAGGTGGATGCCTTCTTTGCGCCCTACCGTGAAAAGCGCAATCAGCGCAACCGTGCGATGTGTAAAAACATCACCGACCTGGTAGCACCTTACGGGCTGAGCTTGGATTTTGACGCGGATGTACTGCCCCTTTCCAACTATGATAAAGGCGGCTCTGTCACAGAGCGTCATATCCTCTACGCCCTGGCAAAGAAGATCACCGCCCGTTACGATACACCTGCACAGGTGGTGCGCTTTTTGAAGGACGAAATGCACCTTGCCATTTCCGACAAGGTATGCGACCAGATTGCAAACGGGGATAAGACACCGGAATATTACGAATATGATATTTTGGGTGCACTGAAGAGCAATATGGTGGAGAAGTTCTATATTGACGCCACCGACGAATGCCCCGATGTGCTGGAATTTGTAAAGATGGTCCATGAAAACGGCGGTATTGCCGCCTATGCCTACTTGGGCGACGTGGGACAGTCTGTCACCGGGGATAAGAAGGCACAGACCTTTGAGGATGCTTATTTGGATGAGCTGGTAGAGGTTATTAAGGAATGCGGCTTCGATGCCATTACTTATATGCCCACCCGAAATACTGCCCAGCAGCTGGACCGTCTGACCAAGCTGTGCGAGGATAACGGCTTCTTCCAGATCAGCGGTGAGGATATCAACTCTCCCCGCCAGTCCTTCCGTTGCAAGGCGCTGGATAATCCCGCCTTTGGCCACCTGATCGACGCAACCTATGCGCTTATCGGGTATGAGACCCTGGCCAGCACCGATTATGCGTCTGCCCGTGAGCAGTATAAGCATTTGTTCCGCTAAAATATAATTTTTATCCCCTTGATTGCGGTCAAGGGGATAAAAATTATGTAAAAAAGTCATATTTTTGTCATATTTATATGTGAGTATAAATAAAAAAGCAACAGGAGGGAGAAAATGTCAAAGGATTATAAACCCATTCGCAGGGCAAAAAAGAGTATATTTCAAATTTTGTTTGGCAGAACTGCGGTCATTATGATTCTGCTGGCGGTGCACTTTTTCCTGCTGTTTGGCCTTTTGATGAAGCTGACAAGCGCAATGCCGTACTACATCGGCGGTATGACGATGCTTGCGATCGTGATGCTGGTGTACATTTTAAACACCCGTTCCGATGCCTCCATAAAGCTCTCTTGGTCTGTGCTGATTGCGGTTGCACCGTTGTTTGGCACGTTGCTGTACTGGTTCGTGCGCATCGATCCCGGCAGACGGTTTTCCCGTAAAATTGATAAGCGTTCTGTGCAGGAGAGCAAGCAGTATGCCCCCGATCATCAGGATATCCTGCGGGACATTCAGAAGAAAGATCCGTCCTTTTACGGCACAGCTTATTATTTGCAGAACGCCTGTGGATTAGGCATCTGTGACGGCCGTGACGCGGTTTATTTCCCGCTGGGTGAAAATATGTTCAAAAGTATGCTTTTTGAGCTGAATAAAGCGAGAAAGTATATTTTTATGGAATATTTCATAATAGACAACGGCTATATGTGGAACAGCATCTTAGATATTCTGAAGCGAAAAGCCTCAGAAGGGGTCGAGGTGCGGGTGATGTTTGACGGCACGTGCACCTTTGCACGGCTTCCTGCCGGCTATCCCAAAACCTTGGAGAAAATGGGGATCCATTGCAAGGTGGTCTCACCCGTCAAGTTGTTTTTATCCACATATCACAATAATCGGGATCACCGCAAGATCCTGTCTGTTGACGGAAAGGTGGCTTTTACCGGCGGGATCAACCTGTCCGATGAGTACATCAATCGCAGCCATCCCTACGGGCATTGGAAGGATACCGGTGTGATGGTCCGTGGGCAGGCGGCGCGCAGCTTTACGCTGATGTTTTTGCAGATGTGGAACGCCACAGAACGCCATCCGGAATACAGCCGCTATCTGCCCCGCATAGAGGAAGAGCCAAATCCCCGAGGCTACATTCTGCCTTTTTCCGATACACCCACCGACTCGGAACGGGTAGGGCAGACGGTATATATGCAGATCATTAACGGCGCAAAGCGCACCATGTATATTATGACGCCCTACCTGATTTTGGACGGCGAGATGCTCACCGCGCTGTGCCAATGTGCCAAACGGGGGGTGGACACCCGCATCATTTTGCCTTCTGTGCCGGACCATAAATACGCCTATGTGCTGGCAAGGCGTCATTTTGGAGAGCTGATGGACGCCGGCGTCAAAATCTACACCTATACTCCCGGCTTTATCCACGCCAAAGTGCTTTTGGCAGATGGGGAGGAGGCGGTGGTCGGGAGCATCAATTTAGACTACAGAAGCCTGTATCTGCACTATGAATGCGGTGCGTATTTCCATAAAACACCGGTCCTGCCGGATATTGCGCTGGATTTTAAAAACACCTTCACAAAGTCCCACCTTTTAACTTATGAGGACCTGAAGAAGGAATCACTGTTATCAAGATTATTCGGCGCTGTTTTAAAAGCGGTTGCCCCCCTGATGTAGCATAACACCCCTGCTCAGCGAAATGCCGGGCAGGGGATGCTTTATTCGGTGGCGATTGCCTCCAGTGAAAGTTCGCCTGCCAGCTTAAAAAGTGCATCGGTCAGAATTTGCTCCAGCGGATAGCCTGCGCTGTTTGCGATGCGGCTATAAAAAAGAGCAACCGACGGCTCCAAGGATAATGTAACACGAACCATGCCTGCCTCCCGATTACAGCGTTAAATCATTCTGCCTTATCCTATGCAGATACTTGACAAATGTGTTAAAATACTAAATGACAGAAATGATGTACATTGAGAGGGTGTATGATTATGGCTAAAGATAAAAAAGTAGAGCAAATTACCGATATGGAGGTAGACTTTGCCCAGTGGTTTACCGATGTGTGCAAGAAGGCGCAGCTGATCGACTATTCTTCCATTAAGGGTATGTTTATTTACCGTCCTTACGGCTATGCAATATGGGAAAATATTCAGAGCATAATGGACAAGGAGTTTAAAAAGACCGGTGCGCAGAATGTGTATATGCCGATGCTGATCCCTGAAAGCCTTTTGCAGAAGGAAAAAGACCATGTAGAGGGCTTTGCCCCGGAATGTGCCTGGGTTACCCACGGCGGCAGTGAGGAGCTGGAGGAGCGTTATTGCATCCGTCCCACCTCTGAGACCCTGTTTTGCGAGTATTTCCGCAACGCCATTCAGTCCCATCGGGATCTGCCTATGATGCTCAACCAGTGGTGCAGTGTGTTGCGTTGGGAGAAAACCAGCCGTCCCTTCCTGCGTCACAGAGAGTTTTTGTGGCAGGAGGGCCATACGATGCACGCCACTGCAGAAGAGGCCAGAGAGGAGACGGAGCGTATGCTCAATGTCTATGCCGACTTCTGTGAAAATGTGCTGGCAATGCCTGTGACCCGTGGTCAGAAGACCGATAAGGAAAAGTTCAACGGTGCAGAAGCCACCTATACCATTGAGTGTATGATGCACGACCGCAAGGCACTGCAGGCAGGCACATCCCACTATTTTGGTGATGGCTTCGCCAAGGCGTTTGATATTACCTTTACCGACAAGAACAATCAGCGAGTCAATCCCCATCAAACTTCCTGGGGTGTCTCCACCCGTCTGATCGGCGGCATTATTATGACCCACGGCGATAATAACGGCTTGGTATTGCCCCCCAAGGTAGCACCCATTCAGGTGGTGGTCCTGCCGATCGCACAGCATAAGCCCGGTGTGTTGGAGGCCGCCAACGACCTGCAAAACCGCCTTGTAAATGCCGGCTTCCGTGTGAAGCTGGACGATTCCGATAACTCTATGGGCTGGAAGTGCGCCGAATACGAAATGAAGGGCGTGCCTCTGCGTGTAGAGTGCGGTCCCCGGGATTTGGAGAACGGTCAGGTGGTGCTGGTGCGCCGTAACGATGGTGAAAAGACCGTAGTGGCCATTGCCGATTTGGAAAAGGCTGTTTCCGAACAGCTGGAGCTGGTGCACCGTGGAATGTTCGAGAAGGCCAAGAAGAACCTGACCGACCACATCTATGAAGCCCACACCATGGAAGAGGCCAAGAAGCTGCAGGAAGAAAACGGCGGCTTCATCAAGACCATGTGGTGCGGCGAGCTGGATTGCGAGATGAAGATGAAGGAGGAGGCAGGAATGTCCTCCCGTTGTATGCCCTTTAACCAGGAGCATCTGGACGATGTATGTCCCATCTGCGGCAAGCCTGCCAAGAAGATGATCCTTTGGGGTGTTGCATATTGATCAAAAGGGGCTGTCATTCAGCCCCTTTTTGAATCATATCCGAAGGAGGTGGACGGATGCATTTTTACTTTGATAAGCCCAAGCTTTCCGTGCTTGATGCAAGAACACTTGAAGATGGGTCACTGTATGCAAAGCTCTACGATGCGGTAAGTCTTCAGCGCCGGCAGAAGATCGATGCCTTACGATTTCAAAAGGATCGAAGGCTGAGCCTGGCCGCAGGCCATCTTTTGGAGCAGGGATTACAGGAACTGGGCGTAGAAGAATACGAAATTCAGTACGGTGAATACGGGAAGCCATATCTGAAGAACGTCCCGGATTTGCATTTCAGCCTTTCTCACAGCGGAAATTATGCGGTATGCGTTTTTTATCACCGCCCGGTAGGGGTGGATATTCAGCAGATCCGTCCTGTTTCGCAAGCCGTGCTCAAAAGGGTCTGCACCCAGGAGGAACGCCGTTTCTTGGAGGCCCAAGACCCCGAAAAAGTGCCTGAAGCATTCTGCCGCCTGTGGACAGCCAAAGAGAGCTTTATGAAGCTGGAGGGCAGGGGACTGCAGATCTCCCCCAATGCCATCGGCGTACAGTTAGAGCCGGATCTGCGACTGCTCTTTCATGAACAGATCGCAAGTGTAACATTGGAAGAATACGCCATAGAAGACCACAAAATAACCGTTGCGACCCGCACCTTCTAAGGTGCGGGTTTTTGATACGGTCAAAAACCGTGTCATTGCGAACCGGTGCGCACACCGGTGTGGCAATCTCAAGCATTCAGCCGTTCTTTTAGATTCCCACGTCGCTCTGTGGGATCAAAACGGACACCTCTGTGAAATGCGCGCTTTAAATTATGAACAAATTTTGACAAAAAACCGCTTTTGATATTGCAATGACCAAAAAACAGGAGTATAATGATACCATCCAATATTATATTAAGGAGATGTTCGGCATGAAAAACGCATTCAAGCGACTACTCTCTCTTGTAATGGTGCTCATCCTTTTGGGCTCGATGCTGCCTGTACTGCACAACCACGCAGAAGCGGCAGAATTGCCCGAAGTGCTGACGGATGAAGACTATGCCATCGTAGACGATGTATTCGCGCAAATTGATGCAATGGAAGATGCCCCTGCGAAAAAGGGCGCCACGAAAAAGGAGCTTGCTGACGAGGCGGTTCAAATTGTTATGGCGTCCGAAAACTATGTAGAGGGCTCTTTGGAGCGCAACGGCGACTTCTTTACATGGTGGACGGATGAGGGAATCCACTGTGTGTACAGTCCCCGTATGCGGAAGATTCAGGACGATATGGTCGCTCCTGAAAATGCCATTGCCGATGGTGCCTATAATGAGCCGGTCCTCAAAAAGGGCGGCTGGCCCAGCAGTAAGGAAGTATTCCTGATTGGACCTTACTACGGAAGCGACGACAGCTTTACCGACCAGTATAAGAATGAAGCCACCGCCATTGCCAAGGCCATTGGTGATACGGACGGCTATACCCTCTATTCCGGCACTGCTGCAACGGTAGATAAGGTTGCCTATGCGGTATCCAATGGCGCGGTAGTCATCTTCGACTCCCACGGCACCACTGACTACGATAATGAGCCTGATTTTGTTACCGGTGCCAATAACTCCTACCTGTGCCTGGAAACTTCCACAGGTATGACCACTGCAGACTATCAGGACGGTGCGCTGTATGGTACTGGTTATGCATATATTAACGGCGCAACCATTTCCAATCACATGACCACCGACAGCCCCGGAGGCATTGTTTGGATGGCGATCTGCTTAGGTATGGCAACGGATACACTTTGCACACCTCTCCGTGAAAGAGGCGTCGAGGTGGTCTACGGCTATTCCCAGTCCGTGACCTTCTACGGGGATTATAAGTTTGAAGAGACCTTCTGGGACAATATGTGTGCCGGTGAAGATGTGGCAACCTCTATTGCCGCAATGAAGGCCAAGTGGGGCAACTGGGACTGGAGTACTCAGATTGCCAAGTATTACGGCTACACTGACGGCTATTCCACCATTTCTGATGCCCGTGCGGACTTCTCCGCATTCCCCATTGTGGTTTCCGATGAGGACGCTCACCCCGGTCAGAGAAAGGACCATACCAGCAACTTCGGCGCCTGCAGCCTGCAGACAGTTAAATCTACATACACCCTGTTCTCCCAGTACGAAGTAACCGCCAACAGTAACAATACCTCCTGGGGTACAGTTTCTGTGGACCGTTCCACCATTACCGCCAGCCCTGCAACCGGTTACTTTGCACAAAGCGCCACAGTTACAAGCGGTACTGCCACCGTTTCTCAGAACGGCAACACCTTTACCGTGTCGGCAGAGAGCGACTGCACAGTGCAAATTAACTTTGCCGCAAAGACCACGGTAACCGTTTCCTTCGCAGGTGCCAACGTAACCGCGCAAAGCGGTTATGCCGGTGATGCAATGGCACTGCCGGATGTGACTGATGTACCCAGCGGCTATAGCTTTGCGGGCTGGACAACTGCACCGTTAAATGCAGATACCTCCGAAAAGCCTGCTTACTATACCGATTCCTTTATCCCCACCGCTAATACCAACCTTTACGCGCTCTATACGTATAAAGTCGAAGAAGAGGGTGGTACCGGTACGGATGAATACACTTTGGTAACTGACGCAAGTCAGCTTTCTGCCGGTGCAAAGGTGCTGATTGCCTCCAATGTGGAGGGCTATGTAAACGGTGACATATCCAGTTCTTATCTGTTGAATGTGTCGGCAACCTTCTCTTCCGATAAATCCACAATTTCCACTGTGCCCACTGATGCCCTGCCGCTAACCTTAGGCGGCTCTGCCGGTGCGTGGACCTTCAGTAATGACAGCGGCAGCTTGCTGGGCGCAACAGCAGTAAAGAAGCTGGCTTGGGACGGCGGCACAACGACCTGGAGTATCTCTGTTACAAGTGACGGAGCGACCATCCAAAACGGAACCAGCTCCTATGGCCGATTCCTGTACAACGTTACTTCTCCCAGATTTACAACCTATACATCTTCTACCTCTTCTACTATGCTTCTGCCTCAGTTGTATATCCAGGGAAGCGGTAGCACAGTGTATTACACCAGTACCCTTTGCGAGCACACCAACACAACCAATATTGGTGCATCCGCTGCAACCTGTACAGAAGCAGGCTATACCGCAGGCATTTACTGCAACGACTGTGAAACCTACATCAGCGGTCACGAAGAAGTGCCCGCCACCGGTCACAGCTACACTGCTTCCGGTACCACCTATACCTGTGCAAACTGCGGCGATACCTTTGAAACATTCCTGATCCGGTTCTCCGTTCCCGAAGGCGTAGCCGCTGTTGCGGATATTGCCTATGTTGACGGCGGCATTGATCTGCCTGCTGCAAACGCACCGGAAGGCTATACCTTCGTTGGCTGGGTAGAATCCAAGGTCACCGCCACAGAGACGAAGCCTACCGTTTTTGCGCAAAACGAAAAGTATCAGGCAACTCAGGCAACCACGCTGTACGCCCTGTATTCCTATAAGCAGGCAGGTGGCAGCGCAAAGGCTTATACCCTGGTAACCGATGCTTCTATGCTTACTGTCGGCGCGAAATTGGTACTCGCTTCCAATACAAAGAACCTGGTTGCAGGCGATATTGCCTCCGGCACAAAGTTTATGGTAACCGCAGACGCAAGCTTTGCTTCCGATTCTTCTACGATTACTACACTTCCGTCTGCTGCAGTCGTCCTGACACTGGGCGGTGCGTCCGGTCAGTGGACACTGGAAAACAGCAACGGAACATTGTTGGGCGCAGTGGCCAATAAGAATTTGGCTTGGGGAAGCGGCACAACAACCTGGACCATTTCTATTGACAGCGATAATAACGCTACCATTAGCAGTACAACAGCATCTTACGGCCGCATTCTGCACAACGTTTCATCCCCCAGATTTTTAAACTATACTTCTGCTACCTCCGCAACAATGCTCTTGCCTCAGCTTTATATGGAGATGGGCGGTACATCTACCTTCTATACAACCGAGCTGGGCGATACCTGCCTGCACACCACCTGGAATGAAGGCAAGGTGATTACTTCTGCCACCTGTACCGAGGATGGCGTCGTGCAAATGGTCTGTGCAAACTGCGGCGCAACGAAGGAAGAGACCATCCCCGCCACCGGTCATAGCTATCAAAGTGTGGTCACTGCACCTACCTGCACACAGGAAGGTTACACCACCCATACCTGTACCGCCTGCGGTGATGAATATACCGATTCCGCTACAGCTGCCGCAGGTCACAAATTTGACGGCGGCGTTGTGAATCAGCCTTATCCCTGCGTGGCAGGCCAGGTGGTATATACCTGCTCTGCCTGTGGCGCAACTAAAACAGAGGAAGCCCCTGCAACTGCCGATCACGACTTTACAAACGGTGACTGTGCCTGTGGATACCCTGCACCTGAGGGATATGTAAAGCGGTGGAATGTGGAACTGTCTGACCGCATTGGCCTGAATTTCCACCTGAACCTGACTGAAGAGCAGGCGAATGAAACATTGGTGGAAATTAAGGTTGCCGACAAGACAGCAGAATACTTTGCAGTAGACCTGCCGGTCAATGAGGAGGGCTACTACGTCCTGTCCGTCCAGCTGGCGGCGGCACAGATGACAGAAACTGTAACGCTGACCATGTTGGTTGAAGACGAGATCGTGGAAGGTCAGTACTCTGTGCGTCAGTATGCCGATTACATCTTAACTGACGAAAACAATCAGTTTGATCAGCTGACGAAGGATCTGGCGCTGGCAATGCTGCACTACGGTGCGGCGGCACAGCTCAACTTCAACTACAAAACCGATGATCTGGCCAATGCAGGCTATGAAGACTTGGTCAATAACGCCATTACCGTAGCAGAGTATTCCGCACCGCAGAATCCTGTAGAGGGCATCAGCCATAACAGCGCTACATTGGTCTGCCGCGACAATATTGCACTGCGCTTCTATTTCCGCCTGAGTGGCACCCAGTCTATTGGCGCATATACGATCAAATACGGTGACAAGGTACTGAAGCCTGTAAAGAAGGACGGAATGTACTATGTAGAGATCGACGGTATTTTACCGCAGGATCTGGATGAGGTGATTACACTGACTGTGAACGACACGATGACCGTAGCCTACGGTCCGATGATGTACATTTACCGTCAGTATAACAAGGCAACCAGCGCAAACCTGACAAATCTCCTGCAGCAAATGTTCGACTACTACACTGCCGCTGAAGCATACATTGCGGCACAAGCAAACTAAAAACCCACAAAAAAGCCTGTCCTCACATTTGAGGACAGGCTTTTCAGTCTGTCAAAAAACTTCCAATAAGCCTCCGTTTCTGGTATAATAAAGGAAACGGGGGTGTTTTTATGGAACAATGGAGAAAAGATGCCAGAAGTGAAGCGATTATCGTGGATTTAGAGGCATTAGTGCCTCAGG
>JAGASJ010000105.1 GCA_017621795.1 Oscillospiraceae bacterium | reverse complement strand
GCCCCATGTGGAGAAGGAACTGTCCGCCATGGAAATGAGCATCATCTGCTCTAATCTGGCAAGAGGCTGCGAAAAACAGTATCTCTCCCAGCAGGCGGAGGACTTCCGAAAGCTGGCAGCGTTCTTCCGGTCCAAGGCGGAACCGGCGCAGGAAGTCAGCACCGCAAAGTTGCTGGAGCTCATCGAAAACGATCTCTCGGTGGGTTATCCTTATGGCAACGCGGTATCCGCCGAAAGGGCAGATCGGGGTGCCCTGCGGTGTCAGGTCTGGAGCGAAAAAGTCACCCGGATGCTCCAATCCCTGCTGACACGCTACAAAACCGAAGGGGAAAAGATGCTGGAGAATACCGGCGTCTGGGTCTGCACGGTCTGCGGCTTTGTCTATGTGGGCAACGCGGCTCCGGATCTTTGTCCGGTATGCAAGGTGCCCAGCTGGAAATTTGAAAAAGTGGAAGGGAGGGCTTGATGATGGCTGAAAAATACGCGGTGAGAAATCTTCGCCTGTGCACCAAGGACTGCCTGTGTCTCTATGTCTGTCCCAGCGGGGCCACGGATACAGAGAACAGCGTCATTGATCCAGAAAAGTGCATTGGATGCGGTGCCTGTGCCGAAGCCTGTCCGTCCTCGGCCATTTCTATGGTTCCCAAGACCCTTCCTGTGCAGCAGCCCAAGGAGGACAAGGTAGTGGAAGCCCTGCGGGGTCTGGTACAGAGTAAGGCTCAAGCCGAGAGCATTGCTTCTCAGCTACCAGATGCCCTGAGCGTGGCCGTGGAAAAATCCTCCCGGCTGATGGCGGAGGACCTGTGCCGGGAAGCAGGCTTCATGCTCCCCCAGAGTGGCAACGCCAAGGCGTTCCTGGAGCGTATCAAAGCATATCCCGGCATCCCGGCGGATGCGGTGGAATCCCTGTTACATACCATTCAATTCAATGAAAAAACGGAGGAAAAGAAAATGGAAAAGTGGAAATGCTCTGTCTGCGGCTATATTCATGAAGGCCCCATGCCCCCTGATTTCAAGTGCCCTGTCTGCAAGCAGCCCGCCGACAAGTTTGTGAAGATCGAAGAGGCCGCCCCTGCGAAGAACCCCTATGCCGGTACCAAGACGGAGAAGAACCTGTGGGAAGCCTTTGCCGGTGAGAGTCAGGCCCGGAACAAGTACACCTACTTCGCCTCCGTCGCCAAGAAGGCCGGCTACGAGCAGATTGCCGCGCTGTTCCTGCACACCGCTGAGAACGAGAAGGAACACGCCAAGCTGTGGTTCAAGGCTCTGGGCGAGCTGGGCGATACCGCCGAGAACCTGCTCCACGCCGCCGAGGGCGAGAACGCCGAGTGGACCGATATGTACGACCGCATGGCCCGTGAGGCCGACGAGGAAGGCTTCCATGAGCTGGCCGAGCAGTTCCGTGGCGTTGCCGCCATCGAGAAGGCCCACGAGGAGCGCTACCGCAAGCTGCTGAGCAACGTGGAGGCTATGCAGGTATTTGAGAAGAGCGGCGTTACCATGTGGGAGTGCCGCAACTGCGGCCACCTGGTCGTTGGCACCATGGCTCCCGAGGTTTGCCCTGTCTGCAAGCACCCCCAGGCATTCTTCGAGGTGCGCGCGGAAAACTATTAAGGGGGAGTTATTGATGAGCGCAAAGTTTTACATCTGCCGTCACTGCGGCAATTTGGTGGGCGTGATCCATGACTCCGGCGTGCCTATGATGTGCTGTGGCCAGAAAATGGAGGCTCTGGAGCCCAACACTGTGGAGGCCAGCGGTGAAAAGCATCTGCCTGTGGTCGCTGTGGAAGATGGCGCGATCAACGTCAATGTGGGCGCTGTGAACCATCCCATGGCTCCTGAGCACTTCATTGAGTGGGTCTATGTCCAGACGGAGAATGGTGGCCAGCGCAAGGCCCTCAAGCCCGGTGATGACCCCAATGTTACCTTCTCCCTGGGAGATGACAAGGCAGTGGCTGTTTACGCATACTGCAACCTCCACGGCTTGTGGATGACCGAAGTGTAATGATATGATTTTGCCGCCTGCCGAGGATACTTGGCAGGCGGCTTTTTTACAGGAGGATGCCTATAAGCCAGGATAACGCCGGCTTTTTCGTATATATAGTCTATCGGCATAGAAAAACGCAGAGATGCTGCAGCAGCAAATTGCGGAACTTCGGGAGCGGTTTGCGGAGTGGACCCTACATCCTAAATCGTCTGGTTTTCATAGCACATTACCACGCTTGAAAAAGCAGCCGAGTGTTCCTCCGAAGGTGTGAAAGAAACACAACGGATGATCTGTGCAGAGTGTGAGAAAATTCAACAGCAATTATAAACCTGCTTGGATCCTTTAAGGCGGCTTCGCGCAGCGGAGCTGCCTTTTTGTGATATCGTCACGGAAGCATCGGTTATTCGTGGTATACTGATTATAATAAAGCAAAAGGAGCGATGAGTGATGTCGATTTTGAATATGAATGCAGAAAGCTATCGGAAGTTCACGCAGGCGAAACAGCCTGTTATGGTTGAATTCTCAGCCCCTTGGTGTGTATATTGCCGCCGTCTGGCTCCAGCATTGGAGAGTGTGGCGGAGGAGTACAGGGATACGCTGGTGTTTGGTGCGGTCAACATTGATGACAACCCGGAATTGGCTCAGTCCGAGAAGATTGAAGTTGTCCCCACTTTGCTGATCTATCAGAACGGACAGGTTCTTGGCTCTATCGTAGCCCCGGAATCCAGGGCACAGCTGGTGGCTTTCATTGAGGAAACCTTGCAGCACCGGGAACAGGAGGCGAATATTACGGAACATATCTATGATATGATCGTGGTGGGCGGCGGACCCGGTGGCTATACCGCAGCGCTTTATGCTGCCAGAGCCGGATTGGACACGGTGATTTTGGAGAAACTGTCTGCCGGCGGACAGATGGCTTTGACCGAGCAGATCGACAACTATCCCGGCTTTGAGGATGGCATCGACGGCTTTTCTCTGGGAGAGAAAATGAAGCGTGGAACAGAGCGGTTCGGCGTAGAGACAAAGCTTGCCGAGGTACTGTCACTCGACCTATCCGGTACTGTGAAGAAAGCGGAGACCAGTGAAGGCCCCTTGTTTGCCAGAATCATTGTGTTGGCCACCGGTGCTGGCCCGAGAGAACTGGGGATTGAGGGCGAGCAAGAACTGATTGGCAAAGGCGTCAACTACTGTGCGGCTTGTGACGGAATGTTCTACAAGAACAAAACTGTGGTCATCGCAGGTGGCGGGAATACCGCTGCGGCAGACGCTCTGATTCTCTCCCGCATTTGCAAAAAGGTAATTGTTGTTCATCGCAGAGACACCTTGCGGGCAACCAAGATCTACCATGAACCGTTGATGAAAGCGGAGAATGTGGAATTCCGATGGGACAGCGAGATTATTGAGCTGCTTCACGACGAAAAGGTGATCGGTATCCGACTGCGGAATGTGAAAACCGGAGAGGAGACCACTCTGGCCTGTGACGGTGTGTTTGTCAGCATTGGAAGGAAACCTTCCAGCGAATTGGTGAAAGATCAGGTTGAGGTTGATCCAGCAGGTTATATCATTGCAGATGAGAGTACCCGCACCAACATTCCTGGCGTATTCGCTGTGGGTGATGTTCGTACAAAGGCATTACGGCAGGTTGTGACCGCCGTGGCCGATGGAGCAACCGCTGTGCACTATGCAGAAGAATATTTGGCAGGAGGAATGTGAGATGAAAAAAAGCAAAAAGTGGCTGAAGCCAGTTCTTTTTACCGCAGGTAGCGCATTGATTGGCCTCGCATATTATTGCTTTGTCGGATGCTCCACCGGAGCCTGCCCACTGACTGCTAACCCATTCATCACGATGGCGTATATGGGCCTGGTTGGCTGGCTGCTGTCCGGTGTTTTCGGAAAGGAATGTGAGAGCAGATGCAATATGTAATATCCTTCCTGGAAGGCATCATCACGTTCATCTCTCCCTGTCTTCTGCCCATGCTGCCCATATATATCTCTTACTTCGCAGGCGGTGGAGAGCGCAGCACAGGAAAGACACTTGCAGGCGCCGTTGGTTTTGTGGCTGGTTTTACCGCTGTTTTTGTGACCATGGGTGCCCTGGCAGGCACCGTTGGCGGCTTCCTGCGGGAATACCAAACCGCAGTGAATATCATCTCCGGCTTGGTGGTGATTTTCTTTGGACTGAACTTCTTGGGCGTTTTTCAGTTGAATCTGTTTAAGGGCAGCAGCCGGTCTGTGGATACCGGAAATATAAATTTCTTTTCAGCATTGCTCTTTGGCGTGATCTTTTCCCTGGGCTGGACGCCCTGTGTGGGAGCCTTCCTGGGATCTGCGCTGATGCTGGCCTCTCAGCAGGGGCATGTGGCG
>JAGASJ010000104.1 GCA_017621795.1 Oscillospiraceae bacterium | reverse complement strand
GTATTTGGCACTACAGGGTTGCATTAGTTTCCGTTGAGTAGTATAATGTTTTCATGGAATATAAAAGCAATCATAATGTGGTGTACTCCTGCAAATATCATGTGGTCTGGTGTCCAAAATACCGCCGCAAGGTCTTGGTCAATGGTGTCGATGTGCGCTTGAAGGAACTCATAGAGGAAATCTGCAAGGAGTTCCGCATCGACATCATAGAGATGGAAATCATGCCGGACCACATCCATTTGCTTATGGAGGTAGACCCACAATTCGGCATCCACAAAGCGGTGAAACTAATAAAAGGCCGGACTTCCCGTATTTTGAGGCAAGAGTATGGGCGGCTCCGTTCCCGGCTTCCGTCGTTGTGGACAAATTCCTACTTCGTCTCTACTGTCGGAGGGGCACCTTT
Organism: Oscillospiraceae bacterium; assembly: GCA_017621795.1. Classification (GTDB taxonomy): domain Bacteria; phylum Bacillota; class Clostridia; order Oscillospirales; family Oscillospiraceae; genus Faecousia. The sequence goes on along the minus strand of JAGASJ010000104.1, from coordinate 1,220 downwards.
GTCTGTCATTAAACAGTACATAGAGAACCAGAAGACTGTGTGAGGTGCGCAGATGGAATACAGCTATAAATTTCGTATCTATCCCAACACAGAGCAGATACAACAGATACAGAGAACGTTTGGTTGCTGTCGGTTTGTATTCAACCACTTTCTTGCCGAACGTATGGAGCAATACAAGCAAACTGGGAAATCTCCCAGGCGCTTCCAACAAGACAAAGAATTGACTGCACTGAAAAAGTCACTGGAATGGCTGCGCGAAGTGGATTCTACGGCCCTGCAAGCGTCATTGCAATCGCTGGATTCCGCATACCAGAACTTTTTTCGGCGGGTAAAGCAGGGCCAAAAACCGGGATTTCCCCGATTCAAGAGCAAGCGCAATCACCGGAAGAGCTACAAGAGCAAGCGTGTGGGTACAAATATCAAAGTGTTGGATAAGTCTGTTCAGCTTCCAAAATTGGGAACTGTCAAGTGCCGTGTCAGCAAAGCGGTCAAAGGTCGTATCCTGTCGGCTACTGTCAGCCAGAACCCCAGCGGGAAATACTTTGTGGCTCTGTGCTGTACCGATGTAGAGATGGCGCCGCTGCCCTCTACCGGGGCGGTGGTCGGCCTTGATATGGGGCTGAAAGCATTTGCGATCACCTCCGATGGTGTGGAGTATCCGAACCACAAGCATCTTGCAAAGAGTCAGAAGAAACTTGCGAAACTCCAGCGTCAGCTCTCCCGAAAATCAAAGGGGAGCAACCGTCGGGAGAAAGCAAGGGTCAAGGTCGCCCGTCTGCATGAGCGCGTATCAAACCAGCGAGGCGATATGCTCCATAAGCTGTCCACTGACTTGGTGCGCAACTACGACCTGATAGCGATTGAAGATCTGGCGCCGTCCAACATGGTCAGGAACCACAAGCTGGCAAAATCTATTTCGGACGCCTCATGGGGCGAGTTCCGGCGGCAACTGGAGTACAAGGCAGCGTGGTATGGAAAGCAAATTGTCACCGTTGACCGCTTCTTTCCATCCAGCCAGCTTTGCTCTGTCTGTGGCATCCAATGGCCCGGCACAAAGGACTTGTCTGTCCGGGAATGGACTTGCCCAGTATGCGGCGCTGTCCATGACCGGGACGTGAATGCCGCGAAAAACATCCTGAATGAAGGTCTGCGCCTGCTGGCGTAGCCAGTTCATATGGTAGGGCGGGACACGCCCGAACCTATACGCTCGGGGACACTAT
>JAGASJ010000026.1 GCA_017621795.1 Oscillospiraceae bacterium | reverse complement strand
GCATTCAGATCAGGCTTGTCAATGGCTTCAAGCGTTACCTTCTGGTTTTCGTTTTGCAGGTACTGATAGAAAAGCATGGCGTGGTCACGCTCTTCCTGAGCCTGAATTTTATACCAGTTGGCAAAGCCGTCAAGCCCGACTTCCTCGAAATCGTTCATTTGCAAGAATCTCCATGTTAAATTTCAGTTTTCCACAGGCCGTGGAGGTTGCAATAAGCATAGACAGCTACTGCTTTATCGTTTCCCAGGAAGAAGGTGACATGGGGTTCGTCACCGGGCTTTAAAACCTTACGCTGACCACCGTTTTCGGTCTGGACATAGATCCACTCGATGAAATGCTCCGGAAGCATAGGATGATCTACAGAACCCACATTGACATGGATTGCACCATCTTCAACAGTAACAGCAGGCAGATGCTTTTCGCCGCTGGCTTCTACGGTGTTAGGCTCAAGAGTCTCCATTTTCTGACCACAACACATCATGGGAACACCTGCGTCGTGAATCATACCAACCAGATTGCCGCAATGACGGCAGATATAAAACTTTGCACTCATTTTAATTTCCTCCGTTTTATCAATAGTTTTCCGCACGCACTTCGAAGAATGCCTGAGGATGCTTGCAGACAGGGCAGATCTCAGGAGCCTTGGTTCCTACTACGATATGTCCGCAGTTACGGCACTCCCAGATGGTAACGCCGCTCTTCTCAAACACCTGCATGGTCTCCACGTTGCTCAAAAGCTTGCGGTAGCGCTCCTCGTGCATCTTCTCAATGGCAGCTACGCCACGGAACTGTTCAGCCAGATCATGGAATCCCTCCTCATCAGCTTCACGAGCCATGCGGTCATACATATCCGTCCACTCGGCGTTCTCACCTTCAGCAGCATGGAGCAGGTTCTCGGCAGTATCGCCCAGCTCGCCCAGAGCTTTGAACCACAACTTGGCGTGCTCCATCTCGTTCTGTGCAGTATGCAGGAACAGAGCAGCAATCTGCTCGTAACCGGCTTTCTTGGCTACTGAAGCAAAGTAAGTATATTTGTTGCGTGCCTGAGATTCACCAGCAAAGGCTTCCCACAGGTTCTTCTCCGTCTTGGTACCGGCATAGGGGTTCTTCGCAGGGGCGACCTCTTCGATCTTCACAAACTTGTCGGCGGGCTGCTTGCAGATGGGGCACTTAACTCATAATATTATCTCCTTTCGGTTTTTCATGCATCGGATGGATTTTTTGCTGATAGCAATTTTTGCACCCGTAGGCTGCGCTGTTTCCGCTGCAGAGTGTAAAATCCCCTCCCTCGATTCGCAGAGGAAGTCCCTCAACCAGCGCATCGGCCAGTTTTTTGCGGGCAGCTGCATAAATCTGCTGAACCGTTGTTCTGGCAATACACATATATTCTCCGCATTGCTCCTGAGAAAAACCTTCACGGTCAATCAGACGAATGGATTCATACTCATCCACATTCAGGACAATGGGAGTCAGTTCCTCGCCGCCACGAACCGGAACAAAACCATCATTATCCGGCAAACAACAAACTTTTCTGCATTTTCTCGGTCTTGGCATAGATTCACCTCCATATTATTTGTGGCATATGCCATTTAT
>JAGASJ010000103.1 GCA_017621795.1 Oscillospiraceae bacterium | reverse complement strand
GCAATTTTGCTATGGGGCGTATGTTCATCCGCATCTATATTTCACCGTAGGGGCGGATATCATCCGCCCGCCGTTTCCCGGATACGAAAAGAAGAGAGAAGAGAGAAGGAGAAGAGAAAAGGTGTCGGCAGAGCCGACGGATTAAAATTATTGCGGGCAGATCATATCTGCCCCTACGAGTCCTAACGCACGTTTTCGTATCAAAACAACATTGTACAACGCCCCATAGCAATTTTGCTATGGGGCGTATGTTCGTCCGCATCTATATTTCACCGTAGGGGCGGATATCATCCGCCCGCCGTTTCCCGGATACGAAAAGAAGAGAGACGAGAGAAGAGAGAAGAGAAAAGGTGTCGGCAGAGCCGATGAATTAAAATCATTGCGGGCAGATGATATCTGCCCCTACGAGTCCTAACGCACGTTTTCGCATCAAAACAACATTGTACAACGCCCCATAGCCAAATTGCTATGGGGCGTATTTTTAATAGTTTTCGGGGCGGAAGCTGACGGGAAGCAGATCTTTTAATGTGAATACGTCACAGCCGCCCTCTGCGTTTTGCAGAATGATCTGAAAATCATCCTTGCAAAATTCCCGCATCACCTGTCGGCAAACACCGCAGGGTGGGAATTGACCGCTGGGCACGCCGTTTTTGCCGCCGCACACCGCAATGGCTTTAAAATCCCGATGGCCATCGTAAATTGCTTTAAAAAAGGCGGTGCGCTCCGCACAGACGGTGGGGGTGAAGCCCACGTTTTCAATGTTGCAGCCCCCGTATACCGTGCCGTCACTGCACAGCAGTGCGGCACCCACCTTGATGCCGGAGTAGGGACTGTAGGAATGGGTCATAGCCTCTAAGGCAAGCTCCATCAGTTGCTCTTTATTCATTTGGAGTGCTCCTTTCCTAATTTTTAGTATTGGTTTACATAATTTCCTTGGCAAAGCTCTTGCCGGGGGTATCCAGCTTTACATCCAATAGCTCCGCAACGGTGGCGGCGATATCTGCAAAGCTTTTCCGTGTGCCCAGATTCACCGGCTTCACCTGACGGCCTAAAACCAGCAGCGGCACATATTCCCGGGTATGGTCGGTGGTGGCGGTATAGGCGGGGTCACAGCCGTGGTCGGCAGTGATCATCACCACGTCCTCATCCCCCAATTTGGGCAGGAAGGCAGAAAGCCAGTTGTCAAATTCCGACAGGGCGCCTGCGTAGCCGTCAATATCCCGGCGGTGACCGAACTGCATATCAAAGTCCACCAAATTTACAAAGCACAGACCTTCCCAATCCATAGCGGCATAGTGGTCGGTGTGCTCCATCCCGTTGGCATTGGACTGGTTGTAGACGTATTCGGTCAGGCCCTGCCCTGCAAAAATATCGTGGATCTTTCCCACGCCGATGGAGGCTTTTCCCGCGTTTTTCACTGCATCCAACAGTGTTTGACGGGGTGGCTCCAGGGAAAAGTCGTGGCGGTTGGCGGTGCGCTTAAAAGCACCCGGCTGACCCACAAAGGGGCGGGCAATGACCCGTCCGACGCCGTGCTTGCCCTGCAGCAGTGCTCTTGCAATGCGGCAGTATTCGTAAAGCTGTTCCGGGGGGACGATGTCTTCGTGGGCGGCGATCTGAAATACGGAATCAGCAGAGGTATACACGATCAGATCCCCGGTCTTTATATGCTCTTCGCCGTATTCGTTGATGACCTCTGTGCCGGACCAGGGGGCATTTGCCAGCACACCCCGCCCGGTCTGTTCCATAAAGGGCTTCAGGATCTCGTCGGGGAAGCCCTCCGGGTAGGTAGGCAGAGGATTTTCCGAAACAATGCCGGCGATCTCCCAGTGGCCGATGGTGGTATCTTTCCCCATAGAGGATTCCTGCAGACGGGCATAGGCACCCTTTGCGTCGCTCTTGGGCAGACAGGAAACGCCGTCGATATTGCCAAGACCTGCGGAGATCATGGTGGGAATGTGAAGCTTCTTGCTGGTGGCGCAGGCGGCCAGTGTGTTTACGCCTACATCACCAAAGGAGGCGCTGTCCGGCATCTGACCGATGCCAAAGGAGTCCAGCACGATTAAAAATACACGTTTCATATCATTCTCCTAATTTGTTGGATTAAAAGTTATACTGGGATACAGAGGGCGACCTGTACAGGTCGCCCTATAGTATTTTTATTTAGCGTCCATCTTAACGGCAACTTCCAGCGCGATCTTCATCATCTGGGTGAAGGCGGTCTGCCGTTCCTCGGAGGTGGTCTCCACGCCCTTGAGGATGTGGTCGGAGATGGTGCAGATGCACAGGGCTCGCTTGCCGTAACGGGCGGCGTTCATATACAGCGCCGCGGCCTCCATTTCCAGGGCCATTACGCCCATCTTCTTCAGGGCATACAGGGCGTCCAGTCCTTCCGGCACCAGCTCATGGTCGCCGTAGAACACATCGGAAGAATTGACGTTGCCCACGTGATAGGTGGCGCCCAGCTCCCGGGATGCTTCCACAGCGGCGGAGATCAGCTCATAAGAGCCGATGGGGGCAAATGTGCCGGGAATATGGAACTGATGGGCAAAGTTGGAGTCGGTGCAGGCACCCTGGGCAATGACGATGTCATACAGGTTGATGTGCTCTTGAATAGAGCCTGCAGAGCCAACCCGCAGAATGTTCTCCACGCCGTAGCCGTTAAAAAGCTCGTGGGAGTAGATGCCCATAGAGGGCATACCCATACCGGAGGCCATCACAGACACCTTTACACCGTGATAAGTGCCGGTATAGCCCTGAACACCGCGGACGTTGTTGACCAAAACAGGGTTTTCCAAGAAGTTTTCAGCAATGAATTTGGCCCGCAGCGGGTCACCGGGCATCAGTACGGTCTTTGCAAAATCACCGGGCTTTGCGGAAATGTGGGGGGTGGGGGTTTTGAACATTGTAAATTCCTCCTAAATGGGTGGTTATATGATATTTTTCGTGGGTTTACAGATTAGTAGGTGCCGTCGTTTTCCAGACCCTTGGCGATCTTGACGATGCGGGAGGTGCCCAGTCGGGAAGCACCCAGCGCAATGAACTTTTCCGCATCCTCCAAGCTGGAAATGCCGCCTGCGGCCTTGATCTTCACATCGGGACCGATGTGCTTGGCAAAAAGCTCCACATCGGCGAAGGTGGCGCCGGCCTTGGAGAAGCCGGTAGAGGTTTTGATGTAGTCGGCCTTGGCGTCGGTGACGCAGTGGCACAGGGCGATCTTCTCCTCGTCGGTGAGCAGGCAGGTCTCGATGATGACCTTCAGGAGCTTGCCGTTACAGGCCTTCTTGATGGCGGCGATCTCTGCGGTGATCTCTGCCCATTTGCCTTCCTTTGCCCAGCCGATGTTGATCACCATATCCACTTCGTCCGCGCCGTTTGCCACGGCATCAGATGCCATAAAGCACTTGGCGGCAGTGGTGGCGTAGCCGTTGGGGAAGCCGATGACGGTGCAAATGGCCAGCTTGTCGCCCACATATTCCTTCGCCTGCTTTACAAAAGAAGCGGGAATACACACAGAGGCGGTGCCGTACTTTATGCCGTCGTCACAAATGGCCTGAATTTCTGCCCAGGTAGCGGTCTGTGCCAAAAGGGTGTGGTCGCACTTGGCTAAAATCTGAGAAAGTTCCATAATTGATACTCCTTTAATATATGTTAATTTTGTCCGTGCAGCTTGATCACCTTGCGGTCACGGATGCCGTGGATGTAGCAGCGGTGGCACATGGCAATGTAGGCGTCGTTGCCGCCCAGCACCACCTGTGCGCCTTCGGTGACGATGTGCCCGTTTGCGTCAATACGGGCGTTGACGGTGGCCTTGTTGCCGCAGTCGCAAATGGTTTTGATCTCGCAGAAGGTATCTGCCAGCTCCATCAGCCGCAGACTGCCGGGGAACAGATGGGTCTGAAAGTCGGTGCGCAGTCCAAAGCAGATCACAGGAATGTCAAAATCATCCACGATGCGCCGCAGCTGCTCGATTTGCTCCGGGGTCAGGAACTGACATTCATCTACAATGATCACATCACAGTGCCCCCGGCGGGTGGAAACAAACTGTGCATAAATGTCGGTTTCCGGCAGGGCGATCTCCACCCGTGCCTCCAGACCAATGCGGCTGCGAAGAACATCCACGCCGTCACGGGTGTCCGCGCTGGGCTTTAAAAGCCACACCTGCAGACCGTTTTCCTCGTAGTTGTACTTTGTAATGAGTGCCTGGGCCGTCTTGCTGGAGCCCATAGCGCCGTATTTAAAATAAAGCTTTCCCATCGGTAGCGTCCCCCGTTGCCATATTGTGCATACATTATACTAAATAGAAAGAAAATATGCAAGCAAATTTAAAAAGGTGTGCAAAATTGTAGAAATCTTCCAAAAAAGAATGGGAGTACTTGTGCAAGTACACAAACCCTGTAAAATCCATTAGCTGAATATTGACAAGTACTTTATCAAGTACTATCATAAAGGCACAAAGCCGGCTGATCAAACTTCGAAAGGTATTACTTCATAAATTGATTCTGTATTTAAAATCCCACAGCCGTTATCCCTATGCCCCCGCGGATCACACCGAAGGAGATCCGGCGCAGCGTGTGCCCTGTTATTGGTGCGCCCTGTGCGGACGGGAGGTATACGAACGGGATACGCAGCTGTGCCGGGAGTGTAAAGGAGCGATGGAAGATGAATAATCCATGTAAAAACTGTACAAGGGTGCAAAATCCTGCCGATTGCGAAAACAAGCAATGCAGGGTATGGCAGCAGTGGTTTTTAGGCCGCTGGGAGGACATCCACGGATATTATCAAAAACACCAACAGGAAGAAAAGGAGAAAAAGGATGAATTGGAAACAGGAAGCCATTGATCGACTGCAAAAATACACCGCGATGGAGAAGGCGGTGGAAAACCTGCCGGAGGAGCTGAAGCGGGTGGAACAGCAAAGCTACGGACTGACGGGGAAATTGGAAACGATGCGGGTGGATTATACGCCCAAGGCGGGGGATAATGCCATGCTCAACCACCTGGTGCATCGGCAGGAGCTGGAGCAGGCCTATGAAAACGCCCGCCTTTGGGTGTCTACCACCAGACGGGCGATGCTGGCACTGACCAGAGAGGATCAGGCGATTCTGTACAGTATGTACGTCCAGCCCCAAAAGGGCGCGGTGAATAAGCTGTGCGAGCAGCTGGGGGTGGAGCAGTCGTCGGTGTACCGCAAGCGGGACGGCGCGCTGTATCGGTTTACATTGGCCCTCTACGGCGCGGCATAACAAAAAAGATTTTCAAAAGAATATGTAGGGGACGGGAGTAGACTGCTCCTGTAAAAACGGACAATAGACAAAAGGCCCCCTGATGTAGGATAATAACTACATCAGGGGGTATTGTTATGCAACAAAGAAAATATACACATTTTAGAGAGATCGAGCCTCAGATCATAGCTATGCGAG
>JAGASJ010000007.1 GCA_017621795.1 Oscillospiraceae bacterium | reverse complement strand
TACATTTACTTTTACAACCATGAACGAATCCAAAACAGAACGGGAGTGGCGCCGCTGACGCTACGCCACTCCGCTTAAAATTCAATTATCCTGCAAGGGAGTCCCTTTTTTGTGCTGTTCGCACAAACTGGGGCAGTTCAGAGATCCGTTCCCTACATATTTAAATTTATATTTTGACGGTTTGGTGTTCCTTTGATCCTCTGGAGGAATGATCGACAGACCATTCACATACACATTTTGAGACGGCGCCCGTACTTGCTTGGTTTCGAATAACGGCCATATAATAACCGGCCATATTTTCCGGTGCGGGCGTCATATCCTGCGCCACCCACCATTTCACCGTCTCGGCAAAGCTGCCGGTCAGGTGGTGCAGCAGGTAATGCTCCGGAACATCCAAAGAGAATTGGTCCAAATACCGGGAAAAAAGATCTCGCAGATAATCCTTCAGAAAGGACATAAACAACTCCCCGCTTTCGCTGGCAAGAAGCCCTTTCAGATTCAGCTGATTCTCCTGCAGATGGTACAGTATATGGCCCAGCTTCAGTTCCAGGTTTCTGATGTCCGCATTGCAGCCGCGGTCAGTTTCCTGGGGCAGTTCCTGGGTAAAAACGTGCTGAAAAATATCGGTACACATAGACCGAAGCAGCTCGTCCTTGGTCTCAAAATGGGCATAGAAGGTGCTTCTGCCGATGTTGGCTTCGTCAATGATCTCCTGCACGGTGATGTGCTCGTAACGTTTCGTTTGAAGAAGGTTGGAAAATGCGCTGAAAATGGAAGCTCTTGTTTTCTGCTGACGTCTGTCCATCGGATGTTCCTCCCGTACAAATCCCGAAAAATATTCGGTATCTTACATTCGTCTCAAATTGATTCTTGCGAAATGATGTTGCTTTGATAAAATGAAGATAGCGAACAAAGTGTATCGTAACGTATAAATTGTACATTGACTGCGGAAAAATGTCAATAGCCCGGTTTGCAGAGCAGGGGCGGGTCTGTGGAAAGCGGATCACGCACCGCCGGGAGCATTTTAAATGAAAACGAATACCCTTGCAGGCGCAAAGGAGGTATACTGTAATGCTCAAAAAAATCACAGACCTATTGGCAGGGGTACCTGCCACCATCCTGGCAGGCTTATTCCTGCTGCTGGATCTGATCCCCCATCTGATAGAAGAATTTGGCGGCACGGCGGTAAATTTGAGCTTTTTGCCCTTCGACCCGGTGTGGGTGACCGTTGTGATCAGCGGTATTCCGATACTCTATCGCGGGATATGGCGTATGATCCACAACCCCGGTATCCGCAAAATATCCTCTGCGCTGCTGATCACCATCGCCATGGTTGCGGCCATTGCCATCGGTGACCTGTTTGCCGCAGGTGAGGTGGCCTGGATCATGGCCATCGGAGGTATTTTGGAGGATAAGACCACCGAACGGGCGAAAAAGGGACTGAAAAAGCTGATATCCCTGACGCCGACCCGGGGCAGACTGCTCTTTAACGGGGAAGAAAAAATGATTCCTGCCGAAAAGATCTGTCGGGGAGATGTTCTGCGTGTTCTGCCCGGTGAGACCATCCCGGTGGACGGGATCATTATTCGCGGCGAGACATCCGTGGATCAGTCTATTATGACCGGCGAATCCCTGCCGGTGGATAAGACCGTGGGAGAAGAAGTGTTCTGCGGTACTATCAACTGCTTCGGCGCCATCGACATTCAGGCAACCAAGATCGGAGAGGACAGCTCTCTGCAAAAGCTGATCCGTATGGTGCAGGAAGCGGAGGACAAGAAGGCGCCCATGGCACGCATTGCAGACAAGGCCGCCAGTTGGCTTGTTCCGGTTGCGCTGCTGATCGCGATCATTACAGGCCTTATAACCCGAGATGTTGTCCGTGCGGTTACGGTGCTGGTGGTGTTTTGCCCCTGTGCGCTGGTCTTGGCTACGCCCACGGCCATTATGGCGGCCATCGGTCAGGCCACCAAGCACGGCGTGATCATCAAGTCCGGCGAAGCACTGGAAAAGATGGGCAGGGTGGATACTGTTGCCTTCGATAAGACCGGCACACTGACCTATGGCCGTTTGGAGGTCAGCGATATTGTGCCCCTTGAGCCCCATATCACGGAGGAGGAGCTGCTGTCCTTGACGGCCTCTGCCGAAGCCAAAAGCGAGCATCCTTTGGGCAAGGCCATTGTCGCCTGCGCCAAAAGCCGCAATGTGGCTGTTTTGGAATCAGATGTATTTAAAATGACTGCAGGCAAGGGCATTTATGCGGAGGTAGCAGGCAGAAAGCTGCTGTGCGGCAGTGAAGCGCATCTTTTAAACCGGGGCGTGGTGCTCAGCGATGGGGTCTATAGCACCCTTGAAAAGCTCCGTACCCAGGGAAAGGCCTCTGTTTTGGTGGCAGAGGGTACAAAATGCATCGGTGTGGTGGCAATGTCCGATGTGCTGCGCCGGTCTGCCAAGAGTATGGTGGACCGTCTGCACAGTATGAATACGGATATCGTTTTGCTGACCGGTGACAATCAGAAGACCGCGGATTATTTTGCCGGTCAGGTGGGCATTCGGCAGGTGCGGGCACAGCTTCTGCCGGAAGAAAAGGTCAAAAACATCGTATCCATTCAGGAAAGCGGCAAAACGGTCTGTATGATCGGGGACGGTGTGAATGATGCGCCTGCGCTGAAAACGGCCAATGTGGGCGTTGCGATGGGTGGACTGGGCAGTGATATTGCGGTGGATGCGGCGGATATTGTGCTGATGAGCGATGATATCTCCAAACTGCCCTATCTCAAGCGGCTGTCCAACGCCACACAAAAGACCATGAAATTCAGCATTGGGCTTTCCCTGTTGATCAATGTTTTGGCGGTAGCACTGTCTGTTCTTGGTGTGCTGAATCCCACCACCGGCGCGCTGGTGCATAACGGGGGCTCTTGCTTCGTGATACTGATCGCCGCGCTGCTGTACGACCGAAAATTTGACTGATGCCATAGAATATGCAATAAAGGAACGGCACACAGGCCGTTCCCTACAGTAAAATTCTAATAATATTCATTTTTTGGGGGTGTCTCATTCGTTTTCCTCCTGATATGTTCTGAGGATATCATACTATATTCCCCGCTTCTGCGCAAGAGAATTTAGTAGTAGCTTTTTGGAAGGGATGGCATTATAATAGGATCATCAACATAGGAGGAATATGCAAATGAGGCTCAATTACAGACGCACGGTACTGGTAGGCTTTGCCTTTTTCCTGATCTGCGCATTTTGGCAGATCTACGACGTGTCCATTGCCATGACCCTGACCAATAAATTCGGTATGAGTCAGGACCATTCCGGTATCGTAATGGCGCTGGATAATATTTTGGCGCTGTTTATGCTGCCGCTGTTTGGTAGCATTTCCGACCGCTGTAAAAATCCCCGGGGACGGCGCACCCCCTTTATTGTTGTGGGTACGATCCTGGCGGTGATCTTGATGCTGGGGCTTTCCGTGGTGGACAATGTGCAGCTGGAGGGCATCGAAAAGTACTCCCGTGTGGATGACCCTGCCACCATGGCGGTCATCTACGATGAGCAGGCAGATACGGTGCTCAAGACCCCCGGCGGCAATTCCTACACCCTGGAAGAAAAGTTTACCCGTGAGGAATTTATGGGGATCACCACCGAGGACGCCGACTATACTACTTATGTGGTGCCGGCCCGTCAGGCCTGTGCCGCCGCTGTGACGGCGCAAAACCCCACCACCTTGTATATTTACATCGGTGTTTTGCTGCTTTTGCTCATTGCAATGGCATCCTTCCGCACGCCTGCGGTGGCGCTGATGCCGGATGTGACGGTAAAGCCCCTGCGTTCCAAGGCCAACGCGGTGATCAACCTGATGGGTACGGTTGGCGGCATTATCGTGCTGGCATTGGGCTCTGTAATGGCCATTTCCAAGGTGAAAAACGCCTATATGAGCTATACGGTCATTTATGCGCTGGTGGCAATGCTGATGCTGGCAGCACTGGCGGTATTTATGCTTACGGTGAAAGAGCCCAAGTGGGCCCGTCAGATGCAGGAAAAGAGCCGGGAGCTGTCCATCAGCGAGGAAGAAGAGGACGAGGACAGCAGAGAAAAACGGAAAATGACCAAGGGCGAAAAAAAGAGCCTGTTGCTGATCCTGAGCTCTGTGGTCTTGTGGTACTTCGGTTACAATGCGGTCGTCTCCAAGTACGCCGTGTACGCCCAAAGCGTGCTGGATAAGGATGCGACTATGACTTTGATGATCGCCAATGCCGCCGCCATCGTATCCTATTTGCCGGTAGGCATCGTCTCCTCCAAGGTGGGGCGGAAGAAGACCATTTTGGCAGGCGTTGCGATGCTCTTTACCGCCTTCTTTGTGGCAGGCTTTATGCGTTCCACATCCCCTTCCTGGCTGATGTATGTGATGTTCTGCCTGGCAGGTGTGGGCTGGGCTACCATCAATGTCAATTCCTTCCCCATGGTGGTGGAGCTGTGCAAGGGCAGTGATGTGGGCAAATACACCGGCGTGTACTATACCGCATCCATGGGCGCGCAGGCGCTGACCCCTTACCTTTCCGGTCTGTGTATGGAAAATATCGCAATGGTCTCCCTGTTCCCCTATGCGGCGCTGTTTGTGGGCCTGGCGTTTTTGACCATGTACTTTGTAAAGCACGGCGACAACAAGCCGGTTGCAAAACGGGGCCTGGAAGCCATGGATATTGAGGACTGAATATGGTTTTTCTTTGGATATTTTTGGCTTTGGTGCTGCTTTTGGGGCTTTTGTTTCTGTTTTCCATTCGTGGACGGCGGGGACACAGCTTGCTGCCCCAGCTGCGGCAGTGGCACTATGCCCATCGGGGACTGCATAACGCGGCACGCCCGGAAAACTCGATGTCTGCCTTTCGCGCCGCACTGGAAAAAGGGTACGGCATTGAGCTGGATGTGCACCTGATGAAAGACGGCAATCTGGCGGTGATCCACGACAGCCTTTTAAAACGCACCACCGGTGCCCGGGGGCGCATCGAGGAACTGACAGAGCAGGACCTGCCCCATTACCGCTTGGAAGGCACATCGGAAACCATTCCGACGTTTAGGCAGGTATTGCAGCTTTTTGACGGGAAAGCGCCGATGATCATTGAGCTGAAAGCCGACCTGAAAAGCGGGGTTGCACCGCTGGTCGATCGGGTGATGGCAGAGCTGAAGGACTACGAGGGGCTTTACTGCATCGAATCCTTCGACCCCCGCTGTGTCCACTACCTGAAAAAGCATTATCCCCGGGTGGTGCGGGGGCAGCTGACCGATTATTTTATGCGCCAGAAAAACTTTGCACCCTGGTTTTTGCGGTTTGCACTGACCCATTCTATGTTTAATTTCCTGACAAAGCCGGATTTTTTGGCGTGCAGTATCCGCAGTCGGGGGATGTTTACCACCAAGATCTGCAAGAAGCTGTGGCACGTGCAGGGGGTATGCTGGACCGTGCAGGATGAGAAGACCCAACGGGCAGTCACCCGGGACGGCTGGATCTCCATTTTTGAAAATTTTGAGCCCTGATCTTTATATAAAAAGCCTCCCGAGGACACTACACTGCCCCCGGGAGGCTTTTTCGCCTTATAGGTGCGCTTAGAAAAAGAACAGGGAATACCAGGTAACGATGTTGCTGCCGTATATAAAATCCAGGCCCTGGGCTTCCAGAGTGGGGATGATGTTGATGCCGTGGCTTTCCACACAGGGGTGCATTTTTTCCGGCATTCTGCAAGGCAGGCCGTCTAAGTAGGCACAGCGGCTGCAAATGGCGCAGGCCTCGGTAGACAGCACATAGGGCTCTGTACCCTGCGCCCGAAAAAGATCCCGCACCTGATCGGTGATGGCTTCGTGGTCATGACGGGTGGCAAGGCTCTCGGCGATATCCGCACTGTCGGATACCTCCACGATGGTGCCGATCACCAGGCAGTTTTTGTAGGCAAGGCACTTTTTCTCACAGTCCTCCACCGTACCCACCGCCGGGGGACAGGCCCAGGTCTTGCCGTACATGGGACATTCCGCTTTGCAAATGTGGCGGATGCGCCGGGAGAATTCCAGACTGCCCGGCTCGGTATAAAAATAAGTGTACAGCGGCAAAAGAGAAAGCTGCTCTTCCAGTAACCGGATATTCATAGGCACACTCCTTAAAAGGTTTACATAACAACTTCGCTTAGAATTTTTCGACAGCCGGTTTCGATGTCCTGCCAGGTTTGGGAAAAGTCCCCGGAATACCAGGGGTCAGCAACATCGTAGGGCAAAAAGGGCAGAAATCCCGAATGCTCCGGAAACAGTCGGCGCAAATAGCGGGCGTTACTGCTGTCCATATAGTAGATGCGGTCAAATTCTTGCAGATCCGCGCTTGTGATCTGCCGTGCGCGGTGGGACGCGCCCACTATGCCGTGCTTTACAAGCTCCCGCTGGGCGGGGGGATAGATGGGGTTGCCCAGCTCCTCCCGGCTGACGGCGGCAGAGTCAATATAAAACTGATCCGTAAGACCTGCCTTTTTCACCAGATCCTTCATCACAAATTCCGCCATGGGACTTCTGCAAATATTCCCATGGCAGATGAATAAAATTTTGATCATAAAAAGCCCTCGCTTTCGTGGCGTTATTATAGCACAGAAAATATGCGTTTGCAACTTCTGCCTCATCCCGTCGGCAAGAGTTACGCCTCTAAAGTAGATGACGAAAAATCGGCTTTTGAGCAAGGTCGCAAGCACCGACAAAATGGGCATAAAAAAGCCCGCTACCTCTATTTTAGCAGCATTTGCAGATAAGGGCGGGTAGCGGTAATTTATGGGTAAATCTTGATTTCTGCGTGGTGTGGGAGTATAATTCAGTTAGATAAATCTAGCTAATGTTTGTCAAGCCTAAAATTCTGCTCTGTTGTTCCTAAAAAAGGGCGCAGAAAGTTAACCCACCAGATTGCGGGCTTTAAAATTTTGTGTATAATGAAAGAGATCTACCGGTAGAGTTCCATGGCTCTTGCGTAGTAGATTCGGAGGAACTTGTTTACACCAGCCATCTTGGCCACGTTGTAGGGCTTTCCTTCCTGTTCCTTTTTCAAAATGAATTGGTATACAGGGTCGTCCTGAGGTTTTGTCAGTTTAAGGGCCTGCATGACCTCAAAACAAGCTTTCCGGAGAGCAGAGCTGCCACGTTTCGAGATATGGCGGTTTCTGCTCTCAAACTGTCCAGACTGGTATGGCGGCGCATCATTGCCCGCAAAGGAATTCAGGGCCTTGGCACTATGGAAGCGCCGTATATCTCCAATCTCAGCCAGAATAACGGGACCTAGCCGGTCACCAACACCGTTCATAGCACGCAGCACCTTGTATTCTGGAATGGTTTCTGCAATGTTCTGCATCTGCGTAATGATTTCATCTGCAGCATTCTGAGCAGCAGCCAGCAGATCTACACACTGATCCTGTGCAGCCCAGATGTAAGGATCTTCTCCCCGGGTAGTGATACTGTCACGGGCCAATTCGTAAATTTCCAAGCCTTTCTTGGGAGCATATTTATCTGGTGTCTTTTTCATGAGTGTTGCGTAAGTAGAGAGAAATCTCGTTTTTCCAATGCGCTGGATTTCATCAAAGGACTTATATCGCTTAATAAAGAGCAATAAAGCACATTTTTCCGGTTCTCTGCTTCTCAAAGTAAGTATTTTGGTGATTCCAGGCATTGTTTGGTCAAGAAGATTAATAAGCTGAACCTTGAATCTTGAGACCAAACCAATCCTTTGTTGGTACTGCCTTGAGAGAAATTTGAGGTCTTCGTATTTCTGCTCCATCGCGCTGTAGGGAACAAGTCTGTAGGATCTCTCCAGAGCATAGGTTGCGATGCGAAGGGCATCCTTCTTGTCTGTTTTTGCCTTATGAATCTCTACATCACCGTACTTCTTCATCTGGTACGGATTGACAACACACACCGGCAAGCCTTCATCCTGGAGCTTCTTTAGGACAGGGTAATGATAGTGTCCGGTATACTCCAACAGGATAGTTACCGGTTCGTCAAAAGCCTTTAACCGGGATACAAGGGCATTCATTTCTGGCTGAGTATGTGCCATGTTGAATGGAGTTGCCAAGACGGTTCCATAGGAATCCAGGATAGCAACTGTGCTCTTGGACTTTGAAACATCGATTCCAACAGCAATTATAGTGATCCTCCTTTATGAATGATATTGATCGGTTCCATCGCTTCAAAATTCATTCAGATTGGTGCGTAAAACGGGAGCAGCATTCTGTCCCAACTAGCTAAATCGAATGCAGAATGATGAAGGGTGGCTAACACATTTTGCTACGGGCGTGGCGTCCCAACTTGAAATTCCGTTAGACCGGTCCCCTTCATCATATAGGAAAAGCGAAGGCTATTAAACCCTCGCTTATATATTACCAACTTGAATTTGACGAAGGGGTGTAATTATGTGAAAAAGTTCATGGCAATGGTTTTAGCGTTGGGTTGCATGTTATCTTTGATTGGTTGCAATCAGTACAGGCAACAAGATACAACAAGTCCAACACAATCAGCCAATACTGATGAAGGGTATCACGACCAAGTTCCATATGATGCAATGTTAAATCTGGAAGTTATGAATGGAAAATTCAGATTCCAAAGAATTGCAACAACACCTTGCATCGTATATTCAAACGCTTCAATTACTGATATGTCAAATGGAACGATGTACAATGATAGGCACGATATCCTAACAACTATTTTTCAAGCGACTGATGGAAAAAATGCTATCATGGACACATCGGAATGTGAGTTTTTGTATTACATCTATATGTTTGATAACGAACGCGAAGATATTCCCTGGCATTATCGGTTTGCGATTTGTAACTGTGGTGCAGTAATAATTACAAATAACGATGAACTAATATGCACAATTGAGCTTACGGACGAAGAGATTCAATCTATATTGGATTCCTTGCAAAAATAAAACCATCTACCGATATAATAAGCGTTAGACAAATTCCAATATGTCGAACAGATAGAAACAGCCGCCTCCGTGATGGAGGCGGCTGTGCTGTTTCGTGTTATGTTGGGGCAAAATGTGGTTATTTTCAAAAGTAGTATGCGAGTAGTACAAATAGGGAAATCACCTTGCAAAGAGTGGTATAGCATTGCATAGCTTGGTATGCCGTTCCTGGGTCAAATCTTCCCGTGGCAGATGAATAAAATCTTTGTCATAATGCAATCTCCTCGTAGGGAACGGCCTGGGTGCCGCTCCCTGCCGGTATGTGATTTCTGCGAAACGACACATAGGTCGTTCCCTGCATTTCACATACATTATAGCACGCATTGCGTGCTATTGCAACTTGTAGGGGACGATGCCCACATCCTCCCGCAGTGGCGGTGCTGTTATAGGTCGTGTTGGGGAAAATGCTGTGTATTACCAAATTTCAAGACGGTTTTCCTAATAAAAAGAGCCTGAATCCGCATAATAACCGCGTCTTCAGGCTCATTCAAATATTGGCAGCAAAAATGTATTTCTGCATACCGATTCCATAATTCATTTTTCGTGAAAGCCTATTTTATGTTTTGCCCGGTAGGCGGTGGGGGTGATATCAAAGCGGGCCTTGAAGCACTCGTAAAAGTGGCTGTTAGACATAAAACCCAGGTTGGCGGCAATTTGGTCAATTGGTTGTGAGGTTTCCAGGAGAATTCTGGAAGCGCAGTCCATTTTAATATAGGTTTGAAATTGCACGATCGTCATACCGGTGCGCTGCTTAAATCGCTTGATGATCGTCGGCGGAGAGTAGGGATAGTTGTTATAAATATCCTGGACAGGGGTGGAAAGATATGTAAAATTACGAATTTTTTCCATGATATCGTCTACCATAATATCTGAATCATCTGCGGAATAGACAGATTCCTTTGTCAAAAGGCTGAGCGCATTATGGAAAAGCAATTTGATATTGGAGGATTCCTGCTGGCCGGCAGACAAAGCGTTGCAGATGGATAAAATGTACTCAAAGGAGTTGTTTGTCAATTTCACATAGACCATATTTTGTTTATCAAAAATGTTGCTGAAGGAGAAAAGCTGAAGCATCAGTTCAAAGTATCGCTTATGAAAACAGACATTGAAATGGATGGCTCCGGGGGGCTGCACCGTCATGGCATGTGCTTGTCCGATGTTAAACAGATATAAGGTTCTCTCTTCGAAAACAAAATCTTCGCCGCCGAAATGCTGAATATAGCTCCCCTGGCTGATGAGACCCAATTCATAAAAATCCTCATGCTTATGGGGTTCGGCATCCACTTTATGCCAGTTGTAGGTGCAACTGTGATGCTTGGTCAGATCACGAAATTGCAAAGACAAGTATTCTGTAAAATCCATACATTGACCTCCCTATCTGCCATGATACGCCTATCTTATCAAATTACAGCCCAAACCTCAATAGAAATTTTTAAAAAAACCGAAAAGAAATAAAAGGAGGGATCTTAGCAAAGGCCTAAAAAAATGATAAAAACTGTTAAAATATTCAAAAATACTGGAATGGATTAGCGGGTAGTTGTAAAAATGCTGAAAGAAAAAGAATAATATGTTAAAAAATGGGCGTAGGATATTGCCTGTGTGTATAGTAAAATGCAATTATAAAGGTATCGGTATGTATGATCGCAAAATGGAGGTTCCGATATGGTTGTAAAAAAGTGGATAAGAAGATTGCATGCACTGGTCCTTTCCGCGGCGCTGCTACTTACTGTTTTAGCCCCCGGAATTGGCGGTTTGCGTGTTTTTGCGGCAACAGATGGGCAATTGGATATCGATGGCAGTGATTGGCAGGGGTGGACTGCCGGAACGCAGTATGCCAAGGGAATGACTGCCCAGCTCGGCGGCGCTTTCGAGGTGACGGTTCCCGGCGGTACAGAGGCCGGCGCACAGATTTACTATGTCAGCAAGCAGGTATCTGTGCAGCCAAATACCATCTACGATATTACATACATGGTTTCGCAAGAGCATATTAAGAACATGACCACCTGGGTGTCGGTAAAGGGAGATGATCTGCTGGCCAGGGCAGACGTTACCGGAAATACTGCCAGTGGCACAAAAGTCGGTGGCAGCTTTACCACAGGAGCCAATCAAACCAGCCTGACGGTTCGGGTGACCGCCCAATGTGCAGTGATGCAGACGCCGCTGACTACCGGCAAGCTGCGCATTGATGATCTGGTGATCAAACCGGCTGCGGATCAGACCCCGGATACGGGTATGATCAAAAATGCTGACTTCGAAAAAATGGGTCTTGCCTCCTGGTCTGTGATCCCGGTGCCGCTGGATCCCCAGACCAACGGTGCGGCATCGGGTGTGTCCCACAATATGTCCGGTCAGCAGGTGCAGGGCGGTCAAAATGGTGACCAGGCGCTGCGCTTGCAGGCAGATGTATACGGCTTTGTGGCAGTGAATCAGACAATGCCCATTACGGTAAAGCCGAACCAGACCTATAAACTCACCTATTATGTAAAAACAGAAAATGCCAAAGGCTGTGATACCTATGTACAGCTCCGGTCAATGAAGGCTGACGGAAGTGCTACCGGCGGCGATTATCAGCGCGCCGGTCAGATCAGCGGAAATCAGTCCCAATGGCTGCAGCAGGTCTATTATCTGACTACCGCAGCTGACCAGGAAAGGCTGAATTTGGAGCTTACTTTACATACGCCAAAGAATTTCAATCAGGAAACGCCTGCGGTAGCATATTTTGACAATTTCCAAATGGAAGAAGCGGAAGCGGATAATTCCCTGAACCTTGGATTTGAAAAGGATACCATTAACTGGACTGTGACGGGTGGTCAGGCTTCCATTGATACCTCCGTTTATCACGGCGGTAAGCAATCTCTGTATATCAAGAAAAACGGCTCTCAGGAGACCCATATTACCTCCCGCGCCAGAGTGGATGCATCTCTGGGACAAACCTTTTTATTTGGCGGCTATGTGAAATCCAAAAACAATATCAATACCAAGCTGCGCATCAACCTGAATTGCTATGATGCAAATGGCTCTGTTATTAAGGAGGACCTGAGCCTGCGGGTCATGCTGGGACGGGCAGTGCCGCTTAACAGTGACAGCAACCCCAGCGATTGGATGAAGCTGATGATCGCGGTTCCGGTGCCAGATGACACCGTATCGGTGGGCTTCGATGTGGTGATCACAGAGGGTCAGGCCGAGGTGTGGCTGGACGATCTGTTCTACCGCATCTGCAATCTGTCTGCCGATGAGACACTGGTGGATTTTTCCGGCTTTGAATATGTAAGCAGTGATGGAATGATCTCCGGATGGAGTCTTGAAAAAGAAACCGGCAACGCGGGGCTTTCTGTGACAGATGGAAAAGGTGTTCTGCAGGTAGACCCGGGTGCCCGGGCTTATATGGCATACAGCGCTGATTATCTGGTAAGCGGCAACAGCTATGTCCTGAATCTTGTGGATTACAGTGCATCGGCAGATATGGAATATCGGATCTGTTTTTACGATTACCGGGGCAATTGGCTGGAAGAACAGGATGTAACAGGGATCATCCCGGCAGGAGAAAATGGGAAATACACCATTTCTCTCACAGTTCCCTCCAGCACTACGGCCAAGCTGTTTTTTGGCGGTAGCGAAGGAACTTACAGCCTGCAAAAGCTGGATGTGATCGAGGTTTATGCCCCCAATGCCTCCCAAAGCTGGCTGGGTCGCTGGCTCTGGTACAACGAAGATGCTCTGACCCAGGCGCAAAACGCAACCCGGTACTTTGTGCAGAGCTTTGCATTAAATGGAGCTGCCACCTATGCACCCCTGCAGATCTCCTGTGACGATAACTATACCCTCTATGTCAACGGCACAGAGGTTGGCGGCAATATAGGAGCCGGTCAGGATCAGTGGCAGGCACCCCAGACCTTTGACATTTTGCCCTATCTGCAGGAAGGGGAAAATGTCATCGCCGTGGAGGCGCTCAACGTGGTGTCCTATGCAGGACTTGTGTATGATGCCCGCATTACCTTGGAAGATCAGACCCAGGTTATGGTCTGCTCCAATATGGCGGAGGTTGTGGCTTCTAAAACAGCACAATCAGGCTGGAATCAAGTCGGTTTTAACACAAGTAACTGGATCGCACCCAAGGAGATCGGTGTGATGGGTGTGTCCCCCTGGGGCGCTTTGTACTTTAATTCCGCACTGTATGCGGAAAACCAAATTGAGATCACTGAATTTGGGGCAGAAGAAGAACTCCGGGCAGATTCCACCGTTCGGATCCCGGCGACGATCACCATTACAGAGCCGATCACCGGAGATTTCCCCTTTGAGGTGCTGATCTACCGGAAAAACTCCACCAAACAGATCACATCGGCGGTACTGAACATCGTAGAGGGCAGCAAACCTTCCCAGTGGACGGTGGGTGCCAATGATGTGGTGTTTGAAATGTATGTGCCGGACTATTTGAAAACCGGTAAATATACCCTGCAGCTCAGTGACAGCTATTATTATCTGACCAATGAAGAAGTGGTGGATCGGATGTTTGCCACCATTTCTGTGGTAGAACCCTGGCAAAAGGCCCAGCTTCCCACTGCGGAAATTCGTATGGATAGCGGAAAACCTGTGGTCTATATCGACGGCGAGGCAAAGCCTTCCATTTTCTATCTGTCCCCGGCAGGCGACCTGTGGTGGGACTTGCAGAAGGAAGCGGAGTTTTGCGAAGGCTCCGGGATCGAGCTGTATGTAACCAACTGTACCTATTTAAATAATAACGGCAACAAAACCGAGCCGATCTGGTTGGATGCCGATACCATTGATTTTGATACTTTTGACCGGTATATTTATGAGCCTCTGTCTGCCAATCCCAATGCGCTGATCATTGTGGATGTGGCAATGCAGGCCCCCGGCTGGTGGCTGGACCAGAACCCCACCGAGGAGATCGTGTTGTACGATTCCCGTACCGGTGAGACGAAAAATCCTGCTACCCGTGCAGTATCGTTTGCTTCTGAAAAGTACCGTCAGGAGGCAGGCGAAGTGCTTCGTAAGCTGGTGGAGCATATCAAAACCGCTCCCTATGCCAGTCATATTGTGGGTATCAAGATTCAGGACGGCGAGACCCAGGAATATATGACACAGGGTGTGGAAGACTGGGTGATCGGTGATTTTTCGGAAAGCGCTGTAAACGGTTTCCGGAAGTATTTGAAGGAACTATACGGAACGGAAGCTGCTTTGCAGGCAGCCTATCAGGATGAAACAGTTACCTTTGATACGGTGACGATCCCTACCTGGGATGAGCGCGGTCAGGTTTGGCTGTATCAAAACGGCGTGGGACAGACCTGCGTTTTAGACCCGGCGACCAATCGAATCACCATTGATTACCATTATTATATGGGAAAGATCACCAGCGATACATTCCTGCACTATGCTCAAATCGTGAAGGAAGCTTCCGACGGAAAGCTGCTGAGCGGAGCTTATCACGGTTATCTGTGGAACTTTGCCACCTCCGGTGTAGGCTCTACCCATCCTGCGGTAGAGCGCATTCTGCAATCGGAAGATGTGGATTTTATCTGTTCTCCCTTTGTTTACGGAGAGCGGGATATCGGTGAAAATGCCGCTTATGATGCTATGCTGGACGGCGTGCAGAATGCCGGCAAGCTCTATATTTTGGAGATCGATACCAGAACGGTATTTGAAACTGCCACCGGTAATGCGGACTGGGATGCGGATGTGGGTTACTGCTACACCATGGAAGAAACCATTGCATCCCTGAAGCGTGATATTGGCGGTTTGATTACCAAGGGTGCAGGCTTCTGGATCTTTAATATGTATGGCTCCTGGTGGTATGATCAGCAGATTTATGATTATCTCCGCGAGGTAAAGACAGAAATGTCCTTCAGCAGTCACACCCCCTCTGCCAGCACCAGTGATATCGCGATTTTTGTGGATGAGATGACCTATCCGTATATCTCTCCTACGGATGTATACGGTGCTTATCAGACACTATATTTCCTGTTCAATCAGCAACGCCGGAATCTGGGTACCATTGGTGCAGGCTATGATACATATCAGATCAGCGACCTTGTCAATGACAATCTCAGCAAGGAGTATAAGATCCATGTGATGCTTTCTCCCTTTGAACTGACACCGCAGGAGCGGGCGGCGATTGAAAGCAAGCTGATGAAGGACGGCAAAGTGATCCTCTGGGTCTATCTGCCCGGCCTTTCTGACGGCACAAAAAATGATGTAGCAAACATTGAGGCGCTGACCGGTTTCCGAGTGGGTTACTATACCCAGCGGGGAATGCTCAACGGCAGATTTACCGGGGAGCATCCCTTGACAGAGGGCCTTCAGGATTTCTGTTACGGCAATGACCTGGATAGCTACCTGGATTCAGCCGGACCTTTGCCTTATATTGATTTAAGCGGTGATACCGAGGCAGTGGAGCTGGCAGAGTTTACCTATGACGACAGTAAGACTGCTATGGCGATGAAGGATATGGGGGATTGGACCTCCATCTATTCTACCGTGATGAATCTGCCGTCCGGCTTCTTCCGGAATCTGCTGAAGTATACCGGCGGACATATCTATTCGGACAATGCTTCGGATATTGTTCATGCCAGTACCAATTATGTCAGCGTGTACAGCCTCTATGGCGGTGAGCGTACTGTTACGCTCCCGGCAGGAACCTATTCTGTATACGATGTGTACGAAAAACAGTATGTAGATGTAAACGGTAACAGCTTTACATTCTCGTTAAACGACAACGATGCCAAACTGTTCCGTCTGATGGAAGCGGAAAAAATTGCAGTACTGGCACAGACCAGCGGCGGTCACGCACAGCTCTCTGCACCGGGCGTCAGTCAGGTTGTGTCCGGTTCCGATTATGCGGTTACCGTTACCGTAGACTTTGGCTATTATCTGGCAGGCGTGCGGATCAACGGTGTAGAGGTTGAACCTGCAAATACTGTTTCATTGCAGAATGTAGAAAAGTCTTCTACCGTCGAGTTTATCATTCGACAGGTCAAAACCTACGGTGATGAGGGGTATCAGGTGGCGGTCACAAAAACCGATGTGCGGTGGGGACTGATCATAGTACTGTTTACCCTGTCGGCACTGGGGATCGCTGTCGCAGGTACCGGCGCAGAAGCGCTGCTGGGCTTTCTTAAAAAGTCGAAAAAAGCACGGAGGTGAGCCATGATGTTGAAATTGAATTGCATAAAAACAGTGGCTGCCTTTGCTGCGGTCATAGCGATGCTTTTTGGCAGCACCGGCTGTGGGATCAATCTCACAAAAGACAGAACCGAGTATGTTTTGCTGGGTGGCAATTCGGGAGATATCGACTACGATCACCCGGATGCCACCACGCCGGAATGGCAAGTAGGCGGCCCGGATCAGGATGCCCAGGTGGTGGAGGAAGCACCCATTACCGGAAAACTGACGGTGCAGATCTTCATCAACGAAAACGGTGTTGGTGAGGACGCCTGGACAAAGATTTTGGATGAATTTGAGCAGGCAAATCCGGGCTTGGAGCTGACTACATATATCGGACCCAATGTAAATTCCCAGCTGGCAAGCAAATGGAACTCCGGAAAGGATACACCGGATATTGTTCTGTTGGACGGCAAAGGACTTTCGGAATACTCCATGTCCGCAGCAGGCAGCTTCTTGGATCTGACAGATTGGTACCAAACCGCAACGGTTTACGGTACCGATGGGAAAATATGGGATAAAGTCAACACGGATGCGCTGGAGCGTTATAACGGATGCCAGTATAAAGCGCCGCTGATGCTCAACTGCTACGGGCTTTGGTATGATGAAGCCAGCTATCAGGCGATGGGTATTTCTGCCCACAGGGATTTTTCCGGTATGCTGGCAAACGGCCAGGTGCTGAAGCAAAACTGGCAAAACTCCCTGATTTATCCCGGTATGTACTCCAACTATTTGGTTTGGGGTACGGTGATGCCTGCTGTGGCAGCTTACGGGCAGGAATTTTTCAACCGGGTGGCATCCGGTCAGGAGCCGGAGGCTTATGAGGATGCCCGCTTTGTTGGGGTTTTAAATAATTTGCACACCCTTTCCCAGGCAGGCTATATCTCCGCTTCCGCTACACAGGATCACCTGGGTGCACAGAGCGACTGGCTGAACCACCGCGCGGCATTGGTATCCTCCGGTATTTGGCTGGAGGCGGAAATGAAAAACTCCATTCCCGGCAATTTTGAAATGCACTTTACCACGGCAGGCTTGAACGCTGCCGGACAGAATCCGGGCATCGCCCTGATGGGTGTGGGTGTGGCGATCTCCGCCAATACCCAAAACGCGGAAAATGCCAAGACCTTCCTGCGGTATTTGTACAGGGATGAAAACCTGAACCGTCTGGCAGTATCTTATGGCTATGTATCCGCATCCCAATGGCAGCCGGAAATAGCGGCCTATTCTCCCATTTCCCAAAAGGTAATGCAATACATCCGCGGTGAGGATGTAACCGTTGTTTATAAGGTTTGCGACTGGGGCAATGTGGGTGAAACCTTTAATAATGTTGCCAATCAGATCGCGCAGGGAAGCCTGAGTGTGGAACAGGGCATCCGGCAGCTGAAGGAAGCTGCCCAAAAGAACAGTTAGGAGGGATGGATATGGCAAAGCGTTCCCATAGAGCCAGACTCAGTGGCTCACAACGTTCGTTTTTATGGATCTTTGGCGTGCCCACCCTGATGGTATACGGCTTTGTTTGCATCGTCCCGCTGTTTTGTGCAGTCCATGACAGCTTTACAGACTGGATGGGTATTGCGGGAACACCGAAAACACCGGTGGGATTTGCAAACTATATGGAGATTTTCAGGGATCCGATATTCTATACTGCCCTGAAAAATGACCTGGTGATCTCCTTTTTCAAGCTGGTGCTGATCACAGCGCTTTCCTTGCTGTTTGCGGTAGCACTGACCCGTTCCAGCCTTGGCAAGACGGAAAAGAAAATCTACCGTTATATGCTGTATCTGCCTACAGTGCTGCCCATCGTGGTCATAACCATTGTTTGGAAGCTGGTTTTTGAGCAAAGCGGCGTGCTGAACAGCTTGATCCTGTCGCTCTCCGGACGGGAACAGGAGCTCGTTATGAATATGACCTCCTGGATCGCGGAAAATCCCGTAACGGTGATTTCCTTCGTGGCGATCTGGTGCGGCACCGGCTACAGTATGATCGTGCTGATCGCGGCGATCAACAACATTCCCAACGAGCTGTACGAAGCGGCGACCCTGGACGGTGCCGGGGAATGGAAGCAATTTACGAAGGTGACACTGCCGGGAATTTTAGGGCAGGTGCGGTATGTGATGGTGTATATCATCTCCTCTACGTTGGCATCCAACCTAAATTTGGTGCTGCCGCTGACCAACGGTCAGCCGGGCAACACCTCCACGGTGATGGGTCTTTATGTGTACAAATACGGTCTGACGGCAGAAAACGGCATTAGCCGTGTAGGTTATGCCAATGCCGCCGCTGTTATTCTGATGATCGTCAGTTTTGTGCTGTGCTACAGTCTGAACCGTATGATCAGCGGAAAAGAAGACAAGCGATAAGGAGGTATGGCTATGAAGATCCCTGTGGGAAAAATCTTTCTGAAGTGGTTTCTCAGAATCTTTATGCTGCTTTGCCTGCTTTTGGTAGCTTTTCCTGTGGTGTGGCTGGTAATTTCCTCCTTTAAAAATCAACTGGAATTTATGTCCGATCCCATGGCGATGCCTGAGGCTTGGCGGCTTAGCAACTACTTAACAGCCTGGCAGGAAATGAATCTTTCTCAGTATTTCCTCAATTCCCTGCTGCTGGTAGTGGGAACGGCAGTGCTCTATTTTGTAATGCTTTCCACAACCTCCTACATTTTGGCAAAATACCGTTTCCGTCTGAAAAACGCAATGCGGATGTGCTATTTTGTGGCGATGATGATCCCGGCGGTTTTGATGCTGACGCCAATGTATTACCTGTTTGATTCCCTTGGCTGGACAGATAACTTGATCGCACTGATGGTCATTTATGCGGTGATATCTCTGCCTGCAAGCATTTTTATGGTTTCCGGATTTATGGCGCAGATCAACGATGCGTTTTTGGAGGCAGCAAGATTGGACGGCGCCAGTGAGTTTAAGATCTTCAGCAAGATCGTGATTCCGATGGTGCGGCCTGTGCTGTTTTTCTCTGTGATCGGCAACATTATGGGTACCTGGAATGAATATACCATCGCCCTGACATTCATTTCCTCACCGGAGAAGTATCCGGTTTCCATCGGCCTGCACTTTATGGAAAACAGTGTAGGCGACAAGGGCGTTGTGTTTGCCGGACTGGTCATTGCGCTCATTCCCGTGCTTGTGCTTTACGGATTGTTCCAAAAGCAGATCCAGGAGGGCGTATCTGCCGATGAGGGCGTGAAAGGGTAATAAAATGAAAGAGATTTGGATTCAAAAGAATAATTTTATCGGTGCATCCACCGGGCAGATCCACTGCCCTTTTGAAACCCGGGACGGCAACAAGGTGGGCAGGATCGTCCCATATATCTACCGGGATCTGGAGCTGCGGGAAAAACCGGTTTCTGCCCGATTGCAGATCACAGCATTGGGTATCTATGAGCCTTGGATCAATGGTAAGCAGGTGGGGAGCCGCTATTTTGCCCCCGGCTGGACAGATTACCGGAAGCTCGTTTATGTTCAGACCTTAGATGTGACAGCGTATTTGAACTGCGGACACAATCGGTTCGGTGCTGTACTGGGAGATGGCTGGTTTGCAGGCAATCTTTCCTTGTGCCGCAAAACGACCTATGGTGACCGGCAACCGGAGCTGGCAATGGTGCTCAAGCTGCATTACGCCGATGGTACCGAGGAAACGGTTGGCTCTGATGAAAGCTTCCGTTTTCTGGAAAGCAATGTCCGTTATGCAGATTTCTATATGGGTCAGTGGACAGATCATAATTATCCCGGGCCGGAAAAATGCTTTGCTGCCGGCGGACCGGCAGGTTTTCCCGTCCGTTTGGGACAGGGTACTGACGGTGCGCTTTTACCGGATTATGAAATGGCGGTTCGAGAGGAACGCCGTATGCAAACGGTATCTATCCGGCAAATGGGCGATAGCCTTGTTTTGGATTTTGGTCAGAACTTTGTGGGCATCCCGGAGCTTGTTCTCAGGGCAAAGCGGCATACAGCAGTCACTGCTTGGTATGGTGAGATGCTCAATCCCGACGGAAGTGTCTATACTGCCAATCTGCGGGGCGCGGCCAGCGTAGACCGGTTTGTCTGTGCAGGTGAGGGGGAGGAGTGCTTCCGGCCTTCTTTAACCTTCCACGGCTTCCGTTATATGCAGCTTCGGCTGTCAGGCGCGGAGCTGATCCGGATAGAGGGTATTGTCCTGACCTCTATTCTTCCTAAACGGGGAGAGTTTGTCTGCGACAATCCCATGGTCAATCAGCTTTACAGCAATATTATCTGGGGTATGCGGGGCAATTTTGTAGATCTGCCCACCGACTGCCCTCAGCGGGATGAACGACTGGGCTGGTGCGGCGATACCCAGGTGTTTTGCCCTACGGCAATGTACAATCTGGATTGCCGCAACTTTTACAAAAAGTACTTACGAAATGTTCGGGATACCATCAATGAAGATGGTGCACCCTACGACCTTGCACCTTATATTTACGGTCTGGGCTACGGAACTGCGGCGTGGGCGGATGCGATTGTAGTAATTCCCTATCAGCATTACCGTTTTTACGGTGACAAGTCCGTGATCTATGAAAATTTAGAAGCTATGGAGGGCTGGGTGGAATACCAAAACCGCACCAGCCGGGATTATATCCGTCCCGATGAAGGATACGGCGACTGGCTTTCTGTTCGCTTAAATGAAACACCCCGGGATATGCTTGGCACAGCCTACTTTGCCTATACTGCTCAGCTTTTATCGGAGCTGTGCGGTGAAATTGGCGAAACAGAAAAAGAACAGTACTACAAGAGTTTATCCCAGAAGGTAAAAGATGCCTTCCACCGCCACTATGTGCAGGAGGACGGCTTCATTCAGTCTGATTCTCAGTGTGCCTATCTGCTGGCAATCGGCTTTTCTCTGGTGGATGGGGCTTTGGCGGACAGGGTCGCTCACCGCCTGGTGGAATCCATCCATAAGGATGATGACCACCTGACCTGCGGCTTCGTGGGGATCAGCCTGCTGCTGCCGGTGCTGTCGAAAATCGGCAGAAATGACCTTGCGTATAAGATCCTACTGCAGGATACCTATCCTTCCTGGGGCTATTCCATCAAAAACGGTGCCACAACCATTTGGGAGCGCTGGAACAGCTATACCAAAGAACACGGCTTTGGAGATGTGGCGATGAACTCCTTTAATCACTACAGCTTGGGAAGCTGCGGACAGTGGTTCTCGGAATATATGTGCGGCATTCAGCCCACAAAGCCGGGCTTTGCCGGTGTGCGGATCGCGCCGCAGCCGGATCCTCAGCTTCGTATTCGCAGGGCCTGTGCCAGCTATCAAACGGAAAAAGGAACGGTGCGTTCCTCCTGGCAGGCAAATGAAGACGGCTTCTGCTTTGTGGTAGGTATGCCGGATGGACTTTCCGGTGTGTTTTCCTATGGCGGAAGGGAATATCCCCTGAAAAACGGTCAGAACACTTTTACGTTTGGAAAGGAGTGCGGACCTAAATGAAAGAAAACTGTTACAAGAGAATCATAGCGATGCTTCTTGCCTTTACCCTTCTGCTGCCGCTGCTGTCTGTAGGGGCTACAGAGGAAAAGAGCACCATCGCTGTGGATGGCACGGATTGGACGGGCTGGACTGCGCAAATGGGCGGTGCCAACCAAATGACTCTTTCTGCCGAGGACGGAAAGATGACGGTTGGCGTTCCCGGCGGCAGTAAGGCCGGTGACCATGTGGTGTTTTCCAGTGTTTCCGTGCCGGTGAAGCCCGATACCACTTACGATATTTCCTACACCCTTTCCCAGCAGGGGATCCAGGGCGTAACCGCCTGGGTACGGGTGTTTGAGCAGAATGTGACCCCGGTGGATATGCTGGCGACCTACACCATTTACGCCAAGGATGCCGGGACGGTGACTGCTACGGGGCAGTATACCTCCGGCAGTGATGTGGAATACGCCATTATCTGGGTGGTTGCTATGAACGCCATCGACCAGCCTACGGGAACAGACGGCACCGTGGTGCTGGATGACCTGTCTATTCAGGAGCAGGGGGCAGAACCCGAACCCGAACCGACTCCGGAAAGCCAAATAGATATTGACGGAAAGAACTGGACGGGCTGGACTGCGCAAATGGGCGGTGCCAACCAAATGACCCTTTCTGCTGAGGACGGAAAGATGACCGTTGGCGTTCCTGGCGGCAGTAAGGCCGGTGACCATGTGGTGTTTTCCAGTGCTTCCGTGCCGGTAAAGCCCAATACCACTTACGATATTTCCTACACCCTCTCCCATCAGGGGATCCAGGGCGTAACCGCCTGGGTACGGGTGTTTGAGCAGAACGTGACCCCGGTGGATATGCTGGCGACCTGCACCATTTACGCCAAGGATGCCGGGACGGTGACTGCTACGGGGCAGTATACTTCCGGCAGTGATGTGGAATACGCCATTATCTGGGTGGTTGCCATGAACGCCATCGACCAGCCCGCAGATACAGACGGCACGGTGGTGCTGGATGATTTGGTGATTTGGGAGCATGTGGACGAGCCGGAGACCACCGAGCCGGAGACCACCGAGCCGGAGACCACCGAGCCGGAGACCACCGAGCCGGAGACGACCGAGCCGTCCGAGCCTCTGCCGGTTACCTTTGACGGCGGCTTTGAAACGGTTTCCGGTAATGCCTTTACCAACTGGTTCCCCGGAAATAGTGCCAACGCCCTGTCGGTAAAGCCGGGTACGGTGGCAAACAGCGGAAGCTATGCGGCTATGTTCAGCGGCGGCGCGCAGGGATATCAGGATATTACCTCCGCCGCTTTGGAAGTAAAGCCCGATACCACCTACGACATTTCCTATTATGTAAAAAATGTGGATTTTATCGGTGCAACGGGTTATGTGTCCGTATTCAAAAACGGCGATCCCGGTGCGCCCATCGGCAAGCTGGATCTCTTGCCTTTCTTTGTGGGAGACAGCTCCTTCGGAACAGATTGGAAGCAGCTGAAGGGGCAGTTTACCACCGATAGCGAGACCACCTCCGTGGTACTTCGCTTTACAGTTCATACCTGGGCGGTGGCATCAGATACCACCGGAAAGACCTTATATATTGACGATGTTGCGGTGGAAGAAATGCCGGTACCGCCTTTGGCAAATGACGGCAGCTTTGACAGCGGCTTTGAGATCGTCGATCCCAACTACAACACATTGCCCAACTGGGCACTGAACAATACAGCATCCAATGCTATTTCGGCGACTGCCGGCACCGATGCCCACAGCGGCAACAGCAGCCTGCAGCTGATGGCAAGCGAAAAAGGCACCTATCAGCAGATCGTTTCCAACCCGGTCCCGGTTGAACCCAATACCACCTATGATCTGAGCTATTTTGTGAAAAATGCCGGTCTGATCGGCGGCACGGGCTATTTGAGTGTATTTGCTGACAGTGGGGAAATGCTGGGCAAAGAGGATTTGGACGGTTCTGTGTTCTACATTGCCGATGAAAATTATCCTACCGATTGGCAGCAGCTGCGGACACAGTTCACCACCGGCGAAAATACGGGCAGTGTGCTGATCCGCATCACGGTGCATACCCATGCAGCCGGGGATACTGTCAGCGGCAGTGTACTAATCGATGATCTGTCTGTTGCGATTGCACCGGATCCCCCCATGGCAAACGATGGCAGCTTTGACGGCAGCTTTGAGATCGTCGATCCCATCTATAACATCCTGGCAAACTGGACGTTAAGCAACACGGCATCCAATGCCATTTCTGCCACTGCAGGCACTCAGGCCCACAGCGGTAACAGCAGCCTGCAATTTACTGCCACACAAAAGGGGACTTATCAGCAGGTACTCTCCAATGCCTATGAGGTAGAGCCCAATGTGACATACGAGCTTTCTTACTTTGTCAAGAATGCCGGTCTGATCGGCGCAACCGGCTATGTGTCTGTATTCAGCAATGGCACAGAGCTTTTGGGTAAAGAGGACCTGGAGGGTTCTGTGTTCTATATTTCCGGCAATTCCTACGGTAGTGCATGGAATGAACTGAAGCCCCAGTTTACCACCAAGGAGGATACCACATTTGTGGTTGTCCGCTTCACCGTTCATACCCATGCGGCAGAGGGTGCGGTCAGCGGCAGTGTGTATTTGGATGATGTGACCGTTAAAGTTGCACCGCCGCCTCCCAAGGCCAATACCGGCACTTTGGATGGAGGGTTTGAGCTTTACGATTCCAATCACAATATCCTGACCAACTGGACAATGATCAACAAAGCGCCCAATGCCATTGCGGCGACCCCCG
This sequence comes from Oscillospiraceae bacterium, assembly GCA_017621795.1. GTDB lineage: Bacteria > Bacillota > Clostridia > Oscillospirales > Oscillospiraceae > Faecousia. Next base: position 10,153 of record JAGASJ010000007.1, on the reverse strand, counting down.
GCAGAGAGGTTCACGGCGGCAGCAGGAGCCTTCAATTCACAGCAAACAGCAAGGGCACTTATCAGGAGCTGCTTTCCAATCGAATTGATGTAGAAGCCGATGCCCTTTATGACATTTCTTATTTTATGAAGAATGCGGGGCTGATCGGTGCCACCGGATACCTTACCGTGTATAGCAACGGCAGGGATGTCATTGGGGAAAAGATCGATCTGGACGGTTCTGTTTTCTTCATCGGTGACGAAAATTTCGGAACGGATTGGCGGCAGCTGAAATCTCAGATCCGTACCTTAGAAGATACCCGCTACCTGATTGTTAAAATTACGCTGCATACCCATGCGGCCGAAGGAAGTGTCAGCGGCAGTGTGTATCTGGATGATTTGACTGTCGGCGAGCATGTCCATGTGTTTGACCAAATGGACTATCACGATCAGTATTTGGCAGCTATGGCAACAGAGGAATCTCCCACACTGTTCTATTACAGCTGCTTCTGCGGCGAGATCGGAACAGAGACCTTCTCCTACGGAGAGCCCTTACCAAAGCCGACGGAGGGGGAAACCCAACCGCCTGTGCAGGAACCTACCGAACCGATGCCTCAGCAGGAGGAAGAAAATAATATACTGTGGATCGTTTTAGGCGGCCTTGGCGCAGCAGCCGTTGTTGTGTGCTTGATCGTTCTTGTGATCCGAAAGAAAAAGAGAAAGTAAATACCTGCGGTTGAGAGAAACGGTGCATACAAAAATGGAGAGATCAATAAATGGATAAGATTCGATTAGGCTTTTTGGGACTTGGACAAAGAGGCGAGATTCTGTTAACCAATGTGCTGAACAATTTTCCGGATGTGGAGGTTGCGGCGCTGTGTGACGAGTACGAGGACCGCGCGGTATCCAATGCCCGGCGCGTGCAGGAAAAAAGGGGCACACAACCGGCTGTGTATACCGATCATAGCAGGCTCCTGCGTGACCCGCAGGTAAACACCGTCATCATTTCCGCTTCCTGGGAGGCACACGTTCCTCTTGCCATTGAAGCAATGCAAAATGGAAAAGTATGCGGTCTGGAGGTTGGCGGCGGCTACAGTGTGGAAGATTGTTGGTCGCTGGTACATACCTGGGAGCAGACCAAAACGCCGTTTATGTTTTTGGAAAACTGCTGCTTCGGCAAGGAAGAGCTGGTGGCTACGCGAATGGTGCGTCAGGGAAAGCTGGGCGAAGTGGTTTTTGCCCACGGTGCTTACGGTCACGACCTGCGCAGTGAGATCTGCGGCGGTGTCAAAAACCGGCACTACCGTCTGCGAAACTATTTGATCCGCAACTGTGATAACTATCCTACCCACAACTTAGGCCCCATTGCCAAGCTTCTGAATATCAACCGGGGAAACCGGATGCTGAAGCTGACCTCTATGGCATCCAAGGCAAGAGGGCTTCGTGCCTATGTGCAGGGCAAAGAGGAATATGCGTTTTTGCAGGATAAACAGTTTGCGCAGGCAGATGTGGTCTGTACCAATATCCTTTGTGCTGACGGCACCCTCATCAGCTTGAAGCTGGACACCAGCCTGCCCAGAGCCTATAGCCGGGAATTTACAGTCAGCGGTACAAAGGGTTTGTTCTCCGTTCCGGATCATGTGGTGCTAACGGATGAAATGACCTTTGATCACGATAAAGAAATGTCTGAATACAGCGGAAATGATAAGGCTGTGTATGAAGAAAATATGCCGGCTGTTTGGAAAAGCATCACGAAAGAGCAGATCGAAGCCGGTCACGGCGGTATGGACACCTTGACCTTGCAGGCATTTTTCGGTGCGGCGCTTTCCAGCGAGGAAATGCCCATTGATGTATACGATGCCGCAAGCTGGATGGTCATTACCTGCCTGACAGAAGCCTCCATCGCCAACGGCGGTATGCCCATCGACATTCCGGATTTTACCGGCGGGAAATGGGTTTTGCGGGAATCCAAAGATGTTCTGCCTTTGGAGGAATAAACCCATAACATCACAAGGTAAAAAACAAAAGAAATTTTGTTAATTAAAAAATATGGGAGGAATCATGATGAAGCGTATACTTAGTATCATAGTCTGTCTGTCACTGATTGTTGGCATGATGCCGATCTTTGGCCTAACTGCCAGCGGTGAAGAATACACGGTGATAGACGAAATTCCTGTGACCATCCTTACGGAAACCACCTATAGCCCTTGGGGCGCACCCTATGGCGGCGGCTGGGTTCCTGTGATGGGAACGGAATCCGGTCAGCCCGATGGCGGCGCATTTTGCGCGTGGTCGGATGCCTACTATGCCCAAATCGTTTCCGAGGGCAAGCAGGATGCCGGTGCGATGCACATGAAAAGTACTGCCGGTAGTACGGTTGCTGTAGGCATCAATATCGGTATGACCCCCGGTGAGACCTACACCCTGGGTATGTGGGTAAAGGGCGCTACCACAAACCCCAACAAGGTCCTTTCCCTGTATGCAAACGGTGACGGCACCATTATTGGCGCGGCAGAATATTCTGCTGACGGTGCCACTGCAAGCGCTGCCATCAGTGATGGGTGGACCTATGTGGAAAAAACCTTTACCGCAAACCTGAATCAGCTGAATCTCTGGGCAAGCAACTGGGGCGAGAACGATATTTATATCGACAATATCACCGTGAAGAATTCTTCCGGTGCAGACCTGATGGCAGGCTACGGCGATTTCTACACCTACGGCGAAGTGGTGAAGGACAGCGATGTCACCAACGAGCTGATAGATGAGGCTTTCTTGGATGCCTCCACAATCGTGGCGTCCTACAATGCCACTGAGAAGGTATGGATGCCGATGCTTCCTGCCGGCGTAGAAGCAGACGGCTGGCCCACCTGGGATACGGAGCACTATGCTGAGCTTGTGGTAAATGGCTATGCCGATGCAGGCTCTCTGCACATGGTCAGCGCCGCCGGAAAGAATACCGGCCTTGCCATCAATGCCGGTATGACGGTGGGTGAACAGTACACCTTAAGCCTGTGGGCAAAGGGAACAGCGCAGTCTCAGTCTTTGTTCTCTTATGCCAATGGAGATGCGGTTATTATTGAAACGGCGGAGGCACTGAGCAATGAGTGGAAGCAGTTTACGGTTACCTTTACTGCAAATCTGAGCCAGCTCAACCTGTGCTGCCGCGACTGGGGCAGCAACGATGTCTATGTGGACAACATTACTTTGACGGATGCTGACGGCAATGAGCTGCTGGGTTGTGCCGGCAATTTCTGCCACAAGGCTGTGGTGGATGCTGCCGTTGCACCTTCCTGCACCGAAGCGGGTAAGAGCGAGGGTAAGCACTGCTCCGTTTGTAATGAGATTTTTATTGCACAGACGGAAATTGCGGCTTTGGGCCACAGCTTCGGTGCGCCCGACAGCGACAGACATTCCCGTTGCGTAAACTGCGGCATTTCCAAGCAGTGGCCTGATGCACAGATGCTGGATGCTTCTAAAGTTTCTGATGATTGGGCAGGTGCGCCTGTGGGACAATGGGTGTCTTTTACACCCTGGGGCAGCTATCAGAGCAACTGGCCTGCATGGGAAGACGGTGTAAGCTATGCTCAGATCGCTGAAGACGGACATAATGATCCGGGTGCTTTGCACATGGTCAGTGCAGGCAAAAACGTCGGCGTGGTAATCAACCCCGGTCTTGTTCCCGGAGAGACCTACACGCTGGGTCTGTGGGCAAAGGGCACATCCAATAGCGGCAAGGTGCTGGCTGTTTATGGACACGGTGACCCCGTAGTGATCGGCGCAGCTGCAGAGCTGGGAGCAGATTGGACATATTATTCCATCAGCTTTACTGCTGACAGGTCGGGTATTGCACTTTATACCTCTGACTGGGGCACAGCCACCGATCTTTATATTGACAATATTACCCTGAAAAATGCCGCCGACACCGACCTTTTGAGCGGAAACGGTGACTTCTATACATACATTACGCCGGAGGAACCGGCAGAGCTCGTGTCTATTGACACAAGTGTTGCCTATCCCTCTTACGGCGGCGCACCCACAGACAAATGGTCTGTGATGTATGAGATCGGTGAACCGACTCAGTATTGGCCTGCCTGGAACAGCGACAGACCTTACGGCGAGATCGTTGCAGAGGGCAATCTGGATGCAGGTTCTTTGCATCTTGCCAGCGATGGCACCAAGAATGTGGGTGTTGCCATCGGCGTGAACCTGGTAAACGGTCAGAGCTATACCCTGGGCCTGTGGGCAAAGGGAACCTCCAACTCCGGAAGGGTTCTGTTCAGCTACGGCAACGGTGATGCGATCATCATTGGCGCAGCTCAGAATCTGAGTGCGGATTGGACCTATTATGAGGTTACCGTTACTGCTGATGTAAGAAAGCAGCTGAATCTGGTTGCTTCTGACTGGGGTACCACCGATGTTTACATTGATAATGTGACACTCAAGAATGCAGACGGCGTGGATCTGCTGGCAGGCTACGGCGATTTCTGCAAGGTAGAAAACAAGGAAGACCCCAATGTTCCCACTGACGATGTGGTAAGCGGCACTGCCGATGCGATCAACACCGGCAAGCAATCCTGGGACGGCCTGTCCCACATGGATGCCTGGACGCCTTTCTTCCCCGCAGGCATTCGTGCCGATACAAACTGGACTGCCTGGGAAACCGAGGGCGACAGCTACAACTATGCGGAGATTGCTGCTATCGGCAAGTCCGATGCAGGTGCTCTCCATTTTGCACACAGCAGCGCCAATGAAAATGTGGGCGTGGCACTGGAAGCCGGTATGATTCCCGGTAATACCTACATCCTGAAGGCCTATGTCAAGGGCTATACCAAGACCACCGACGGCGGCTTGCAGATGTACGCCAATGGCGACGGTATGATCGCAAAATTCGGCTATCATCAGGTGGCTGAGAACAATGCCGACTGGGTACAAGTGACCCATACCTTTGTGGCAGACCGCACGGCCCTGCAGCTGATGGTCAGCGGCAGCACCGGCGTGGCAGATATCTATGTGGATGATCTGCAGATTATCGACAGTGACGGCAACAATATCTTGGGCAACAAGGGTAATTTCAGTGTTGTTTCTCAGGATATTCCTGATCTGGCAGTGATCAGCTCCAATGTTGAGCGCGCCTACCGCTGGTACTGGAACGCAGATGCTTTGGGCGGCGCAACGCTGACACCCTCTGTCAATAACAATGTGGAAATCATTGCGGAGGGCTGTGAGGATCCCGGCGCACTGAACATTTGGCAGAACGAGACCAAGCAGGATCTGTGCCTGACGCTGCTTAACACGATGGCATTGGACAGATCCGATAATAAGACCTACACCCTGTCTATGAATGTCAAGGGCGTATTCGGCAACAGCGGCGAAATTCTGTCTGTTTTCCCGGCTTATATGACGGAAACAGAAGCAAAGGAACAGATGAACATCACCAAGGAGCTGAAAAAGGTTTTGGGCATCACCTGTGGTGAATATGAGCGGTTCTATGTGCCTGAGTGGACAAATATTCAGTTTGAACTGCCTTATAACGGCGGCGATAACGGCTTTGCCTATCTGGTTTTGAAAATGTCCCAGTATGTATGGGGCAGCCACTTCTATATTGATAACATCCGGGTTTTGGATCCCGAGGGCAACGATGTGTTGGGCGGTGCCGGTAACTTTATGGACAGCGGTTCTGAGAGCTGCCCCATCATCCTGCCTGCTGACGGTGCAGAGATCCTCAACAGCAACACGATGTATTATATGTTCTACGCAGGGCAAAGCAATGTCAGCATTTCCAACCATGTGGAATACGGCTACACTGCCGGCGATCAGAACTTCAGCGTGACCTATAACGGTATGACCCAGCCTGCAAGCAATAAGAATGTAACGATGCAGATGGCTCCCGCAGCGGAAGGTCAGCCCATTGTATTTGCCATTACCTCTACGGCAAGCAGTATGGATGTTCCCGAGAGTATGCTGGAAGCAGCAGGCCGTGCAGGCGAATTCAACATCTATGATGTTGTGATCACTCCCTCCGGCTGCAGCCACAGCTACAGCGACTGGAATGTGACGGCCTCACCCACCTACACTACAGCAGGCTCTCAGAGCAAGACCTGCGCACTTTGCGGCGAAGTGGTGACCGAGGAGATTCCCGTGCTTGCAAATCCCGTAACCGGCTGGAACATCACCCTGAAGGACAACATTGGTGTGAACTTCCGGATGGCACTGGCTGAAACCGATGTGGTTGCAGTGACCGTAAACGGCAACGCAGTGGATTGCACTATAGCAGACGGCTTATTCTCCGTCAATGTGGCTGCTGCCCAGATGATGGATGAAATTGCCATTTCCGTCAACGGTCTGCCTTTGGCAAATACCTATTCTGTCCGCAAGTATGCCGATGTGATCCTGGCCGATTCTACCAAGAGCGATTGCCACGACCTGGTGAAGAATATGCTGGTCTACGGTGGCGCCGCACAGAACTATTTCGGCTACAATACAGAGAATTTGGCAAGCAGCGGCATTACGGTGAATGCACAGGTACCTGTGGGCGACAGCAATATAGGTATTTCCGGCAGTGCCAACGGGGTGCGGTTCTACGGCGCGGCACTTGTTCTGGAAAGCAAAACAGCGGTTCGGTTCTACTTTGCCGGCAGTTTGGAAGGCCTGACGGTTACCGCAAACGGTGGAGAAGCGGTCGTTGGCACGAAAAACAATATGACCTATGTAGAAGTATCCGGCATCAATCCGCAGGATCTGGGCGAGAAGATCGAGGTCGCAGTAGACGGCCTGAGTGTCAGCTACAGTCCCTTAAATTATATGATTCGTATGTATAATAAGGCAGATTCTACGGAAGAGGCCAAGGCTTTGGTACAGGCACTTTACGGCTATTACCTGGCCGCAGCAAACTATACCGCAGCATAAAAAAGAGAGAATCCTATAAAACCTAAAAAAGGGGGCTGCCGCCTGGCGGCAGCCCTTTTCCGGAGCGTCAAAGAACACTGTAATAAAGGAGGGGAAGCGTATGAAAAAGCGTTATACAATAAAACTTCAGCGCGTCTTTTCCCTGTTGATCATTTCTTTCATGGTTTTGCAGATGGTACCCATTCTTCCAATCACTGCAACGGAAAACCAAACAAAAGGGGCAACACAAACGGTAATTCAAAAGATACCGGTTACCATCGATACCTCTACGGCAGCAAGTGCCTATAGCTGCGATTATTGGGATCAGTGGGTTCCGATGTTTCCAACGAGACAGCCGGATAATTCCACAACCTGGCCCCAGTGGGATGATACCCATTATGCCCAGGTGGTCGGGACAGGACATAACGATGTCGGCGCACTGTATATGAAAAGCCAGGTATCCCAAAATACCGCTGTGGCAATCAATGCCGGTATGACTGTGGGCAAAACCTATACTTTGGGTTTGTGGGCAAGAGGTACTGCCCAATCCCAAACCCTGTTTTTGTATGATAACGGTGATTTACCGATCATTGAAACGGCGGAGCAGCTTTGTGATGAGTGGCAATACTATGAGCTGACCTTCGCCGCAAATCTCAGCCAGTTGAATATTGGTTGCCGTGACTGGGGCACCAATGAGGTTTATTTGGATAATATTACCTTGACAGATGAAAACGGCAACGATCTGCTGGCAGGTCTGGGTGACTTTTACCAGGAGGTAGAGGTTACCGGGGAAATTGGTCCGACGACCATCAACACAGCGCTTTCATCCGATGCGTACAGCTGCCTGTATGAGGATAAATGGGTACCTATGTTCCCCACGGGGCAGCCGGATAACAGCAGTACCTGGCCTGCTTGGGACAGCACATACAATTATGCTGAAATTGTAGAGGAAGGGTATCGAGATGCGGGCGCGCTTCATTTGCGTTCGGATGCGAGAAGAAACACCGGCGTTGCCATCAATGTGGGAATGACCCCCGGAAATCAGTATACCCTGGGTCTGTGGGCAAAGGGTACAGCGACGACCCAATCCCTCTTTTCCTATGACAACGGAAACTTTCCGATTATAGAAAGCGCAGAGGCACTGCGTGCAGATTGGCAGTATTATGAAGTAACCTTTACAGCAAATCTCAGTCAGCTAAATCTGTGCTGCCGGGATTGGGGCACCAATGATGTTTATATTGACAACATCACACTATTCGACCAAATCGGCAACGATCTGCTGGCAGGTCACGGCGACTTTTGGGAGATTCGTGAAAATAGCGATGCAGATGCCAACTGGAACTTTGAGAAAACTGTCGGCCTCAGCATATCCGGCTGGAAACACAACGGCATTCTTGCAAACAGCACGATGCGAGCCTATGGGGAGAATGTATATAGCGGCCAAAAGGCTATGCGTGTGTGCCGCGAGCAGGGCCAAATGGATATGTCCATCATTACCTCGGAAGAATACATCCCAGTTTCTCCGGGAGACCGGATCGAGGTAGTATCTCATATTGCCAGCCGCAACAGTATCTCCGGCCATTTCAGTATGCTTTTGTATACCTATGGAGAAAACGGCAAGGAGGCACTTTCGCCTGTTTTCGGTCAGGAGCGCATTACCAACGCAGGCAGTCAGTGGTCCCAGTGGGACACCTATGAAATGACCTATGTGGTAGGTGCCGGCGTGTATTATATCCGTGTGGGTATGCGCGTTGGCGGTACAAGCGCAGATGTGCTGATCGATGACCTTGCCTACTATAACTACACAGAAAACGGCAACACCGTCTATGTTGAGGATTTTGCAGAGCCGTCTGTCACCACCGGCTTGCCCGGGGGATGGCAATGTACACCCCAAAATGCACAGGGAGATTTTTCCGGTGCGATGACCCTCACCGGTGACGGAGAAAGCCGATTTTATACAGACCTTTTCTGCCTGACGACCGATTCAGTTTATACACTGACCGCTTCTGCGGAGGTTAGCGAAGATGCAGAAGGAACGATCATTTTAGAAGCCATCGATTGGAAAGGTGATATTTCCGGGCAGACCGTGATCCCTCTGCACAGCGGTGATGTCACCTGCTCGTTTACTGCGGCCAGCGCAGTGTATGATCGCCTTTGGGTGGTAAAAACGGGCAGCGGAACGGTGAAGGTAGACCACATCTCCATCCAAAAGACCGGGGTCAATACGGAAAAGAAAACCTATGATTTCCAGTCCTTGCGGTTTGTATTCCCTACAAGCACTGTCTCAGCAGGTACATTCATTCCGGTAAGCGGCACGCTGACCTTGGGTTCTGCTGTGCCGGCGGTGTCTTATTTGCCTGTGAAATTCGTGCAGTCGGGAAAGCAAATTACTGTGGGTAAATTGCAGCTTGCTGATGGCACAACCACAGAACAATGGCCGGTTGGCAGTAGCTTCACAGCCAATTTCCAACTGCATATTCCAAATATTCTGCCTGCGGGCAGCTATACGGTTGTGCTGGAGGATACCAATTCCACCATCGGACTGATTAAAGTAGCGGGGATAACACAGCCGGTCACAACCACATCTTCTATTGAAAATATAGGCGGTAAAGCCACACTTCTTGTCAATGGCCAGCCCCAGGTGCCGCTATGGTATGCCCGCCCGGAAAACACGGATTTATATGAGGCGCATACCGTAACGAAATTTGCCGATGCCGGTGTGGATACGGTGGTCAGCTATGTATTCCTGAACAACAATTATGGCGACGTTTGGACGGAAAATGGCTTCGTTTCCGATGGCATCGACGATATGATGTGGGCTACCTTGGCAGGAAATCCCGACGCTAAAATGATCGTCGCATTGGATTTTAATGCCCCCCAGTGGTGGCTGGAGCAAAATCCCGGAGAATTGGTATCCCTTTCCGGCGGTACACCGGAAAGAACCGGAGCCAGCTTTGCATCGGAAAAGTGGAAGCAGGAATCCGGTGCCATTATGGTGGAAGTAATTGATTATTTAATGCGCCAACCCTACGCCAACAATATCATTGGTTTCAAGATCACTGGCGGCGATACGCTGGAATGGAACTGGTGGGCGCTATCCGGAACCTATGACGATGTGGGCGACTTCTCAGAATGCGGAGTCAGTGCATTCCGCAGTTGGCTGAAAGAAAAATATCAGACGGACAGTGCTTTGCAACAAGCCTATGGTGACAATGCAATCACCCTGGCAAATGCTATGCCACCATCTGCCCAAAACCGCAGGGATGATAATTTGGATTCTGTGATTACCG
>JAGASJ010000102.1 GCA_017621795.1 Oscillospiraceae bacterium | reverse complement strand
TTACGGTATGCGAAACTTCAATAATTTCAGAAAAAGGATCTTATTCTGTAATACTTAAAATCGTGCCGGAGCAATAGCTCCGACACGATCCATAAATTATTCTATTTTGGCTCTACCCCAACTATTGACATAGAACCTTTTTATTCAAGTTAGGCTGCGGGGGAAGTGGTGGGTGCGTCGGTTGCAGCAGGGGAAGTGGTGGGAGCATCGGTTGCAGCGGGTGCCGTGGTAGCAGGTGCCGCAGTAGCAGGCTCGGTGGCTTCGGGCTCAGTAGCGGGAAGCAGTACCACGCCGGTGTTCATATACTTGCGGCTGCCGGCCTTGATGGGAGTGGCTGCCAGCAGTTCTTCGTTCCAGCGTTCCATCTCCTCGTGTACCAGCTCTGCCTTTATTAAGGTGTCGCGGTAGTTGACCTCATCTTCGCCAACATAGAACATAATATGATAGCCGTAGTCGGAGTCCACAATACCGGTATCGCCAACCTTGCGGCTGTCGTCGATCGCCCAGTTCTTAAAGTTGGTAACCAGGCCGGAATCTCTGTGGATCCCTTCAATCAAGCCGCCCTCTGCAGCAGAACCGGTGTCTTTGGACTTTTCTTTTGCCAAAGCGATGAAGGATTCTTCAGTAGCTTCGCCTTCCTTCCACTGGGCAAGCAGATCCTCAGCGGCCTTCTTGGCGGCGGCCTTTGCTTCCTCCTGGGCCTTCGTCTTCTCTTCGCCGGTCAGGCTGGAGTCGATTTCATCGGGGGTGATCAGAATGTGACGGACATTGTCCAGCTTGCCCAGGTTGTCATCTCTGGCAACAAATACCAGCACAACGTAGCTGTTGGTGATCTCTTTTCCTTCGGCATCGGTGGTAACCACGGGGAACAGGGCGATATCGCCTTCCTTGCGGTCCTTATCGGCCAGCCACTTTGCCTGCTCCTCGTTGGAGCTCTTAATGGTGCTGTAGAGTCTCTTTTCCACATTGGAAACAGAGGGCTTCTTCTCCATTGCCTCGACCAAGGTGGCAACCTCGTCCTTGCTTGTAGCAGTCAGCAGGCTTTCTGCGGCGGCCTTTGCACCTTCACGGCCTGCTTCGTCTTCCTCAGCAGTATAGGTGACCTTGTCGTCCTCGCCCTTTGTGCCCTCACCGCGGAACTGGGTGTAGCTGAAGGTGTACTGATTGTAGGAATAGGAGGAGAATTCGTTGTAAATATCCTTGTCGTGTGCCCGATAATCCTCATCGGTGTATTCCAGAGATTCCTGATAGTGGCTGTAGTAGGCGGAGGCGGTGTGCTGAACAGTCAGGAAGTTCTTGTAGCTCTTTGCGGAAGCACCGTTCATATACAGTGCGCGCAGGAAGGTGTCGGTATCAGGGAAACCGTACTGCAGTGCGGCATCCTTCAGCTCTGCCATCTCTGCATCGATGGATGCGCGGGCATCATCGGGGAGCTTAAAGCCTGCTTTCTGAGCTGCATCATACAGAGCATAGTTCTGCTGAATGGTCTCATAAACGCTGTTTACGTAATAGTCAGCCCAAGTTTCACCGGTCTCTTCGTCCTTGACCATCTCGTCCAAAGGCTTAGACAGATCGGAGGGGCATTCCAGACCGATATAGTAGGGCGCGAGCATGGATGCGGAGGCGCCGTACTGGTCAACAAGGCTGCCGATGTTGTTCATCGTGTTGTTGTAGTAATAGCTCATAGTTACTGCATTGATCTCGTGATCGCCGACAGTAACGGCTACAGTATTCTTCTCAGTAAAACCGTTGCGCTGCCAGAACTTTACTGCCTGAGTTGCCACAAAGGCAACTAAAATAACAGCAATCACAGTAATAAAAGCGATGGTCGCAATTTTTGTTTTTTTGGCTTCGGCCTGCTCCTTGCGCTGACGCTCGGTCATAGCCTGAACGTTTTGCTCCTTGCGGAGTTTCTTTTTGCTGGATGCACTCATACAATCAATTCCTCTCATATGCATGTGGTGGTGTATCTTATTGGAAAAGGTACACAGTCCTATGCATTATAACCTATAGAAACGAAAGTTTCAAGTATAAAAAATCAACTTTTGCCAAAAAAAGAAATAAAGGAGGCTTTTTCGCCTCCTCACTCTGTAAAAATGGTCCTTTTGCACTCTGGGGCATTGGGGGTCGAGACCCCCAATGCCGTTTACCCGCTTTGGCCGTATGCATCCGATTATGACCTGCACGAAAAGGCAGGTGGGTTGCCTCTCTGTGCTTTAGCTGCTCCCAACGTCCGCATCAAAATGCGGGAGGTCTGCAATCGGGCACAGAAGTTATGCATCCCTATTAAATGATGTGGGTCCAAAAGGACACATTACGCACCAAGCAGGATAAAATTATTCTTCGTCCTCGAAATCGTCTTCCTCGTAAACCTGCTCCATGATCATACCGTAAACAGTTTCCAGCTCTTCGTCGTCCTCAATGGCGGATAAAATGCTTTCTCCGTTTTCTTCGATGGATTTCAGAATACTGACCTCGGCGTCCTCGCCGTCATCAAGACCGGCGGGAATGACAGCCATATAGGAGCAGCCGTTGTATTCCAGGGTGGAAAGCACCTCCAGCTCGTATTCCGTGCCGTCTTCGTCAACAATGGTCATAAAATCAGAGCCATACAGATCTTCCATAGTAAACCCTCCGTGTAGTTTTATTGTATGCCTATTTTAACTGTTCTATGCCTTAAAATCAAGAGTGCATTTGGTTACACAGAGTGAAATTGTAAAGAATATACAATGTGACGGCTACGAAATGGATAATTCAAATAATATTTAAAAATTAGGGCTTTCGTTTTTGATACATCTATGTTATAATTGTACGAACAAAGGTATGTACTTTTGCATAAATGAAAATGATCATATTGCGACGAGCGATATGTAGGAGGTTTTATGATGGAGCGAAAGGAACAGCAGGAGCGTACTGAGCAGCAAAGCTGGCAGGCCCCTACCGGTTTGAAAATTGCATATCGTGTTTGGCGGGTGCTGTTTGCAACGATGAAGATCGCTGCCGGCGCTTTGGCCACAGTTTTTTTGGTTGTGTTTATCAGCGGCTTTGTTTTTGCCGGGATGCTGGGCAACTTCCTGGAAGAAGAAATCTTACCCAGTGCTTCCCTGGATCTAAGTGATCTGACTTTGGATCTGAATTCAACCATCTATTATATTGACGATGACCATCAGATCCAGGTCCAGCAGGAGATCGACGCAAAGACAGACCGCAAGTGGGTCGAGTACGAGGATATCCCCGAGCACATGATCAATGCTGCCATTGCGGTGGAGGACCATCGTTTTTATAAGCATCAGGGCGTGGACTGGATCACGACCATCCAGGCGTGTGCCAGAATGTTCTTTGGCGATTCCTCTGTGGGTGGCTCCAGTATTACACAGCAGCTGATAAAAAATACGTTTGGCAGCTCCAGTGTTACCGTGCAGAGAAAACTGCTTGAGATCTTCCAAGCCACCGAGATGGAGAAGAAATACGACAAGCAGACCATTTTGGAGTATTATCTGAACGTCATTTATTTGGGTCAGAACTGTAACGGCATCAAGACCGCGGCAGAGACGTATTACGGCAAGGAGCTTCCGAAGCTCACGGCAGCTGAGTGTGCAAGTATCATTGGCATCACCAACAGCCCTACCTACTATGATCCCTATCAGAACCCGGAGAACAACCGCGACCGCACAGAGACCATTTTGTGGCTGATGCGTAATCAGGGCTACCTGACGGAGGAACAGTATCAGGAGGAGCTGAATCGGGAGCTGGTGCTCAAGTGTGGCATTGATTTTGAAGATCAATGGGTGATGTGCGAGGCAGAAAACTGTGGATACGAGGATACCGTGTCCACCCTGCGGGAAGAAAACGGCCAGTATTACTGCCCCTACTGCGGCACGCAGATTTTTGTGGAAAAGAACAATTCCAGCAGTATGTATTCCTATCATACGGAAGCGGTTGTAAAGGATGTTGCAAAAGCGCTGGCGGAACAGGAAGGCGTGGAATGGAATTACTCCACCCAGGAGTTTTATATGCAGCGCATCCAAAACGGCGGCTATCATATTTATTCTACGTTAGACTGGGATATTCAGAAGCAGTTAGAAGAGATCTATTACGATATGGACAATATTCCGGCGGTGCGTGGCGGTCAGAAGCTGCAATCTGCAATGGTGATCATTGACAATCGTACCGGTGACATTGTTGCCCTGGTGGGCGGTACCGGAGAGAAAACCGGATATTACGGATGGGACCGTACCAATGCGGAGCTGCAGTCCGGTTCTTCCATTAAGCCCATTGCGGTTTACGGACCGGCCTTTGAAATGGGTGTGATTACCCCTGCTACCGTTGTAAAGGATCTGCCGCTGAACTATGACGACGGCAACTGGCCCCGTAACGACAACTGGAAGTATAACTACTCCCGGACGATTTACGCAGGTGTTACCTCATCCATCAATGCAGTGTGTGCCTGGACGCTGGATATGATCGGCACAGACTATAGCTTCGACTTTGCCAAGAATAAATTTGGCCTGCACACACTGGTTGAGCGCTATGTGGATGAAAACGGTGTTGTGCACAGTGATAACAACTTTGCACCCTTGGCAATGGGTGCTCAGACCTGGGGCGTGACGGTCCGGGATATGGCGTGCGCTTTTGCCACTTATGCCAATAACGGCGTTTACCGGGAGGGCAGAACCTTTACAAAGGTCATTGACAGCAAAGGCAATGTTGTACTGGACAACACACAACACTCCGAACAGATTTTGAGCAAAAAAACAGTAGACTATATGAACTACTGCCTTGTAAATGCCACAAGGAGCGGAACCGGTACGGAAGCGAATCTTTCTTATAGCCACGGCATCACAACAGCAGGCAAAACCGGCACCACTACCGGCAATAAAGACCGGTGGTACTGCGGCTTTACAGGCTACTATACGGCAGCTGTTTGGTGCGGCTTCGATCAGCCGGATTCCATTTCGCCGATCTATGTAAACAACCCCGCGGCAGTGCTGTTCAAAAAGGTGATGGGACCCATCCACAGCGGCTTGAGAGACAAGTCCCTTTTTGACTACCGCGCGATGAAGGAAGTAGACGTCTGTTTAGATTCCGGAATGCTGGCAACAGAGGCCTGCTATAGCGATGTTCGCACAACTGAACAATTTAATCGCGTGGTGCGTTCTGCCGCCTATGAAGAGGACCTGCCCACAAAGAAGTGCAATAAGCACGTAACGGTAGAATACTGCTCCGGCGGTGGTGTTGCCACACCCTACTGTAAGCTGTTTGCTTTGGTCGACGAGGAAGTCGTTATTGAAGAAAAGACTTTGGTAAAGCTGACGCAGGAAGAAGTGGACGAGATTTATAAAGCAGGCCAGTACGGCTTGGTCGCCCAGTATACCGGAAACGAATGGATCTACCTGATCAACGAGGACGGCAGCGATGGCATATTCAAAGGTCTGAACGGAAAGCTCAGACAGGAAGAAGATGCCCCCTATATGCTTTGCCCCGTGCACACAGAGAGACTGTGGGAAGAATACCAGCAGAATATGCCCACAGAGCCGGAGCCCACGGAGCCGGAGCCTACGGAGCCGGATGATACCATTGATATGCATTAAGAGAACCTGTGAGGAAATACCATGATTTGGATGTCTGATGAATGGACAGATTACGAAGTTTTAGATGCCACTGCAGGAGAACGGCTGGAACGGTGGGGAAAATATCTGTTGGTCCGACCGGACCCGCAGGTTATTTGGGATACACCGCATATTGCACCTCAGTGGAAAAAGTACGATGCCCGCTATGTTCGCTCCAATACCGGCGGCGGCCATTGGACGGATAACCATTTGCCGGAACGCTGGCAGATTCGTTACAAGGACTATTTGACCTTCAATGTAAAACCCATGAACTTCAAGCACACCGGTGTGTTTCCGGAGCAGGCGGCGAATTGGGACTTTATTCGGGAAAAGGTGGCATCTGCAGGCCGTCCGGTGCGGGTATTGAATTTGTTCGCATATTCCGGAGGCGCCACACTGGCGGCAGCTGCCGGCGGTGCTGAGGTATTTCACGTGGATGCATCCAAGGGAATGGTAGCGTGGGCAAAGGAAAATGCCAAATCATCCGGCTTGGACGATCGTCCCATTCACTGGATCGTGGACGATTGTGCAAAGTTCATTCAGCGGGAAATTCGTCGCGGTCGACGCTATGACGGCATCATTATGGACCCGCCCAGCTATGGCCGCGGTCCCAGCGGTGAAATATGGAAGATGGAAACAAGCTTTTATCCCTTCCTGTTGGAGGTAGGGAAGCTGTTGACCGACGATCCCTTATTTGTCATTATCAACTCTTATACTACCGGCTTGGCACCTTCCGCGGTGGGTTACGCATCGGATGTTGTATTTGGCGGAAGCCACGGCGGCAGTACTGCGGTAGGGGAATTGGGCCTGCCGGTGAAAAGCAGCGGACTAATGCTGCCTTGCGGCTCTACAGGCCGTTGGACACCTTGACAGAATGCTTGGAGGAATAAAATTGAGTACAGCAATCCGAGTAGAACATTTGGCATATAGCTATCCGGGCGTGGATGACACGCCCGGCACTGCTGTATTTGAGGACCTGGATCTGACCGTAGAGCAGGGAAGCTTTGTGGCAATTTTGGGCGGTAACGGATGTGGGAAATCCACACTTGCCAAACATTTCAATGCCATTTTGCTGCCCTGTGGCGGTAAGGTTTATGTTTACGATATGGATACCTCTGCTGACGACCGCTTGATGCAGGTGCGGCGCCATGTGGGAATGGTATTTCAGAATCCCGATAATCAGATCGTAGCAAACGTGGTGGAGGAGGATGTGGCTTTTGGCCCTGAGAACCTGGGCGTTGCCAGTCCTGCCATTCGTCAGCGGGTTGATAAAGCGCTGCAGCGGGTGGGGATGTATGAATACCGTAATCACGCCCCCCATTTGCTGTCCGGCGGACAGAAGCAGCGTGTTGCAATTGCGGGCGTTATTGCAATGGAACCGAAATGCATTGTTTTAGATGAGCCCACAGCAATGCTGGATCCGCAAGGTCGACGGGAAGTACTGGAAACCATTATGGATTTAAATAAGGATAAAGATATTACCGTCGTTTTAATTACCCACCACATGGACGAGGCGGCGAAAGCCGGTCGTGTTGTGGTATTACATGAGGGGAAGGTGGCGCTGGACGGAACACCCAAGGAGGTATTCTCTCAGGTGGAGAAGCTTCACGAAATGGGTCTTCGCGCCCCTGAGACCACAGAGCTTTGCTGGATGCTGAAGCAGCAGGGTTTTGAGGTTCGCGTTGATTGTTTGGATGAAGAAGAGTGTGCGCAGACACTGTATAACGCCTTTAAATAATAAGGAACAGATCTGACCACAGGAGGAATGAAATTGGCACCGATTTTAGAGGTAAAAAACCTTACACACATATATAGTATTGGCACCCCTTTTGAACACGTGGCACTGAAGGATATCTCCTTTACCGTGGAAAAAGGTGAGTTTATCGGCATTATAGGCCATACAGGATCGGGAAAATCCACCCTGATGCAGCACCTGAATGGGCTTATAAAACCTACAGAAGGTACTGTTTTGCTGGATGGTAAGGATATTTGGGCGGATAAGAAATTTACAAGACAGTGTCGTTTTCGTGTCGGTCTTGTTTTTCAGTATCCGGAATATCAGCTTTTCGAGGAAACGGTATATAAGGATATTGCCTTCGGACCGAAAAATATGGGCCTGAAGCCGGAAGAGATCGATCGCCGTGTGCGGGAGGCTGCCGGCTTTGTTGGCCTGACAGAAGAGCAGCTGAATGTGTCTCCCTTTGACCTTTCCGGCGGACAAAAGCGCCGTGTTGCCATTGCAGGTGTTATTGCTATGGAACCGGAGGTGCTGATTTTGGACGAGCCCACTGCAGGCTTAGACCCGGACGGCAGAGAGGATATTCTTCAGAATATTCAGAATTACCGAAAAGCAAAAAATGCCACCATTATGATGGTTAGTCACTCTATGAACGATGTAGCCAAGCTGACAGACCGGCTTTTTGTATTGTGTGATGCACAGCTGGCAATGAACGGCACACCCGGTGAGGTGTTTGCTCACGCGCAGCAGCTTGTAGAAATGGGGTTGGATATTCCGGAAGTTACCCGTGTTTTCCTAAAGCTGCGGGCCTTAGGTTTGGATGTGGATCCGGTGTACTCATTGGAGCAGGCCGTGGACGCACTGACTGCCTGCAAGGGAGGGTCTGCGGATGCTTAAAGATATTACATTGGGGCAGTATTTCCCGGGAAACTCCGTCATTCATCGGTTAGATCCCCGCACAAAACTGCTGTTTTTAGTTGTCTATATTGCAGCGCTATTTGTTGCCTTGAGCTGGATTTCTTACGGCGTGATGCTGGCGTTTTTGATTTTTGTCATTGCGGTATCCAAGATTCCTGTTAAGTCTATTCTTCGGGGAATGAAGCCCCTTGTGTTTATTTTGGCGTTTACTGCCATCTTAAACATTTTTTTCACAGGTGGAGAAACGGTGCTTGTGGAATTTTGGGGATTATCCATTACCAAAGAGGGCATCATACGAGCAGTGTTTATGATTTCGCGGATTATGATGCTGATTACAGGTACATTCTTACTGACATACACCACTTCGCCCATCGCGTTGACAGACGGATTGGAATCTCTTCTTAGTCCGCTGAAGAAGATTCACCTGCCTGTGCACGAATTGTCTATGATGATGTGCATTGCGCTGCGTTTTATCCCCACTCTGATCGAGGAAACGGATAAGATTATGTCTGCTCAGAAGGCAAGGGGTGCAGATTTTGAAACCGGAAATATTTTCAAGCGCGTCCGTGCTTTGGTCCCGATTTTGGTACCGCTGTTTATCAGCGCTTTCCGTCGTGCCGATGAGCTGGCAACAGCCATGGAATGCCGTTGCTATCAGGGCGGCAAGGGAAGAACGAAAATGAAACTATTGCGCTACCATCGCTCGGATCTGCTTGCCTTTTTCGTTGCAGCCGTACTTTTGGCCGGTATGATTGTGCTGCGTCACTTTGGCCTGTGAGGTGTATGATGCGCAATATTGCATTGTTTTTAACCTATGAGGGCACGGCGTACCACGGCTGGCAGGCGCAGAAAAACCTGGCGACTGTACAGCAAACCTTGGAAAAGGCCGTTGCAATGGTTGTAAATCACGCTGTTCATGTTACCGGTTGCGGAAGAACGGACGCCGGTGTCCATGCCCGTTGTTATGTTGCCAATTTCAGAACAGAGTCGACCATTCCTGTGGACCGCCTGCCCTATGCGCTGAATACCCATTTACCGGTGGATATAGTAGTGACAAAGGCTTTTGAGGTGCACGAAGACTTTAATGCGATCGGCTCATGTGTCAAAAAAGAGTACACCTATACGATCTATAATTCCCGTGTTCGTGATCCCTTTTACGTGAACCGTGCATGGTTTTATCCCAAGCATTTGGATGAAAGAATTATGCAACAAGCGGCAGATCAATTTGTGGGCACCCACGATTTTGCTGCTGTGCGCAGTGTAGGTACAGATGTTAAATCCACCGTTCGTACCGTATACTACTTTAATGTGGAGCGGCGCGGCAACATCATTGAGCTAAAGGTCTGCGCCAACGGTTTTTTGTATAATATGGCACGTGCAATGGTGGGAACGGTGGTTTATTGCGCCGAGGGTAAGTTTCCCCCGGAGCAAATCGGGCAGATTCTTGAAAACGGAAATCGTACCGCGGCCGGTCCGACGGTTCCTCCGGGAGGACTGTATATGACCCACCTGTGGTACGACGATGGGATCGAAAAATTTGAGCATCCCGAGCAATTTTAGAATTCTCTTGTTTTGATGTTTTGCGAAGAAGCATCAAATGAAAGGTTGTGATTGAAATGCAGCCAAAGCTGTGTACCAAATGTAAGAAGAATATTGCGGTGGTATTTATCACCAAGGTGGAAAACGGTGTTTCCACGAACGAAGGCTTTTGCCTGAAATGCGCCCGCAGTCTGGGGATTCCTCAGATCGACGCAGCGGTAAGGCAGATGGGCTTTTCTGAGGAGGATTTAGATAATCTGTCCGATGAAATGAGCAATATGTTCGGACAAAATGAAGTGGATAATGAGGATGATCCGGATGAGCGGGAGAGCCGCACAGCCACATTCCCCATGATCAATCAGTTGTTTAATCAAATGAATCCGGGAAGATCCAATTTGCCTGCCAAGCAGGAAGAGCCTGAGGAAGAACAACAAAACAGTGGCAATAAGAAGCATAAAAAGCATAAATTCTTAGACAGCTACTGTATGGACCTGACCGGAAGAGCCAAAGACGGAAAGCTGGATAAGGTAATTGGACGCGATGAGGAAACAGAGCGCGTGATTCAAATACTGAACCGCCGTCAGAAAAATAATCCCTGCCTCATCGGCGAGCCGGGCGTCGGTAAAACTGCCATTGCAGAAGGCCTGGCACAGCGTATTGCGGCAGGCGATGTGCCTTATAAGCTCCGTGATAAAGAAGTGTTTTTGCTGGATCTGACAGCGCTTGTTGCAGGCACACAATTCCGCGGCCAGTTTGAAAGCCGTATGAAGAGCCTGATCGGTGAAATCAAGGAATGCGGCAATATCATCCTTGTAATCGACGAGGTGCACAATCTGGTTGGAGCAGGGGATGCGGAAGGCTCGATGAATGCGGCCAATATCCTGAAGCCCGCCCTTTCCCGTGGGGAGATACAGGTGATCGGCGCAACCACTTTTAATGAATACCGTAAGCATATTGAGAAGGATGCGGCATTGGAGCGCCGTTTTCAGCCTGTAATGGTGGCAGAGCCCTCTTTGGAGGAGGCTTGTCAGATTATGCAAGCCATTGCCCAGACCTACGGGCAGTTCCACGGTGTGACGGTTTCTCCTGAGATCGCCCGTCAGTGTGTGCTGCTTTCGGAGCGCTATATCACCGATCGTTTTCTGCCGGATAAGGCCATTGACCTGCTGGACGAAGCGTGTTCGGATGTGAATTTGCGCTGCAAGGAGATTTCCCGTTTAGCGGAACTGAAGAAAGAGCGCAATGACTATGAATTAGAGCTTCGTATGCTCACAGAGGACACAGAAAACGAGCACTATGAGCGCCTGGCCCACATTCGCAGTCGTCTGTGCCAGCTGGCAGAGGAAATTGAGAAGCTGGAAAGTATTCCTGCACCTGCCGTCACGATGGAAAATCTTGCCCGCATTATTGAGTTGTGGACGAAGATTCCCGCCAGTAAAATCAAAGCCCAGGAATACCAGCAGATCAAGGGCCTGGCAGACCGCCTGAAAACCCATATTGTAGGACAGGATGAAGCGGTGGATGCGGTGGCACGGGCTATTCGCAGAAAACGGGTGGGCATTTCTACAAAAAACCGTCCGGTGTCCTTTATATTTGTAGGTCCTACCGGTGTGGGCAAGACAGAGCTTGTGAAGTGCCTGGCAGATGATTTGTTTGATTCGGTTGATTCCTTAATTCGGCTGGATATGTCTGAATACATGGAAAAGCATACTGTTTCCAAGCTGATCGGCTCGCCTCCCGGCTATGTGGGATATGATGAGGCAGGCCAATTAACCGAGAAAATTCGCAGAAAGCCCTATAGCGTGGTGCTGTTTGATGAAATTGAGAAGGCACATCCGGATGTTTTGAATGTGCTGCTGCAGGTTTTGGATGACGGACGCATCACTGATGCCCAGGGACGCACAGTGAATTTTGAAAATGCTGTGATCGTGATGACCTCCAATGCAGGCTCAGAGGGAAACGTTAGCGGTCTGGGATTCGGGCGCACACAGCACGATATGGTAAAGGATAAAACCATGAAGGCACTGCGTGAGTTCCTGCGTCCCGAGTTTTTAAATCGTGTGGATGAGATCATTACCTTCAACCACTTGTCTGAGGAGCATTTCCTGGGGATTGCGGATATTATGCTGAAGGAGCTGCAGGAAAACCTTGCACAGCGTGGCTTGGCAATGAATTACACTGAGGAAGTACGCAAGCTGCTGGTTAAGCAGGCGTATTCTGTTACCTATGGCGCACGGAATTTGCGTCGAACGATTCAGCGCCTGTTGGAAGATCCCATCAGTGAAAAGATTATTGAATCCTTTGAAAATCCCATTACTACCATTGATGTGGATGTGCAAGAGGATCAAATCGTCGTAAATGCAAAGTAATTATTCGGGAGCGTATCAATACGCTCCCGATCGCTTTACGGTGACGAAGAATGTCGAATAATGTCGAAAGTTTTAAAATAACAGATAAAGCGATTGAAAACATCAGAAAAAGAATGAAAAAAGTTTGCGTTACCACTTGAAGAGCGTTTTGGAATGTGCTATGATAAAAGAAAAACATAGAGGGAGAACCTATGAAAACGGTACTGCTTGCGCTGTATGATGATGTGTTGTCAGAACGCATTTCCCAACAGCTGAGGGAACAATTTTTGGTCTTTATAGCCGGCAACGGACCGGATGCACTCACGATGCTGACGGAAGTGAAGCCGGATGTACTGATATTGGATTTAATGCTGCCTGAAATGGACGGAATTACCGTATTGCAGGAGGCAGGAATGCGGGGCCTTTATTGTTCTACGATCGCCATAACACCTTATGTAAGTGATTATGTGCTCAATACAGTAGAGTATTTGCGTGTGCAATGCCTGTTGCGCACGCCCTGCAGTGCCCAATTGCTGTGTAATAAGGTTTTGGATCTGTGTGAAATGGAAAACAGGAGCATTAGTGCCGATGGCCTTGATTTTACTTTGCGAAGCTTGG
This sequence comes from Oscillospiraceae bacterium, assembly GCA_017621795.1. Classification (GTDB taxonomy): domain Bacteria; phylum Bacillota; class Clostridia; order Oscillospirales; family Oscillospiraceae; genus Faecousia. The sequence goes on along the minus strand of JAGASJ010000102.1, from coordinate 38,375 downwards.
GCTTTCACCTTCAAACAAAAGGCGGGAAGTGCTTGGAAGAATCGATTCGGCAGTACCGAAGAAACCCCAATCAAACGATCTTTGGGGAGCTGTATCCTTCCGTTGCAGCTGTTTTGGGTGCTACCCCGTCCCAAGTGGAACGGGCAATGCGCTTTGCTATAGAGCGTGCTTGGGCACAGCGCAATGAGCAGATTTGGAGTATTTATTTCCCGACAGACGGAAACGGTAAAATCGTAAAACCAACAAACAGTGCATTCATCAGCACCATTGCATCTATCACCGATGCACAAATGAAAACCGCATAAAAAAGTTGCTGTATCAATAAGTATATGTAGGGAACGGCCTATGTGCCGTTCCGCAGAATATTCCTCGAAATATGCAATAGGGAACGGCACATTAGGCCGTTCCCTACAGTAAAATTCTAATAAATATACATTTTTTGGGGTGTCTCATTCATTATGAGACACCCCCTGATTTTTTAAATTTCCTTACTCTTGGATGCAATTTCCGTTAAGCACTTTGCGATGAATGCTTCGGGGGTCATTGCGCCCAGATCATCGCCCTTGCGCGTACGGACAGAAACGGTGCCGTTTTCCATATCCCGGTCACCAACAACCAGCATATAGGGCACTTTCTGCATTTGGGCCTCACGGATCTTGTAGCCCAGCTTTTCGCTGCGGCAGTCGGTCTCAGCCTTAATGCCCACAGCCTTCAGCTTTTCTGCAAGCTCCTTGCCGTATTCGTGGGTGCGGTCGGTGATGGGCAGTACCCGAACCTGCTCGGGCATCATCCACAGCGGCAGTGCACCGGCATAACGTTCGATCAAGTAAGCCAGTGTGCGCTCGTAGCAGCCTAAAGAGGTGCGGTGAATGATATAGGGCGTCTTCTTTAAGCCGTCTGCATCGGTGTATTCCATTCCGAATTTCTGCGCCAAAAGCATGTCGATCTGAATGGTGACGATGGTATCTTCCTTGCCGAATACGTTTTTGTACTGGATGTCCAGCTTCGGACCGTAGAAGGCGGCTTCATCAATGCCCACTTCGTAATTCACGCCCAAATTGTCCAAAATGGTCTTCATGACGCTTTGAGCCTCATTCCACTGCTCAGCTGTGCCCTCATATTTGATGCCGGATTTGGCAGGATCCCACTGAGAGAAGCGGAAGGAGCAGTTCTCCAGCATACCCACAGTATCCAGTACGTGCTTTGCAAGCTCCAAACAACCCTTAAACTCTTCTTCAAGCTGATCAGGACGAAGGATCAGGTGTCCTTCGGAAATGGTGAACTGGCGCACACGAATCAGACCGTGCATTTCGCCGGAATCTTCGTTGCGGAACAGTGTGGAGGTCTCGCCCAAACGCATGGGCAGATCTCTGTAAGAACGGGCACGGTTTAAATATACCTGATACTGGAAGGGACAGGTCATGGGGCGCAGTGCAAAGCACTCTTTTTCCTCGTCATGGGGATCGCCCAAAATGAACATACCGTCCAAATAATGATCCCAGTGACCGGAGATCTTATACAGTTCCCGCTTAGCCATCAGAGGCGTTTTGGTCAGCAAATAGCCCCGCTTTTGCTCCTCGTCCTCGATCCAGCGCTGAAGAGTCTGAATGACACGAGCGCCCTTAGGCAGCAGGATGGGCAGACCCTGACCGATTTCTTCCACTGTGGTAAAAAATTCTAATTCACGACCGAGTTTGTTGTGGTCGCGCTTAAGAGCCTCGGCCTGCTTTTCCAAATAAACATCCAATTCTTCCTTAGAGGGGAAGCCGATGCCGTAGATACGCTGCAGCATTTTGCGGTTGGAGTCACCACGCCAGTATGCACCGCAGGACTTGGTCAGTTTAAAGCCGTTGTGCTTGATGCGTCCGGTATGATCCAGGTGCGGGCCGGCGCACAGGTCGGTAAATTCGCCCTGAGTATAGAAGGAAATAACGGCGTCTGCAGGCAGGTCCTCGATCAGTTCCTTCTTGTAAGGCTCGTTGTGTGCTTCTGCCCAGGCGATCGCTTCCGCACGGGGCAGCTCACTGCGTTCCAGACGGATGCGTTCCTTGCAAATTTTCTTCATCTCTGCTTCGATCTTCTCCAAATGCTCAGGGGTGAAAGAGAAGGGTGCGTCAAAGTCGTAGTACCAGCCTTCCTCAATGGCAGGGCCGATTGCAAGCTGCACTTCGGGCCATAAACGCTTGACAGCTTGCGCCATCACGTGGGAGCTGGTGTGCCAGTAGGTTTTGCGAAAGTCGGGGTTTTCAAAGGTGTACAGGTTTTCTTCGCTCATAGTTGTTTCCTCCTTTTTATTGGGGAAGGTATAAAAATACCCACCCCTGAAAATCAGGGGTGGGATACAAAAGTATTCCACGGTTCCACCCTGGTTACAGCATAAGCTGTCACTCGGTAAGCAAGCGATCAACGAAAACTGCTTGCTTGACGCTTTAACGGGCGCACCCGATCGGCCATTTCCGGTCGATGGCTCAGAAGTGGTGTGCAGCATTACGGGGGTACAGCATCCTTTCACCAAAGTGGATGCCTCTCTGGGTATCTTGTAAGGCGCATAAGTCTTCGTCAAAGCCTTTATCCAATAAAACTATAACACAGGATTTTGCCGCTGTCAAGAAGGGAAGACGACAGAAAAGCCTTGTAAATGAAATGTGATCTCTACTATACTGCTAAATATTTTAAAAGGAGGCAGTAATGATGAAAACATTGCAAGGGATTGCTTATGCTGTATTGTTCTTTATGTTATGTGGATGCGCAAAACAAACGCCGCCAATACAGGAAACTACACAGCCGGCTGTGCATCACGAAGCAGTGCGGGAAACGGTGCGGGAGCAAAGAGTGATCGAAACACCGGGACAGATACTCTACTGCAAAGACCCATCCTTGGAAAAAGGGGAACAGGAGCTGCTGTTTGCGGGACAGTGGGGGGCTGTGGATGCACTGATGGAGGTTTTGTATGTAAACGGCAAAATGCAGCGGGAGAGTTTAATATCTGCTGAGCCGCTTCGACCGTCTACGCCTGCTGTAATGGCGGTTGGAACAGGCGAACAGGTGGGAAGTGCACGTCGATTTCCCCTTGAAGGGGAGGGATTTATCGTTACAAAAGAGGGAACGTGCTTGCAGTATACCCGAAAAGACACATACAATGCCACCGCATATACGTCCTGGATTGAAGATGTTACAGGTACGACAGCCTGTGGAACACCGGCACGTGTAGGCGCTGTTGCGGTGGATCCCACGGTTATTCCGTATTTTACAAAAATGTACATTGTATCCGAAGACGGAGATTTTGATTATGGCGTTGCCTCTGCGGAGGATTGCGGCGGTGCGGTAAAAGGTAAAATTATAGACCTGTTTTTTGACTCGCTGGAAGAGTGTTATGCCTTCGGACGGCGGGATATAACGGTGTACTTCCTATCGGAATAAAGGATTGCAATATGAGGCTTTACCTGATATAATACCTCCGATGAAAGGAGGGGTTAAGATGGTTGAAGTGTGCAATACACAGGTGATGAAGCCGCTTTTGGAAAAGTACGGTTTCCATTTTTCAAAGGCAAAAGGGCAGAATTTTCTTACCGCAAGCTGGGTTCCGGAGCAAATTGCAGAGCAGTCCGGCATGGATCAGACCGTTGGTGTTTTGGAAATTGGTCCCGGCATCGGTCCGCTGACACAACAGCTGTGCCTGCGGGCAAAGAAAGTATGCGCAGTGGAATTGGATAACCGTCTGGAGCCTATTTTGAAGGAGACGGTCGGCTCTTTTGAAAACCTGAATATTTTGTGGGGCGATATTCTGAAGCAGGATATTCCCAAGCTTGTCTATGAGCAGTTTGGGGCATTACGTCCGATGGCCTGTGCCAACCTGCCATATTATATTACTTCGCCTATTCTCTCGGCACTTTTGGAAGCAAAGTGCTTTGAAGCGGTGACGGTGATGGTGCAAAAGGAAGTAGCTGTACGTATAGCGGCAAAACCGGGGACAGCAGATTACAGTGCATTTACAATTTTCTGCCAGTATTATGCGGAGCCGGAGCTTCTTTTCGATGTGCCTGCCCATTGCTTTATGCCCCAGCCAAAGGTTACTTCTGCAGTTATTACTTTGCGCACTCGCAAGGAATTGCCTTGGGATGTGCTCAGTGAGGACCTGTTTTTCCGCACAGTGCGCGCCAGCTTTGCAATGCGCCGTAAAACATTGCAAAACGGCCTTGCTGCAGGCTTTCCGGAATTGGGAAAGGAAGGGGCAAAGGCTATTTTATCAGAGTGCGGCTTACCTGAAAATGTGCGGGGAGAAACATTGTCTATTCCCCAGTTTGCGGCGATCAGCAATGCCATTTACCGCAGAAAGAACCCATAATTTTAGATAAGAGATTGAAAGAGCATAAAATGATTGAATTTTTGTTTTTGGATTTAGACGATACGATTTTAGATTTTCATAAAGCTGAGCACATAGCACTTTCTAAAACCCTCAGAGCCTATGGCTTGGAGCCTACGGAAGCGGTGCTTTCCCGCTACAGTCAGATCAATAAATCCTACTGGGAGCGCCTGGAGCGCAAGGAGCTGACAAGGCCGCAAATTCTGGTAGGTAGATTTGAAAGCCTGTTTGATGAATACGGCATTACGGTTGCGCCTGCTGCGGTTGCCCGCAGTTATGAAGAAAACCTGTCTGTGGGGCATTATTTTTTGCCCGGCGCATTGGAAGCGGTGCAGAGCTTATCGAAAAAATATAAGCTGTATCTAACCAGCAACGGTACAGCTCGTGTACAAGCCGGACGGCTGAAAAGCGCAGATATCAGCAAATATTTTATAAAGATCTTTGTTTCGGAGGAAATCGGTGCCGATAAGCCCGATAAGAGATATTTTGACCGCTGTGCTATGCAGATCCCGGGTTTTGATCCCCAAAAGACGATGATCGTAGGCGATTCCTTAACCTCTGATATTCAAGGCGGTATCAATGCGGGCCTGCACACCTGCTGGATCAATGCTGATCACAAGGAAAATACAACGGCTATTTCCCCGGAATATGAACTGGAAGCCCTGTCTCAGCTGGAGGCATTTCTTGAAACACTATAGCAAAGGGTGTCTCGCTTTTGAGACACCCTTTCACAATTGAATGGGAATTGGCTGATGAATGGTCATACTGTTTTGCGTCACACTGCAATCCATGGCCAATATCTGCACACCAGCTTTTGCGGCTTCCCGCAGTGCCTGACCAAAAACTGGGTCTGTTTCGTCGTTGGGATGTAAATAAGAAACGTTCTCCATTTGGATCACAAAGAGCACATAGGCGCCGTAACCTTCCTGGCACAGACGTGTAAGCTCCCGCAGATGCTTTGCCCCTCTTGTGGTGGGGGCGTCGGGAAAAGCGCAGATGCCGTTTCTTTCCAAGGTGACACCTTTAACCTCTAAAAAGCAGAGCTTTCCCTCTTTTTGAAAAGAAAAATCAAAACGGGAGTCACCAAAGGCCGTTTCGGGTCGAATTTGCGTGATAGCACCCAGTCCACCACCGCGCAGCCATTCATCGGCGGCGGCATTAGGAAGCTGAGAGTCCATATTGATCAAACGGTCGCCCTTTTGAACGGCAATTAAATCATATCGTGTTTTACGGGCAGGGGAGAGGCAGTCTGCGCAGTAAACAGTTGCTCCCGGCTGAAGCAACTCCTTGCACCTGCCAGTGTTTTTAACGTGGCAAATCTCTTCCTTGCTATTTATTTCAATATGGGCGATAAAGCGATTGGGACGGCTGATAAACTGGCCGGCTACAATAGGCTGTGTATAATACATTTTTCGTTTCCTGTTCGTTTTTCTTTCATTCTATTACAGAATTATAAATTGGGCAACAAGAAAATCGATCATAATTTTTACAATTAAAAGGTTGAAAAATCTAAAAATGAATATATAATAGTCTTCAGTATAAATAGAAAGGAAAACACGCAAAATGTTTTTCAATAAACTGAAAGAAAAAGTAAGAAAGCTGCCCCCTGCGGTAATCTTTTTTGTCATTTTATTATACTGGGAAATCTTGACCAAGAGCGTCACATGCAGACGCTTTTTCGACCTTGGTCTTGTTTTTATGCCTGTTTTCAGTGCAGTCTTGGCGCTGGGTATGCAGGCGATTTGCCTTTTGTTTTGTGAGAAAGGGCAGCGCATTGCCGCAAGAATTATGCTCAGCATTATTTTCGTTGTTTTTGCGGCACAGACAGTTTACTTCTTCTTTTTTAACAAATATCTGATCACTTATTCCCTGGTTTCCGGTGGTGTCAATCAGGTATTGACCGGCAAGATCAACGATAGTACTGTTGCGGCGGTAATTGATGGCATTCCTATGATCTTACTGTTCGCAATTCCCCTTGTTTTGTATTTTATTTTCGCAAAGCGCATTCAAAAACCCTATGAGCGGTTTCAAAATGCTTTAAGAACCTTTTTGGCATCCCTGATACTGCATGTTGTAGCCGTTATCGTTATCAGTTTTGTACCGAATCTTTCTTATATTCAAAACGGACTTTATGACCCCAATTATGCCGTTGGCAGCTTCGGCCTGATGCGAACGGAGGCGTTGGACCTAAAATATAATCTGTTCGGGTTTAGCCAGGATCTGCGCATTGAAGAAGAAAATGTTACTGTTCCTGAGGATGACGATATAGATGATACGTCTGAATATAACGTTCAAAAATACGATTTTGAGGCATTGGAGGAGCAGGAAGAGGACGAAACGCTGAAGGAAATGCACGGCTATTTTGCCGATCAAATGCCCACAAAGAAAAATGAATATACCGGAATGTACAAGGGCTATAACCTGATTACTGTTGTAGCCGAGGGCTTCTCTCCCTATGCGATTGACCCGAAGCTGACGCCTACCTTGTATAAAATGCAACGCGATGGCTTTAAATTTACCAATTTCTATACGCCAATATGGGGCGTTTCCACCTCTGATGGCGAGTATGTGGCTAATACCGGCCTGCTACCCAAGGCGGGCGTGTGGAGCTTCTTCGATTCCGCTGAAAACGATATGCCATACTGCCTTGGCAATATGTTTAAGAGCATTGGGGTAAATAAAACCTTTGCGTATCACAATAATTCCGCAGGATACTACCGCCGGGATTTGTCCCATCCCAATATGGGGTATACCTTCAAAGCAATGGGCAATGGTTTGGAAGAGTATGTCCAAAACGTATGGCCTCAGTCGGATCTGGAAATGATTGCAGGCTCGGTTTCCGACTATATACAGCCTAACGAACAATTTTGTGCCTATTATATGACCGTTAGCGGCCACCGGGAGTATGATAAGGAAATCAATGCGATGGTGGCCAAGAACTGGCATTTGGTTGAAGACCTGCCTTGCAGCGATATGCTCAAGGGCTACTATGCCTGCAACATTGAGCTGGACAGAGCAATGCAGGCATTGCTGTTCGCTTTGGAGGAAGCGGGCGTTGCGGATAAAACGGTGATCACCATCACACCCGATCATTACCCTTACGGCCTGGAAGACAAGACCGGCGATATTTACGCCGCGTGGGAAGAACTGCTGGGTCACGAGGTGGATTTGGAGTTTGAGCTGTATAAGAGCTGCTTCTTGCTGTATTGCTCCGGCACAAAGAATCCCCCTGTGATCGATAAGCCCTGTTATTCCGCCGATATTTTGCCGACGCTGCTGAATTTGTTTGGCTTTGAATATGATTCAAGATTGCTGGCAGGAAGCGATATTCTTTCCGACAGCGATGGCTTGGTGATCCTTTCGAACCGGGCTTTTATTACGCCATACGGTAGCTACAATGCAACCGATGACGAGTTTGTGCCCAATGATCCCGATTATTTCTCCAATGAAGAAGAGATGGATGAATATGTGGAATCTATGCAGGCAGTGGTGAACAACACGTTAGGTATATCCGCAAAAATTTTGGAAACGGATTACTATGGTTATCTGAAGAATCCCCGGGAGTATACACAGCCGCAGGAAATGCGACACGTAACGGCTTTGATTTACTCTCTCTGTGCAGTGGCGGTGGCGATTTTTGTGACGGTGTATGTTTTACACAGACATAGCAAGAAAAAAGTAGTCACCCCCCAGGATGAACCTTCCGATTTGCAGAATGTTTAGCTTTTAAGAAAAATTCCCCAAACGTTGCCCAAGTGTTCTAAAGGACACTTGGGCAGTTTTATTCGCCTTACGGCGAGTGATATTGCTTTGCAGTGATATTTGAACTAAAGTTCAAGTGATATTGCCTTCGGCAGTTTTTGGCGAATAAAATATCACTGAAATCGTAGGATTTCAATATCACTTCCCGAACGGGAAATATCACTCTGTGCGTTTAGCACAGAATATCACTATATAAAAATTACTACCCGAAAAAGAGTTAAATTTTCTCTTCTTTGGGCAGTTTTGTCTTATACTGTTGCAAGCAGGAAATTTGTGTGCCAAATTTCATCTTTATTAAAGAAGACTTTCCTTAGCAACCCCGCTCATTTGTTTGGAGAATTTTTATAGGGATTTATGTAAAAGAGGGGGCAAAAGCGTAAAAATCAGTTGAAAAATACGAGGTATTGTGATACCATTAGAATGTAAGAAAATGCAAAAATTTCAAACATGGAGGTTTTCGCTTTGAAGAGATTGATAAAACAGGGCTTATCACTATTGCTGGTTTTGATGATGGTGCTCGGTGTGTTTTCCGGCATCACCGTCGAGATTTCCGCCGCAGGGACGGTTACCTACAAATACGGTACCGGCAGTTACTCTAATGTCGTTTACAACTGGGGTACCCGCGGGGAGAATGCCACATTCCTTTCCCCTATGGCAATTTCGTATTATGAAGATGCCAATACCTCTTATACGATCCTCTCTGGCTATGCCGGCAGCAGCAGCCAAAGTGGGGCTGGCAGCAGCACGCTTTATTCCAAGCTTCAAAGTCTGATGAGCAGCGGCGCAAAGTCAAGTTCCTATGATGCGGTCAAGACTTTAGCTAAATATACGGACTGCCAGCAAAACGGCAATTGGAATGGCGGTAAGATTTCTTCGTTCTATTCCGGCACCGGAATTGGACCGGACTGGAATACCAGCGAGTGGAACAGAGAGCATACCTGGCCCGACAGTAAGGGCGGAGGCAATTGCGAAAACATTTTTATGATTCGGCCTACGGCCATATCCGAAAACTCCAGCCGCGGCAATACCGCATACGGTTCCGGCAGCGGCTACTATGACCCCAACTCGGAAGGCGCACCCAGTAACCTCAGAGGTGATGTTGCCCGTCTGGTCCTTGGCGTTTGGGTGCGTTACGGCTCCAACTCCACAATTAAAGGTAATATGTGGGGAACCAGCGGTGTGATGCAGAGCAAGGAAGTGCTGCTTGCCTGGATTGAGGAAGATCCTGTGGATACATGGGAATTGGGCCGAAATGACTCTGTTGAGTCCATTTTGGGCTTCCGTAATGTGTTCGTGGATTATCCCGAGCTGGCATTTGATCTGTTTGAAGAGCCTGTTCCTGCCGATATGCTCACCCCCTCCGGCGAAGGCGCTACATCATCTTATACCATCACAGCTACATCCAACAACACTTCCTACGGTACGGTTTCTGTCAGTGGCAAGACCATTACCGCTACCCCTAAGACCGGGTACTATGTTTCCGGCTATACTGTTGTATCCGGCAGTGCTACTGTGAGCCAAAGCGGCAATACATTTACCGTGACCGCATCCTCTAATTGCTCCATTCGGATCAATTTTGCGGCGAAGACCACGGTTACCGTATCTTTTTCCGGTGCCAATGTGACACCCAAAACCGGTTATGCCGGGGAATCTATGACGCTGCCGACGGCGACAGCGCCCGATGGATATAACTTCGTCGGTTGGACGAAATCCCCCCTTACTGCCGATACGACGACAAAGCCGACTACCTACACCGGCTCTTTCACACCCACTGCCAATACCACTCTTTACGCGCTCTATAGCTATACGGACGGAGAGGGGAGCGGCAGCAGTACCGGGGAATACACCCTGGTAACCAGTGCAAGTCAGCTTCAAGCCGGCGCAAAGGTGCTGATCGCCTCCAATGAGAAGGGCTATGTAAACGGTGACCTTTCCGGGACATATCTGTCGAATGTGTCTGCGACCTTCTCTTCCGACAATTCCACAATTTCCACCGTGCCGTCGGGAGCTTTGCCGTTAACCTTAGGTGGTTCTGCCGGCGCGTGGACCTTCAGTAATGACAGCGGCAGCTTGCTGGGCGCAACAGCGGCAAAGAGTCTGTCCTGGGGAAACGGAACGACCACCTGGAGTATCACTGTTACAAGTGACGGCGCGACCATCCAAAACGGAACCAGCTCCTACGGCCGTTTCCTGTATAATGTGACCTCTCCCAGATTTACAACCTATACATCTAATACTTCTACTACTATGCTTCTGCCCCAGCTGTATATTCAGGAAAGCAGTGGCACAGTGTATTACACCAGCTCCCTGTGCGAGCACACCAATACAACCAATATTGGCGCCACCGCGGCGACCTGTACAGAAGTGGGCTATACTGCAGGTGTCTACTGTAACAGCTGCAATACCTTCATCAGCGGACACGAAGAGGTTGCGGCATTGGGGCATCAATATGATGACGGTACCTATATTGATGAGCCTACCTGTGATATGGAGGGTGAAATAGAGTACACCTGCATCAGATGCGACTACCTGTATACGGAGCTACTGGAGCCTTTAGGACATAATTATGTGCTCTCCGGCAATGTGTATACCTGTACAAACTGCAGTGACAGCTATACGATTCCCGTTATTTCCTTTAGTGTTCCCGCAGGTGTTTCTGCTGTGGATGATGTCCTTTGCGACACAAACGGCGCAGTAATGCCTGTGGCAGGCGCACCGGAGGGTTATACCTTCCTCGGTTGGATCGCAAGCGAACTGGATGTCACAGCCGATAAGCCGGGAAATATCTACAAAGCAGGAGACCGTTGCACGGTTTCCGCAAATACCACCTATTATGCCCTTTATACCTATACAGAAAATGACGGTGGTGGTGATTCTGCTTACGAATTGAAGGATATTTCCGCTATTGGTCCCAGCGATACGTTTGTAATCACCACGACCCACGCAACAAACGGCACTTATGCATTACCCAATAATGAGACCAGTAAACCCACTGCGGTGAATGTTGCCGTATCCAACAACAAGCTTTCTGCAGAGCCTGCGGAAAACCTGCTGTGGAATTTGGGCGGTGATTCCTCCGGCTATATCTTCTATCCCAACGGCATAACCGACAGCTGGCTTTACTGTGGTAATTCCAACACAGGTGTAACTGTGGGTACCAATTCTAGTAATACATTTGTGATCGACTCTTCCAGCGGATATTTGAAGCACCTTGGTACAGGCCGATACCTGGGCGTGTACAATAAGCAAGACTGGCGCTGCTATACTTCTTCCTCAACAAACATCGGAGGTCAGGAGCTTCAGTTCTATGTAAAGACAGCGCAGGGAACAACTTACTATACCACGCTGCCGTCTACTGCTGAGGAACAGCCGGACATTATTGATTGCTGGAATGTGGAACTTGCGGACAATGTTGGACTGAACTTTGTGCTCAACGTTTCCGATGAAGATGCCGCTGACGCAGAGGCGCTGGTGATGTTTGGCGATGCGCTTCTGGAATACGCAATTGCTGACCTGGATAAGAATGAAAACGGGCAGTTTGTATTACACGTGGAAGTGGCAGCCTGTCAGATGCGTGAAGAGATCCTATTGTCCGTCACGGTAAATGACACTACTGTGGAAAATACATATTCTGTTCGTCAGTACGCCGAATATGTGCTGAAAGATGAAAACGGCGAATTTGATGATGTAACGAAGGATATGGTCATGGCAATGCTGCATTACGGTGCGGCGGCACAGCTGTATTTTGATTATGATGTGGATAATCTTGCCAATGACGGATATACTGACAATACGAATCATTCCATCAATTCGGTGGAGCTGACAGCGATTCAGAATCCCCTGGACGGCATCGTATATTACGGCGCCACCTTACTGTATAAGGAAAGAGTCGCTACTCGCTTATATTTCCTACTCAGCGAGGGCGCGGACATTTCTTCTTATACCTTTGAAGTAGGGGGAAGTGCTCAAAATCCTGTATACAGCGAGCAATACGGAATGTATTATATCGAATCAGCAGGCATTTTGCCCTATCTGCTGGATCAGAATATTTCTGTAACCATTAACGACACGATGACCGTGCAATATGCCCCCTTGTGTTATATTTTCCGCCAGTATAACAATACTACGGATAACGATCTGAAGAATCTGATGCAGCAGTTGTATGATTACTACGTTACCGCCGATTACCTGGTCGCAAACGGTGCAGACGATTTTGAGACCGACAATGACGTGCTCGAATAATCCGCAAACCCTCTAAATAGAGCGGTCCCCGCCTCAAAACGAGGCGGGGACTTTTTGTATAAAGAAATAATTTCGTTTTTTCTATTGTAAATAAACTACTATGTGTGGTATAATAAAGTGATAAAATGCGGAGGAATGTGACTTTGGAAAGAATTGAGCGTTTAAACGAGGAAAAGATTGAGCGCGCGGTCCTTGTGGGGCTGAATGCCGACTGCTTTACAAAAGAACAAACAGCCTCCGAAGAAACACTGGCAGAGCTGGAGGCACTGCTCGAAACAGCCGGTGGTATTTGCACCGGGAAGGTACTGCAAAATCGGCATACACCCGATGCCCATAGCTTTATCGGCGACGGCAAGGCCCAGGAAGTGCGGGATCTGATCGTATCCACGGAATCCACTATGGCGATTTTCGATAATGAATTATCACCGGGGCAAATTCGCGCATTGGAGGAAATTTTGGGCGTGACGGTATTAGATCGTTCTGCCCTGATTTTGGATATTTTTGCCCAAAGAGCCAAAACCCGTGAGGGGCGCCTGCAGGTAGAGCTGGCGCAATACAAATATTTGCTGCCCCGACTTTCAGGAATGGGCATCAGTCTTTCCCGTCAGGGCGGTGGCATCGGCACCCGCGGTCCCGGTGAGACGAAGCTGGAATCTGACCGCCGTCATATACGGGAGCGGATTCACAGATTGCAGAATGAGCTGGATCAGGTGCGCCAGGTCCGTGCGGTTCAGCGGGAACGCAGAATGAAAAATTCCGTGCCTGTTGTGGCGATTGTAGGCTATACAAACGCGGGAAAATCTACACTGCTGAATCAATTGACTGATGCAGGTATCCCTGCGAATAACCGCCTGTTTGATACCCTGGATACTACGTCTCGTCAGCTTACTGTTTCCGATAATTTGGATGTGATTTTGTCGGATACTGTTGGATTTATCGCAAAGCTTCCCCACCATTTGGTAGACGCATTTCGGGCTACATTGGAGGAACTGGAATACGCAGACCTGCTTCTGCACGTCATCGATTCTGCCGATCCCAATCGGGAAGAGCATATTGCAGTGGTGGATAGCTTAATTTTAAAGCTTGCAAAACCGGGCACAAAAATTCTTCGTTGTTATAATAAAGCCGATTTGGTTCCCGCTGAGGATATTCCTGTTGGTGAGGATGTGGTAAAAATCTCAGCCAAGCTGGGGATCGGTATGGACAAGCTTCTGGAGGCAATCGAGAAGGCTTTGGGACATGCACGCCACCATATTGTTGTTTGCCTGCCTTATTCTATGGGCGGAATGGTCGATACTCTGCATAACAGCGCACAAGTGATCGCTGTAGAGTATACAGCGGAAGGCATCGAAGCAGAAACGATTGTTGATCCGATCCTTTACGGGAAATTAAGAGCATATATCAGAAAAGAACTATAAAAAGGAGGTGCAGTCCTTGGACGAATATCTTGTTCCAAGCGGTTACGGTGAGGACGAATTTGTTGAAAAGAAGTCCCGCTTTATTGGTCGTGTTTGGCTGGTTGAAACAGAGCAAGATGCCTTGGACCGCATCGCCGAAATGAAAAAACAGCATTATGATGCCACCCACAATTGTTGGGCCTACGTGATTCGGGACGGTGCAGTGCGTTTTTCCGATGACGGTGAGCCGGGCGGAACAGCCGGTATGCCAATGGTGCAGGTTTTGCAAAAGGAAGGGCTCTATAACGTTGTATGCGTTGTTACTCGATACTTTGGCGGAACACTGCTTGGCGCTGGCGGCTTGGTGCGCGCATACACAAAGGGTGCTAAAATCGCGATCGACGCGGCAGGTAAATCCATGAAACGGGTTTGGTCTGTGATTTATTTACCTTGTCCTTACAACTTCTACGAGCGGGTAAAGCTGGAGGCTGAAGCATTTGAAGGGATCATCCGAGATACCCAATTTGGGGCAGAGGTAGAACTGGAAATTTTGATGGCGCAGGGGAATGCCGATGCTTTTTTGGAACGCATCGTAGATATGACCTCCGGTACAGTGGAAGGAATGCAAACCGGTCAGGAATATCGTGCTTTCCCGGTTTAAGAGGTGATGATATGGAGCTGCGGCATATTTTAGAGCATCAGGAGCATATACGGCTGGATGAACGTGCGGCTTTTTCGGATGAAAGCCAGGGGCGTCTTTTCCCGGAAGAGATTGCGGACGACGATGTTCGTACCGCATATCAGCGGGATACCGACCGGATTGTACACTGTAAATCCTTTCGCCGCTTGATGCACAAAACGCAGGTGTTTTTAAGCCCGGAGGGTGACCACTACCGTACCCGTATGACCCATACCATTGAGGTCTCCCGGATCGCCCGTACTGTTGCAAGGGCACTAAATCTCAATGAGGATCTGACAGAGGCGATTGCAATGGGGCACGATTTGGGCCATACCCCCTTTGGACACGCAGGGGAGGGTGCGCTGAGTGAATGTCTTGGAAAACCCTTTTACCATAACGAGCAGAGCCTTCGGGTGGTGGACGTGCTTGAAAAAAACGGAGAAGGTCTGAACCTGACATACGAGGTACGGATGGGCATATTGGGCCATACCGGTGAACATATTCCTGAGACCCTGGAGGGTCAAATCGTGCGGTATTGTGATCGTTTTGCATACGTCAATCATGATATAGATGATGCAATCAGGGGCGGTATCCTGAGCAATGAGGATATTCCCAAGAGCATCAGCAGGGTTCTTGGCACCATTCATTCTGAACGGGTGAACAGCCTTACATGTGACCTGATCAACACATCCAGAGAATCAGGCGTTATCCAGCTTTCTCAGGAGGTAGATATTGCCCTTCAGGAGCTGCGAAGCTTCCTTTTTGAAAAAGTATACCGCAACCCTATCGCAAAGGGGCAGGAGAATAAAGCACAGTCTATGCTCAAAAGACTGTATGACTACTATTTCAATAATCCACACGCCTTGCCGCCGGATTTTCAGCCGCAGATGTCCTTCGACGGACTGGAGCGCATCGTGTGCGATTACATTGCAGGTATGACAGATCATTATGCTATAGACAAGTATACCGAATTATTTATTCCCATGGGTTGGCATACCCGCGGATAATGTGTTATAATCCATCATTAAGATACCGAAAGGAGGGAAGGAAGTGGCTTTTCCACAGTCCTTTATTGACGAACTGATCGCCCGTAATCCCATTGAGGATGTAGTTGGGCAGTATGTTACATTACGCCGTTCCGGCGCAAATTTGTTTGGACTATGTCCGTTTCACGGAGAAAAAACCGCCTCCTTCTCTGTTGCACCGGATAAGGGGATATACTATTGCTTTGGCTGTCACAAGGGTGGCGGTGCCATCAATTTTATGATGGAATTGGAAGGGCTCAGCTACCCGGACGCGGTCCGTGCGCTTGCAAAACGCAGCGGTATGGAAGTGCCGGAGGATGAGCAATATCAAAGCAAATACCGCGCGCAGGAGCGTTTGTGGGCACTGCATAAAGAGGCGGCCCGGTTTTTCCACAGTCAGCTTTATGCCCCTGTGGGAAGTGCGGCTTTGGAGTATGCCGTGGGTCGTGGTATGACCAAAAATACACTGACAAAGTTTGGCATCGGCTATGCCCCCGATAGCTGGGATATGCTTGTGAGGGCACTGACAGAAAAAGGGTATACTCAGCAGGAGCTGATCGACAGCGGCCTGGTGACTGTTTCCCGTAAGAACGGCAACATTTTTGACCGTTTCCGTGACCGCCTGATGTTTCCCATTATTGATGTTCGCGGGAATATCATTGGGTTTGGCGGTCGGATTATGAACAATAAGGATGCGGATGCCGCGAAATACCTCAATTCTCCGGAAACACTCATTTTTAACAAAAGAAGGAACCTGTTTGGTTTGAATTATGCTAAAAAAAGCACTTTGGGATACCTGATTTTGGTGGAGGGCTATATGGATGCCATCGCACTGCACCAATACGGATTTGATTGCGCAGTGGCATCCCTTGGAACAAGCCTGACAGAAGAACACGCCACATTGATCAGCCGATATGTGGAACAGGTCGTGCTGATTTATGACGCCGATGAAGCCGGGCAGCGTGCCACACGACGGGCAATTCCTATCTTGGAGAAGGCGGGAATTCGCGTCAAGGTCCTGCAAATGAAAGATGCAAAGGATCCTGACGAATACCTTAAAAAATTCGGTGCGGATAAGTTCCGCATTTTGCTTGAGGATTCTTCTAACCGCGTGGAATATCAGCTTAATGCCATAAGACGCAAATATGATATCAATCAGGATGATCAGAAGGTGCGCTATGTGCAGGAGTGCGCGGACCTGATCAGCACACTGGGAAGCTCGATCCAGCGGGAGGTTTATGGCGCGCGTATAGCCGAGAGTGCAGGTGTTGCCCCTGAAGCAGTGAAGATAGAGGTCGGCAAGGCATATAAACGTCGTCAACTTCAGCAAAAAAAGCAGCAGGAAAAAATAGACCTTGCACCGGTCCGAAACTTGCAGCCGAAAGCACGCACGATCCGTTATGATAATATGCGCTCTGCAATGGCGGAAGAAGGCGCGATTGCAATGGCACTGTTGGACCCGTCCGTGATGGATGAATACAAGACGTTTGACGGAACAAAATTCTCTGTCCCACTGCTGGGCAAGGTTTATGACCAGCTGATACAGATGCACCGTCAGGGATTGGAGGTCACGCTGGCAGGTCTTACAGACCTGACTGCCGAGGAAATGAGTCACGTGGTTGGGCTGTGTCAGAGGCGGGAAGGACCGCTGAATATGGAAGCATTCCACGATTGCATATCCACGATTTTAAAAGCCAATCAGGCATCGGAGGTGTCCTCTGATGAGGATTTGATGGCTTTTCGCAATAAACTTAAAGAAAGCAAAGGAACGAAATAATGTCGGCTGTTTTAACACCCGAACAAAATAGTGGTGCTGTATGTGAAGACAGCATTGGGCAGTATATGCGGGATATTCGGCTTTATCCCCGGCTATCTGCAGACGAAGAGCGGGCCTTGGCAATGGACTGTGCCCAGGGGAACGAGGAGGCCATTAAAAAAATGGTCAGCTCCAATTTACGCTTGGTCGTATCTGTTGCCAGAGAATACGCCGGCAGAGGTGTGCCGCTTTTGGATTTGATTCAGGAGGGCAGTATTGGACTTATTGCCGCTGCCCGAAAATTTGATTATACACGGGATGTGCGCTTCTCTACATACGCAACCAAATGGATTCGCCAGGGGGTAGCGCGCTGCTTTGCGGATCATAGCGGTCTGATCCGGGTGCCTCATTATACTGCTGAAAAAATTTATAAGGTTTTGCAGGCAAAAAGTGAGCTTACCCAGATGTGTGGATATGAGCCGGATCTTCAGACCCTTGCTGCGCACTGTAATATGGACCAGGAGAAAGTTAGTCAGTTGCTTTCTGTATTTCCGCAGGTGTACTCCATTGATGCGCCTATTGGGGAAGACGGGGAGGATGGGCTTGCGGCTTTATTGGAAGATCTGCATGCGCCCCAACCTCAGGAGGAATTGGTGCGCCGTGAGCTTCGTAACACAATGGAAAATATGCTTTCTATGCTTACAAGCAGACAGCAGCAGGTGCTCAGGCTTCGATATGGTATGACAGGAGATGAGCCGTGCTCGTTGGAACAAATTGCAAAGCGCCTTTCTATTTCTAAAGAACGTGTGCGGCAGGTGGAGCATGAGGCCATTGCTAAGCTGAAGAAAATCGGTGCCGATTTCGGACTGGAGGATTATTTAGATTGAATATGCTTGACATTACATTTGATGATGCTCCGTGGATGTTGGAGCTTAAGAAGCTTCCTGTTGGGGCAACATTTTCGGCTGCGCGGTTTTTGACTCTGACTGAGGGGGAGGATCCAATTGAATTTGATGAGGCTCTTCAGTTTATAGAGAATCATCGTATTTTACTGGATGTTTCCGACCTGCCACCGATCACACTTTCGGGCAGCGATGCATTGCGTTTAAAACAGGAAGCGCAGTTGGCGTATACAGGAGATGTTACCTGCGGATTGGATGAAAATGATCCGCTGAAGCTGTATTTACAAGAGCTGGCATTCACACCTGCTGCCGGTGATGTGCAGCTGCTTGCTGAGGAATATGCCGCAGGCAAACAGCATTTGGCAGAGCAGATCGTTACCCTTTCCCTAAGCCGTGTTGTGGAAACCGCGTTTTCCTACACAGGGCACGGTGTACTTCTGTTGGATTTGATTCAGGAAGGCAGTATGGGTCTGTGGCAAAGCCTTTTGAGTTATGAAAAGGGAGATTTTTCGGAGTATTCCCAAGGCTTCATTTCCCGGTATATGGCGCGGATTGTGATACAGCAGGCCCGTGACAGCGGCGCAGGGCAAAAACTGCGGCAGGATATGGAAGACTATCTGGATGTTGATCAGCGCCTGCTTGCGGAGCTGGGGCGTAACGCGGTGGCAGAAGAGATTGCTGAGGCAATGCACATAAGCGTGGAAGAAGTCAATGTGATTGAAAAAATGGTGATCACTGCCCGCAACGTGGAACGCGCTCATGAAGCACAAAAAGAACCGGAGCCCTCACCTGAGGATGATCAGGCGGTTGAGGATACGGCCTACTTCCGGCTTCGCCAGCAAATTGCAGAGCTGCTTTCCGGGCTTTCGGAAACAGATGCAAAGCTTCTTACTATGCGCTTTGGCCTGGAGGGCGGCGCACCGATGACTCCAACGCAGGTTGGAAACAGTTTAGGATTAACTCCGGAGCAGGTGGTGCAGCGGGAGGCTGCCGCACTTGCAAAGCTTCGAAATCAATAAGACATAAAGGAAGGGTTACACGATTATGGCCAAAACCTATGCCATTGCAATTGATGGTCCCGCCGGTGCGGGAAAGAGCACGATTGCAAAACGCCTTGCGAAAGAATTGGGCTTTTATTATGTAGATACCGGCGCTATTTATCGTACCGTTGCTTATTTTTTGGACTTGCTTGGCGTAAGTCCCAAGGATACAGACGGTGTAGAACGCTACATTGATGAGCTGACGGTAGAAATTGAATATGACGAAAACGGCGAGCAGCACATGATTATGAACGGTATGGATGTTACAAACGACATCCGCACACCGGATATTTCCATTAAATCTTCTTTGGTTTCCGCCCATGCCGTAGTGCGTGAAATGCTGCTGGAAATGCAGCGCGAGGTGGCGCGTCAGCACAATGTGATTATGGACGGACGGGATATTGGCAGTGTGGTGCTTCCCAAGGCAGACGTGAAGATCTTTCTTACAGCGGCACCGGAAGTGCGTGCAAAACGCCGTTGTGAAGAACTGCAGGAAAAAGGTCAAAAGTCGAATTATGATGTAGTGCTCAAGGATATTGTACAGCGGGATTATCAGGATACCCATCGTGCAATCGCGCCTCTTAAAATGTGCAGGGATTCCATTAAGCTGGATACCTCTGAACTGGATGTTGATGGCGTCGTTCAGGCGATGAAGAGCATTATCCGGGAAAAAATTGGGCTATGAGTATTACAGTCGCAAAAAACGCAGGGTTCTGTTTTGGTGTGAACCGTGCAGTCCAAATGGTAGAACAGTCGGCAAAGAGGGATGATGACGTTGTTACCTTGGGGCCGATCATTCACAACCGTCACGCGGTTGCGCATTTTGCAGAGATGGGTGTGCATGTGATTGAAGATCCCACACAGGCGCAGTGCGGTCAGACGGTGATCATCCGTTCGCATGGAATATCCAAAGCCGTTCAGGAGATATTGGAGCAGCAGGGTGCAAATATTGTGGATGCAACCTGCCCCTTTGTGAAGCGGATCCATAACATTGTGGCAGATGCGGAACAGGAGGGTCGCCTTCCCATTGTAATCGGAACGAGAACCCATCCTGAGGTTCAGGGTATTGCAGGTTGGTGCAGCCATTGTGAGATTTTTGAAACTGCTGATGAATTGCTGCAATGGGCAAAATCCGAGGAAAGCAGATCAGATTTGCCAATTTGTATGGTTTGTCAGACAACATCCACTGAAAGTTTGTGGAAAATTTGCTGCGAAATAGCAAAAAAACAGTTTACTAATTTAAAAATATTTGATACAATATGTAAAGCTACTGAGTTTCGGCAAAATGAGGCAGCGAAGCTAAGCGCTGTATGTCAGGCGATGGTCGTTGTGGGGGATACCCACAGCTCTAATACTAATCGGTTGGCATCCATTTGCCGGGAGCACTGCGATAAAGTTGTAATGGTAGACAATGCTGATGAGCTTGTCCCGGGCTTTTTTGAGGGTGCAACAGAAGTTGGAATCACTGCGGGTGCATCAACACCTGCGTGGATTATAAAGGAGGTCAACAAGACTATGAGCGAAATTATCAATGCTGAGGCTATACAGGAGGAAAGCTTTGAAGCACTTCTTGAGCAGTCCATCAAGACTTTAAATACAGGAGATAAAGTTACCGGTATCGTAACAGGTATTGGCACCACCGAAGTCCAGATCGATCTGGGCACCAAGCACGCCGGCTACATCCCGTATGATGAAGTCAGCGCAGATCCCACCGTTAAGCCCGAGGATATCCTGAAGGTTGGCGATGAGATCGAGGTGTTCGTTGTTCGTGTGAACGATCAGGAGGGCACCTGCCAGCTGTCCAAGAAGAAGCTGGACGGCATGAAGGTATGGGATGATCTGGCTACCTGGTGCGAAGAGAAGACTGTGGTAGACGCTGTCATCACGGAAGAAAACAAGGGTGGCCTGGTTGCCAATGTAAAGGGCATCCGCGTGTTCATTCCTGCTTCTCAGTCTGACGTGGCTAAGGGCGGCGATATGTCCGCAATGGTCGGTCAGAAGGTACAGATGAAGATTACCGAGGTTAACCGTGCTCGCCGCCGTGTGATCGGCTCTATCCGTGCAGTTTCTGCTGAATCCCGCAAGGCTGCTCAGGAGAAGATTTGGAACGAGATCCAGGAAGGCGCTAAGTATCACGGCGTTGTCAAGTCCCTGACTTCTTACGGCGCATTCGTGGATATCGGTGGTGTGGACGGTATGGTTCACGTTTCCGAGCTGAGCTGGAACCGCATCAAGACTCCCGCCGATGTTGTCAGTGTTGGTGATGAGCTGGATGTATACGTAATTTCCTTTGATGCTGCTAAGCATAAGATTTCCTTGGGCTACAAGACTGCCGAGATGAACCCCTGGAACAAGTTTATGATGAACTACAATGTGGGTGATGTGGTGGATGCCAAGATCGTAAAGCTGATGAACTTCGGTGCATTTGCTGAGATCATCCCCGGCGTTGACGGCCTGATTCACATTTCTCAGATCGCCAACAAGCGTATCGGCAAGCCTGAGGACGTACTGGCCGAGGGTCAGGAAGTCCAGGTAAAGATCACCGAAGTGGATGCTGAGAATAAGCGCATCTCTCTGTCCATCCGTGCTCTGCTGCAGGAAGAGGAAGCTGAAGAAGCTGCCGAAGAGACTGTAGAAGCTGCCGAAGAGACTGTAGAAGCTGCGGAAGAAGCTGCTGAGGTCGCTGCAGAAGAGACTGTTGAAGCTGCTGCTGAGGAAGTTTCCGAAGAGGCTTAATGTACACACATACCGGGACCGATACGCTCGGTCTCGGTATTTTTTACATCGGAAAGGAAGCATATCAATGATCAAGCATATTGTGCTCTACACCCTGAAAAGTGACGTAAACAAAGACGAAGCTGTAGAGATTACTAAGAACGCCCTGGAGCCGTTGGTCGGTGTTATTCCCGGCCTTCGACACCTTGAGATCCGCCCGGCATATCAGGGTGGTATGGATTTTGCGTTATATTCTGAGTTTGAGAGCAAGGAAGCCTTGCGTGATTACGCAAACCACCCGGCGCATTTGGAGGCTAAAAGTCACTTTTGGACTTTCTTGGAATCCCGTTGTTGCGCAGACTATGAATTTTGAGGAGAGAGTTGAATGAAAGCAATTGTAACTGTGGTCGGTGAGGACCGCGTCGGAATTATTGCGTCTGTATGTGCACAGCTTGCGTCTTACAATGTGAACGTGCTGGATATTAGCCAGACGGTTATGCAGGGCTTTTTTACAATGATGATGGTGGTTCAGGTTTCCGACAGCACATTGCCCCTTGCAGAGCTGGCGAAAAAAATGGAAGAGAGTGGCAAGGAAATGAATCTGTCCATTAAACTGCAGCGGGCAGACATCTTTAAGGCAATGCACCGCGTGTGAGGTAGAATGCCATGCTGAGAATGAAGGAGATCCTGTCCACACAGGATATGATTGATAAACAGCATCTTGATATTCGTACCATCACAATGGGAATTTCATTGCTGGACTGTACGGATCGGGATGTGCACGTATGTGCACAGAAAATTTATGACAAAATCGTGCGCTGCGCAAAAGACCTTGTGAAAGTAGGGCAGGATATCGAATGGGAATTTGGTATTCCCATCGTGAATAAACGCATTGCGGTCACGCCTATTTCTATTGTTGGCAGCAGCTGCGACACAGATTCGTATGTTCCTTTAGCAGTAGCGATGGATCAGGCGGCTAAAACCTGCGGCGTGAACTTTATAGGCGGCTTTAGTGCACTGGTACAAAAGGGCGCCACTAAAGGCGATGAGATCCTGATGAATTCCATACCTGAGGCACTTTCCTGTACAGAGCGTGTCTGCGCCAGTGTAAACGTTGGTTCAACAAAAGCCGGCATCAATATGGACGCAGTTGCCAAAATGGGTCACATCGTGAAGAAAACCTCTGAATTAACTGCAGATCAAGATGGTCTGGGTTGCGCCAAACTGGTGGTATTTGCCAATGCTGTAGAGGATAATCCCTTTATGGCGGGTGCCTTCCACGGTGTTGGAGAGCCTGAGTGCGTGATCAATGTGGGCGTGTCCGGTCCGGGTGTTGTATATCACGCCCTTCAGAGCGTGAAGGGGAAGCCCTTTGACATTGTTGCGGAAACAATTAAAAAGACTGCTTTCCGTATTACTCGTATGGGTCAGATCGTTGGCGTAGAAGCATCAAAGCGATTGGGTGTACCCTTTGGCATTGTGGATCTGAGCCTGGCACCCACCCCTGCAGTGGGCGACAGTGTAGCCCGCATACTGGAGGAAATGGGCCTGGAGACCTGTGGTACACACGGAACAACAGCAGCTTTGGCGCTTTTAAACGACGCAGTCAAGAAGGGTGGCGTGATGGCATCCAATCACGTTGGCGGCCTTTCCGGTGCGTTTATTCCTGTTTCTGAGGATGAAGGAATGATTGCCGCCGCCGAAAGCGGTGTGCTGAGTCTTTCTAAATTAGAGGCAATGACCTGTGTGTGCTCTGTGGGATTGGATATGATCGCCATTCCCGGGGAGACCTCGGCAGATACCATCGCGGCCATTATTGCAGATGAAGCCGCAATCGGTATGGTCAACAGCAAAACAACCGCTGTTCGTATTCTTCCCGCACCCGGTAAAAATGTCGGTGATCGGATCGAAATGGGAGGTCTGCTGGGCAGTGCACCCGTAATGCCGGTGATCAACAGTTCCAGCGCGGATTTTATTGCCCGTGGCGGTCGTATTCCTGCTCCTTTGCAGAGCCTGAAAAATTAAACAATAGCACCTCTTGGATCTCCAAGGGGTGCTTTGTGTACAATTTACTGAGACAAAACCCTTTTCCAAACGACTAATAAGTGAAGGGACAAGAAAAACCTTCGGAAAGGAGTCAGTCAATGGACAACGGTGCAAGTAGCTACCGCCGTTTCCTTGATGGTGACGATGAAGGCATCGCACAACTGGTAGAGGAATACAAGGACGGTCTGATTTTATACCTGAACAGATATGTACAGAATATCCATATTGCAGAGGAGCTGGCTGAGGATACCTTCTTTCGTATAATCACCGGAAAAGCGAAATTCCGAGGAAAATGCAGCTTTAAAACCTGGCTTTATTCTGTTGCACATCACGTTGCGGTAGACAATATTCGCAGAAACAGCAAAGGTCGCGAAATTCCGCTGGAAGAGGTACAGGACATTCTTCGGGATGAGACGGATTTAGAGCGTCATTACATCCGTGCTGAACAAATCAGCAGGCTTTATGAGGCGTTAAAACGGATTCCGGCGGCGTATTCTGCGGCACTATATTTAGTGTACATAGAGGGCTTCTCCAATGGGGAGGCGGCTCGCGTCCTGCATAAAACAGATCGCCAAATGCGCAACCTGCTCTACCGTGGGAAGCTTTCATTAAAATCAGAATTGGAAAAGGATGGATTTTCTTATGAAGAGCTGTGAGGAAATGACAAACAGCCTGCTTGACAGGCGGCAGGCTTACATTGCAAAAAAAAGACAAAACCAAAAACGCCTGATTGCTGCGGGAGCATCCCTGTGCGTGGCAGTCTTCGTAGTGCTTTTGGGACTGGGGATTGGTCAGAAACAATCGATTTATGATATCTCTAACCCTCCTGTACTCGGAAACGATACGGATATACAGGAACAGACCACAGGGGATACACAAACAGAGGTTCAGACCCCGGACCGTATTTCGGTGAATCAATTGGATGCGATGCCAACGCAGGAGGATATGTATTTTGCATTGCATCTTGATGATTTTGTAACATTATCGGAGCAGGAGATGCTGGAGTATTACGGAATCTTAGTCAAACCGATCGTTCCTGAAGATCTTAAACCTGTATTCGGAAGCTTTGGACCGGATGGAATATATAGGAGAAATGGTGGAACGGGAGAAGTCTATCACGATGCACAGGAGTATTCTTATGTAAATCCGGAGGACTATTGCCGTTGTATAGGCATTCGATACGCCAAGGAAAGGCTTCCTTACACCTGCTGTATTATTCCTTCGGATACCTATCAGGCTTCACAGATTGGTGGTGAGGAGATCTATATTGGTCAGTTTGAAGATATCTATATCGCAGAGTTTTTCTACAAAGATGTAGGCTTTCGGGTGGCATCCGATGGCTTGAGCCAAGAGGAGTTTGTTGCGGTACTGGCTTCCATCATCAAATAAACACCGTGCTTAGGCATATTGCGTTATAAAAAAGTTCCTCCTGTGGTGCACTGCCCTTCAGGAGGAACTTTTGCATTATTTCGCAGAAAGATCGACTTTTTTTCGCAGAATGGAATAGGCTGGCACAGGGCAGGGAAGCTGCATATAAAACAGCATTTCAGGCTTGCGCGGCTCGGTGAGCGCCTGCCCGTCAATATCCTGCATTTGCGGTACGGTAACAGGGAAGGGGCGCATATCCGGCCCAACGACCTCCAGCTCATCGCCGGCTAC
Source organism: Oscillospiraceae bacterium (assembly GCA_017621795.1). Taxonomy (GTDB): domain Bacteria; phylum Bacillota; class Clostridia; order Oscillospirales; family Oscillospiraceae; genus Faecousia. The sequence goes on along the minus strand of JAGASJ010000102.1, from coordinate 12,789 downwards.
AAACTTATTGCGAAGGGAGCAAAGGGCCAGTCCGTTTTCATCACAGCTTTGCACAATGGCGGCAACCTGATACTCACGAATGTATCGGGAATGCTCGGTGTATTGCCCCGGATGCCCGAAATAGAAGCCTGTGGAGTAAACACGGTGGGAGATTTTTTCAACCTCATCTCTCCAAATCGGGTCGATAGGCCGCCCTTCGGCCAAATCGTCAATCACGTGACGGTACGCCCCGGTAACAATGGCGGCATAATAAGCGGACTTGGCACGGCCTTCAATTTTGATGCAGTCAATGCCCGCATCCGTCAGCGCCCCAATGTGATCAATGGTGCACATATCTCTGGAGTTGAGAATGTATGTACCTTTATCGTCTTCAAAAACCGGGAAGTATTCGCCCGGTCTTTTTTCTTCCATCAGGGTGTATTGGTAACGGCAAGGCTGGGCGCAAGCGCCCCGGTTGGAGTCTCTTCCGGTCATATAGTTGCTGAGCAGACACCTTCCGGAATAGCTTACACACATTGCGCCGTGTCCAAAGGTCTCAATTTCCAGATCCTTCGGCGTTTTTGCCCGAATTTCAGCAATTTCGTCCAAGCAAAGCTCCCGCGCCAAAACGACTCGTTTTGCACCTAAATCATACCACGCAGTAGCACATTCATAGTTGGCAATGGACTGCTGGGTAGAGATATGTCGGTCGCACTTGGGAGCATACTTGCCCGCCAAAGAAAAGGCACCCATATCCGCAACAATGAGGGCATCTACCCCTGCTGCCTGGAGCATTTCCAAGTGAGCAGGCAGGCGGCAGATTTCATCATTTCGGGGCATCGTGTTGACGGTGGCGTGTACCTTGACGCCGTGGCTGTGGGCAAATTCCACAGCCTTGGGCAGCTCTTCCGGGGTAAAATTGCCAGCGAAGGAGCGCATTCCAAAGTCGGTACCTGCCAAATATACTGCATCTGCTCCGTACAGAACGGCCATTTTAAGCCGTTCCATATCTCCGGCAGGACTTAATAGTTCCATCTTTTTCATATCAATTCAAAGAGTCTACATAGCTGATGTTCTTCTCGTGCTCAGCCAAGGTCTTGGCAAACAGGTGTTTTCCGGTTTCAGGGTTATAAACATAGTAATAGTATCCGGTGTTTTCGGGATCCAACGCAGCGTCAAGGCTGTTTCTTCCGGGGTTGGAGATGGGTCCGGGAGGCAGTCCGCGGTGGTTGTAGGTATTATACGGATGGTCCATCTGCAAGTCAGCAGACGTCAGCGGCTTCGTCAGACCGGTCTCGGGATCAATATTACCGTTGAGCGCATAAATCAATGTGGCATCGATGTTCAGATAGGGATAATTTGCAGAGTTTCTCAGACGATTGAAGATAACCGACGAAATGGTATAGCTTTCGTTATTGTTTGCGGTCTCTTTTTCAATCATAGAAGCGGTAATGACCACCTGACGGATGCTCAGATCCAATCCTGTTCTGCTCTCCATCGTCTCCAGTTTTTCCTTCATAACATCAGTAAAACGGTAGTCGAAGCCCTCGAGGAACTTGCGCAATACGTTGCCGGGCTCATCGTTGGTGTAGAAGGTGTAGGTATCCGGGAAGAGATATCCTTCCAATGCGTATTTGTCACCGTAGGTCATACCCTCTAAGAACCAATAAGAGCCAAATTCGCCGTTTTCAATGTGAGTTTCAAGGTTCTCAACATATTCTTCAAGCTGAGCAACTGTACAGACACCTTTTTCCTCCATCAGATTGAAAATCTGACGGCAGTTATAGCCTTCGGGGATCATAATGTCAATTTCTTCTCTTGCAGGCCCCCAGTTGATCATATTATTGATCATTGCGTTGTAGTCGTACTTGCTGTTCAGGGTAAAGGTGCCAACATCAATGTCGGCGTCCTTGCCGGTGATTTGAGCAAATTGTTTAAAGAGTTTGGGATGCTCGATCAGACCGGCGTTATACAGCTTTTTGCTGATAGAGTCAATGGTGTCATCCTCGGTAATGGTGATGGTCACTTCTCTGTCGGGTTTACCAAAGGCCATCAGATCCACCGTACTGACCCACAGTGTACGTCCCAGTGTGAAGCCCACAACAGCGATAATGACCAGCCAGATTAGCGTAGATACGATGTGGGGGATGCCCAGCAATCCGTACCCCTTTTTTCGAGCAGGGCGTGATTTTTCAGTATGATCGGAATCAACAGACCTGCGGGCTTTCTTTTGCTTAGGAGCATCGGTTGTCTCCTGTACAGGAGGTTCTTCCGCAGGTGTCTCTGCGATCGGAGCAAAGGACATCGTTTCGTCAATGGAAGCCGCATCTGTTTTGGGTGTTGCATCATCATTACCAAGAACGGGAATAATGGTGGTTTCAGTGGGAACGGGAACGGGGTCTTCGGGCATTACGCCAAAGGACAGCTGCGGCAGATCTTCCTCGGTTTCCGTAGAAATGGAAGGGTCTGTAGGAACACTGTCCCAATCCTCCGCAAGAATTTTCTCCAGCTCCATATCTTCAGGGCGTGCCAATCCGGCGGCTTGAACAGCTAATTCGTCCGGTCCAAGCTCGCGCATTGTGGGTGATGTCCCAAGCATTTCATCCAGCCAATTATCCCTTTCAGCGATGCTTTCTGTCTCTTCCGCGGGAAGTTCGACCTGATCTTGCTGAGGCTTTTCGGCTTCAATATTTGGGATTTTTTGAGTTTCCAAATTCTCGTTGTCCATAGTAGTACCTCGTTTAGCGGATGACGATTTGGTTTTTGATCCGCTGAGCTGTTTTTTGATCTTTCAGTGCTTCAATCAGCTGTAGTCCGAAGGCAGTAGCGCATCCCATGGATGTTCCGGTAATGACATTACTGTCACGAATGGCGGCGTCTTGCACAATCAATGCAGACTCCATCTGCTCTTCACAGCCGGGGTAGCAGACCGCTTTTTTGCCGTTTGTAATGCCTAAGCTTGCCAAAATGGTAGGGCCGGCACAAATGGCTGCGATCAGCTTGCCGTTTTGATGGGCAAAGCGGATAGCCTCCATGGCGGCAGGGCAGGCTTTGATGGATGCCACACCGCCAAGCCCACCGGGGAGAATAATCATTTCTATGGCGGTCAAATCCACTTCATCTATAGTGATGTCGGCTTCAATTCCGATATTGTGGGAACCGTAAACGATTTTTCCGTTCAGTCCCACGGTCAAAACCTCTATATTGGCGCGGCGCAGTAAATCCAGCGGGGTGATGGCTTCGGTTTCCTCAAAACCGGTCCCAAGAAACATATAAACCATTTTTAAACCTCCAAACAGTGCAGAACGTGCCCGTAAATCTCCTTGTGAATATCTTCCAGACTTCGCATTTGACCGTTTTCAACGCAGTTTACTACAGTCCAGCCATAGTATTGCGCTGCGGCACGGCCTGTTTCGCGGCAAGTGGCAAGATAATTGTGATCTTTTTCGTGTATGTCGGCGCTGGTACCGGTGGCCTGCTCCCTCTGACGCATCAGTTGCTCTGTGTAGTCAGTGGGCATATCCAGGTAGATGATCAGGTCAGGGCGGGGAAGTGCCATTTTGTTATATTCAAAATCGTATAACCAGTGCCAAAATGCCTGGCGCATCTCCGGCTCTTCCTTAGAGGCCTGATGTACAGCGTTGGAGGTAGTGTAGCGGGCGGAGAGCACTAAGCCGCCGTCCTCATACCACTGACCCCAATCCATTTTATATGATGCGTACCGATCAACCGCATAGAAAGAACTGGCGGCGTAGGCGTTTACGTCAGAAGGCTTATCTCCGAATTGTCCACCCAGGTACATCCGAATCAGTGCGGAGCTTTCTTCTTTATAGCGCGGAAATTCCAAATGCTTAAAGGCAATGCCATCTTCTGCTAAATGATTGCTTAAAAGGGCGAATTGTGTGGATTTTCCGGAGCCGTCTGTGCCCTCGATTACAATTAGTTTACCCATTTTTTGCTTTTAGCCTCCTGCACATAACATTTCATAATAGAATATACCATATTTTTCGGGTTTTGTCCACTGTTGCGTGGTGTATATCTTAAAATTTAACATTGTTGCATATTTTCCGTTATTCTGCTATAATAGCTGAAAATACGACAAAATGAGGATTAACAGTTTATGACAAACAGTACTGTAACATTTGCGGATTTGGGCCTTTCGGAAAGTATGCTTAAGGCACTGGAAAAGAAGGGCTACGGCTATCCTACGACCATTCAGCAAGAGGCTATTCCTTCCTTTATGCAGTGGAAGGACGTGATTGCCAAGGCACCTACCGGCACGGGAAAGACCTTTGCATTCGGTATTCCCATGATCGAGCACGTAGATGCGTCCTGCCCGGAGGTCCAAGGGCTGATTTTAGCACCGACCAGAGAGCTTGCGATCCAAATCGGGGATGAGCTTCGGGGACTTTTGACCTACTATCAGGGCATTCGTGTGGCGGTTTTATACGGTGGTGCAGGAATTGTCGGACAGGCAAAGCAGCTGGAAAAAAAGCCGCAGATCGTAGTCGCAACACCCGGCAGACTGATGGATCATTATAACCGAAAAAACATTCGTCTGGACAAAATTCAAACGGTCGTTTTGGATGAAGCGGACCGTATGCTGGATATGGGATTTTTCAAAGATGTGACACGCATCATTGAGAAGGTGAAAAACCGCAAAAACTTAGGCCTTTTTTCCGCAACCATCTCCCAGGAGGTTATGACTGTATCCTGGATGTACCAGCGTGATGAGGTGGAAATTACCGTAGAGCCCCAAAAAGAAGATCGGCCGGATATTGATCAGTACTGTGTAACGGTAATCCCACTGGAAAAGGCCGCAACTGCGTTGCGTTTGATCCGTACACAAGGCTATGAACGGGTGATGATCTTCTGCAACACCAAGCACATGTGTCAGCGCCTTTGCGATGATTTTCAGCGTGCAGGTGCAGATTGCGACTGTATTCACGGAGATGTACGCCAAAGCCAACGGGAAAAAACAATGCAAAGATACCGCGATGGAAAGCTGTCGATTTTGATTGCTACCGATGTGGCCTCCCGTGGCATTGATGTGGATGATGTGGACTGTGTGATCAACTTTGACGTTCCCGAGGAAAATGAGTACTATGTTCACCGCATCGGTCGAACAGGACGGGCAAAACGCAAGGGTGTTGCGTGGTCTATTATTGGGAATTTCCCGGAAAAAGCAAAATTGGATGAGATCGCCAAATACTCCAACTATCATATCTCCCCTATGATTTTGAAGGAAGACGGCAGTCTTGAGCCGGAGGAGATCAAGGCACCGGTTATAAAAAAGAGGTTCAGATGAAACAGACAGAGCGTGGTTTTCTGTTGCTGACAAGTCATTTAGGCGACGCCCAAAGCAAGCCCTTAACCGTTGCCCAGTTTCGCACCCTTGCCAATCGGGTGCAGATGATGGAAAAACCGAAAGATGAACGGGAATTAAATATGTCGGATATGGCATATTTGGGCTATGATGGGGAGACTGCGGAAAATATCCTGTATCTGCTTTCACGCCAGGAGCAGCTGGATTATTATATTATGCAGGGCAAACGAAAAGGCTGTTATCCCATTGCCCGCAACAGTACCTTCTATCCTGCAACCCTGCACCACAGATTGGGCTTAGATGCCCCGGGGTGCTTGTGGGCAAAAGGAGACAGTAGGCTTTTGGAGTATCCCGCTGTTGCGTTGGTTGGAAGCAGAGATCTTCATCCTGAAAACGAGGATTTTGCTTATATGGTAGGCTATCAGGCCGCACAGCAAGGCTATGTGCTTGTTTCCGGCAATGCAAGGGGCGCAGATCGGGTGGCACAGGATGCCTGTCTTGAGGCAGGTGGCAGGGTGGTTAGCATCATCAGCGACAGCTTGGCAGAGCAGACGGAGATGCCCGGCATATTGTACCTCAGTGAAGACGGCTTTGATATACCCTTTTCGTCCTTGCGTGCCGTTAGCCGTAATCGACTGATTCACGCAATGGGACGCTGTACATTTGTGGCGCAGTGTACGCTTGAAAAGGGCGGTACATGGAACGGTACGGTACAAAACCTGAAAAAACGGTATTCGTATGTGTTTTGTTATAAAGACGGCAGTGCGGCATCAAAGGCGTTGGAGCAGATGGGCGCAGGGCTCATTTCACCGCAAGCCCTGTATAGTATAGATGCCCTTACATCCTTGGATGAATCCTTATTTTAGTATAAAAACAGGCGTGGTGCTTCGATCGAAGCACCACGCCTATCTATTACTTGTTCTTACAATTACAGCTGCAGCCGCCTGTGCAATGTCCTTGAGCGCCGCAGGATTTAGCAGAGGGACATCCGATGCATCGAGCACCTCTTTTTTTCTGTTTGATGATGTAAACGGATGCACTGCCTGCAATGATCAGTAGTACAGCGATTAGAATAATATTTTTCAACATAGCATCATTATTTGCTGTTAAAAGCAATTTCCTTTTTAACCTTAGAGTTGGCTTTTGCGATCAAATAGACGAGAGTAGAGATGAAGATCATCATAATTGCCAAGCCTGCGATGGCACCGACGATGTTTAAGGAGGTAGGGCTATAAATGAGTGTTCCGATGGTGTATACCAAATATGCAATGGTGTAACCTGTTCCGAGCTGAAGACCAATGCCACCCCATACCCATTTGGAGCTCTTCATTTCCGCGTTCATTGCACCGATGGCGGCGAAGCAGGGAGGACTGAAGAGATTGAACATCAGGTAAGCAAGGGCAGCTGCCTTCGTGATTGCCATAATGCCTGCAACCTCTGCGCCTGCACCTTCCATCATTTCAAGTTCTTCAGTGTCGATCAGATTTTCAAGACCTACAAAGCAAACAGCCAGTGTACCGACTACATTTTCTTTTGCAATAAAGCCTGTGATGGCTGCAGCGGCAAGCTGCCAGGAGAGCACACCTACAATGGGGAAGAGCAGATATGCAAAGGGGGAGGCGATGGAAGCAAGAATGGATGCATCCGCGGTTTCAGCAACCTGGAAGCTCCAGGTAAAGGTCTGCATCAGCTGCACCGCCATATTACACAGAAGAATAATGGTAGCGGCTTTTACGATGTAAGACCAGCCACGGCTGCACATAGATTTGAACGCACCCCAAAGGGAAGGGGCTTTATATTCTGGAAGCTCAATGATGAAGAAGGATTTTTTTGCTCTGTGACCGGTAATTCCGTTCACAAGCAACGCACCGAGGAAAATCAGTACAATACCGGACAGGTACATTACAGTGCTGACCCAGCCTGCGCCATTGAAGAACGCACCTGCAAAAAGGGCAATTACGGGAATCTTCGCACCGCAGGGCATAAAGGGGGCAAGCATGGCAGTGGCTCTGCGTTCCCGCTCATTGCGGATGGTGCGGCTTGCCATAATACCGGGGACTGCACAACCAATGGTGATCACGAAGGGAATAACGGATTTACCGGAAAGACCGACCTTCTTAAAGATGGGATCCAGCACCACCGCCACACGGGACATATAACCGCAATCCTCTAAAAGGGCGATCAGGAAGTACATTACCATCACCAGCGGCAGGAAGCCCACAACAGCAACAACGCCGCCGATGATGCCATCCACAAGAATGGCGGAAAGCAGCGGATTTGCATCTGCAAGCAGCTCTCCGACCCAGCCCTGGAAGCTTTCAAGCCAGCCTACAAAAAGGTCCGCTACAGGCGTACCCACCCAAACCTGGGAGATTTGGAACACAAGGAACATCACAACGGCAAAAATGGGGATGCCAAGCCATTTGTTGGTGAGAACACGGTCCACACTGTCGCTAAAGGTTTTTTCTCTGGTGAATACCTTGCGCTTTTCTACCTTTTTCACAATGCTGTTTACAAACTCAAATCGCTTGCGGTCAGCATTCTGCATCACCTTTTTATCGGTCGTATCAATGTCCCCCTGTCTGTACGGGGCGATCTGTTGATGACCAACCACTGCCACAGCGGCGGATACTGCGTTTTTCAGACCTTCGCTGGTGGTGGATATGGTTTCAACAACCGGACAGCCAAGCTTTTGGGAAAGGGACTGAACGTCGATCACAGTTTCTTTTTTCTCGTTGATATCCGTTTTATTCAGTGCCACAACCACAGGAACGCCCAGCTCCAATAGCTGCGTGGTGAAAAACAGACTTCTGCTTAGATTTGTGCCGTCGACGATGTTGATGATGGCATCAGGCTTTTCGTTTTTGATGTAGGAGCTGGTGATGCTTTCCTCTGATGTAAAAGCAGACATTGAGTAGGCACCGGGTAAGTCCACGATGATCAGGTCACCGTCATAGATGCTTTTTTTGATTGGATGCTCTTTCCGCTCAACGGTAACACCGGCCCAGTTGCCGATTTTCTCGTTTGAGCCGGTGAGCGCGTTGTACATCGTGGTTTTACCGCTGTTTGGGTTGCCGGCTAATGCAATTCGCATAATATAACCTCCTGAATTGTGCCTCATTAAAACACAAATAAATACCTTTCAATGGGCGGTTAGCGAAAGCTAACTGCAAGTCAAAAAACATTAGCGGAGTGGCACATCAAATCAAAATGGCCTCCGCTAATTGATTATCAATACTGTATCTGGCGTCTTTAATGGATACGACGCAGGTTTTCTTTCGACGGGATACAACGGTGATTGGCTCGCCGGCATAACAACCGAGAGAAAACAAAAAACTGTTTAACTCCTCGTCGTCTGTAACAACGTCCCGAATAATGTATTCAGTTCCCGTATTTGCCTGGAGCAGTGTCATAGGGAATCTCCTTCCAATGGAGTTAGCCTCGGCTAATTCCCCTAAAGTTTACCACTGATGTATGCATTTGTCAATAAGAAAAATAGATTTTTAATGAAAAATTTTACAGCAAAAATTAGTGCGCTTCTTTTTTCACAATGATATTGAGCCACTTTTGCGTTATATCTTTGCGGACATCTTCGGTGACCACAACATTTATTATTTTCAAATGTTTGTTATTATAAAATAGGGAGCGAGCTGAATCCTCGGTAAAATTACAATAATAACGTCCCTTGTCGTCAAAATGGGAGCCGGTTCCATATTTAAAAGAGGCGTACAGGATTCCACCCGGCTTCAGACTGATGGCAATGCGTTCGATTACCTTGGTCAATTCTGGGAGGGGAAGATGTAAAAGAGAAGCGCAAGCCCATACACCGTCAAACTGCGCACGATAATTCAATTCATTAAATTTCAGACACTCAACGGGCTGTCCAAGAAGGGAGGAGGCGTAGTCGCATAAGGCAGGGGAGCCGTCGACTGCGGTTATCCGGTATCCCTGCTTTTTAAAAAACAGACTGTCCCGTCCGCTTCCGCAGCCTAAGTCCAAAATGGAACCGCCTTCAGGAAGTAGAGGTAGAAAGAAGTCATATTGAGCGGACATATCGGCGGACAATGTGTTTGCAATAAACGACTGGGCGTTTTCGTTATAGTATTGGAGCGTTTGATTTGAGCCGTTCATCGAGTCACCGCCTTCATTTTTTTAAAGATATACTAACACAGTTATACGGAATAATCAATCCGGATATGATTTTCAATCGTTCGACAGGATAAGCGAAAATATGACGAAAATGTTGACGAATTATGAATGAAATGCTATAATACCAAAAGTGCTACACACACAGAAATTAAAAAGGAGAATATGCTATGTTTTGTTCCCACTGCGGTCAGCAGAATGCTGACAATGCTGCTTTTTGCAGCAGCTGCGGTGCACCCCTCGCACAGCAGCAAACTACTTATCAGAAAAAACCTGCTAATCCCCAAAATGCAATTCAGTCTTATATGAAGAATCCTGTGATTGTAATTTTGGCCGCACTTTTCAGTGTGGTTGCTGTTTTTGCTCTGATTGAACTCTTCGATATTTTGCCTGCAAGATTTAAGAGCTTTAAGTATTCCAAGTATTTAGGCTTTGACGGTATTATGACCACCATCCTGTCAATCGTTGTAAATGTGTTGTTGACCGTTTCAAGTGCTTTTCTTGCGATTGGCTCCTGGATGACTTTTGCTTCCGGCATGGGTATGGCTCAGTCTGGTGGAAAAGGTATTTCTATTGCCAAAAATGGCGCAGCGATGGCTACAGCTTCTTATGTGATTGTCCTTTTAGGTGGTCTGATTTTCTCCGATCTTGGCGATATGGACGGATCTTTTGTGGCAGCCTATATTATTGCGATCCTGCTGTTTATTTGCTCTTTTTTCTCTTTGAACTTGATGCTGAAGCAGTTAAGTTCGGGTAAAATCACTTCCGGTGTAGGTGTAGCTGCAGTAATCTTCGGCGGCTTAGTGTTTATTCTTGCAATGATTGGTCTCGAAGGTGATTCTCTTTCTGCCAACACAGACAGCTTTGCCGGCATCTGCCAGTTGCTGGCCTTTGGCTGTATTGCTGTACAGGGTGTTGTGCATATATCAACTGCCAATAAGATGAAATAACCCACGAAATTAAATATAATAGAAATAACACATCCAACGGCGATGCCGGTGGATGTGTTTTTTTATGTGGCGAATGTGATTTCATCACAGAACTGTATCAAAAGCTGTGATATGATGTGACCACAAAGAAAAAGGAGGACTTGAATATGAATGCTATCAACATCAATAAAAATAACTTCAAAAGTGAAGTAATGGATTCCGAAAAGAAGGTTCTTTTGGACTTTTGGGCTCCTTGGTGCGGGCCTTGCCGTATGGTGGTGCCTATTGTGGAAGAGATTGCCCGCCAGCGTCCCGATATTAAAGTCGGAAAGATCAATGTAGATGAGGAAGTGGAGCTTGCCGGACAGTTTGGTATTATGAGTATTCCCACTTTGATGGTAATCGAAAATGGCAAGGTTGTAAACCAGGCTATGGGAGCAGGACCAAAGGAAGCAATTCTTGCTATGCTGTAATATAAAAAGTGGCACTGTATTTACAAAAAAGTGAATATTTTTGAGAAAAGCAATAAGAAACAGTGCATAATATAAATGTAATCAAAATAGACCCAATCATTAGAAAGGTGGTAAATATTATGAAATTGACTGGAAAGTCTGTAGTTGTGACCGGCGCTTCTTCCGGTATGGGAAAGGCGATCGTAGAGCGATTTGCTCAGGAAGGCGCGAATATTATTGCGGTTGCCCGCCGCAAGGAACGGCTGGATGAATTGGCGGCATCGCTGAAAGATACACCGGGAAAAGTTATTCCCTTCGTTGGAGATGTCTCCAAAGAGGAAACGATGGTTTCTGCCATCGACTTGGCTGTAAAAGAATTTGGACGTTTGGATATTCTGATCAACAATGCGGGGATCATGGATGATATGAGCCCTATTGGAGATGTGAAGAATGAAAAAATAGATCAGGTGTTTGCGGTCAATGTTTACGGTCCGATGTATTCCATGCGCAAAGCGGTCCGGGTATTCCTGGAGCAGGGAGGCGGCGGCAATATTATCAATGTGGCATCCTTTGGTGCATTGCGGACGGCAGCCGGTGCTGTATACGGCGCGTCTAAGGCAGCCCTGGTATCCCTGACCAAAAATACAGCATATATGTATATGCCTGACGGGATCCGCTGTAATGCAATTGCCCCCGGTGGGATCGCAACAGAGATCAGCACCTCTATGGGGATGCCCAATATGAACGGCTATAACCGGATCAAAAATGTCATGGCGACTGCACCTGCTCCCGGAAGTCCGGAGCAGATCGCATCGGCAGCGTTGTTCCTGGCCAGTGATGATTCCGGCTATGTAAACGGTGATGTACTGGTGGTGGACGGCGGTTGGGCTGCTGGCTGATCAAATCAAAATAGGAAATGCCCGGGACGGCAGAGAGCCGTCTCGGGCATACTTACATCGAGAGAAATGCAAAATGTATTTTTACTTACTGCTGAATTCCTCTAACTTGGACTTGTTTATAAGCTCGATCGTGCCGCGGGAGAGCTTGACCATTCCTTCGTTCTGAAAATATTTCAGCATTCGGGTGATGACCTCACGGTGGGAACCAAGGTGACCCGCAATGGTCTCATGTGTAATTTTCAGCGTGTCGCTGTTCTCAATTGCGGATTCTTCCAGGAGGAAGGCGGCAACACGCGTGTCAAGGCTCTTCCACATGATCTGTTCAATCAGCCACATAACATCGGAAAAGCGGGTGGCCATCAGCTCGTTTGTGTAGTTTGCCACAGGCGCAGACTCGGTCATAATGCCTTGGTATACGTCTACAGGGATGATCCAAAGCTCGGTATCCTTCTCAGCTTCAATAGTGATGTCAAATTGAATGGAGCGCATCATGCAAGATGCGGAGAGCAGACACATATCCCGCTGAAACAAACGGTAAATCGTGATTTCCCGCCCTTCATCAGAAAGAATATAGGCACGAAGCTGACCGGATTTTACGAGAAAAAGCCCTGTGCAGTCGTTGCCGCCGCTATGGATCACCGTTCCTTTTTTGGCCGTACGGTTAATCAGCGTGCTGAGGATCTGTTTTTGGTGAACAGCATTTAGTTTGTCCCAAATGGGGAAAAAATCTTGAAATTCCATAAAATCCATCCCAATACAATCATATATCTCTATCTGCTGTAAAGCACATCACAGAAAACCGTTCGAAGAAAGCGCCTAACATTTCTTTGAAAGCGATAGAGAATATGTACATACGTTTTTCTTTGGACGGATTATATCATATTTTTAGATTGAATTCAATGCTTTGTGCAGCAAAGCTAGAAACTTGTCAAGTTTTGTTGACAGATAAAAGAGTTAAAAATTCATTTGGAATGAGATAAGCAATCCCAGAGTGCAACCTTGCAGCATTATAATACAGCTCGATATAGTCCACTATTTTTCTGGATGCATCACCGTAG
>JAGASJ010000101.1 GCA_017621795.1 Oscillospiraceae bacterium | reverse complement strand
TGTTTTGTCGCTTGTCTACGCTACATTTAAAAACACAAAAAATATTGAAAACAAAAAATTGAAAACAATTCTACGCTTTAGCATAAGTAGTGTACTTATTTGTTTTTGGACGTGGTTTTTTCTTTGTGTGAATCTTTACCCGATTTCTTTGGCCTATTATGAATATAATCATAATCTTACAGAGGAAAAGGTCGGTGTAATCGATAGTATAGAGCAAAACGTCAAAGATCGTATATATTTAATCATAGACAACGCAGAATATACACTGGTTGATAGCAGTCAAAGCCCTGCTGTTATTATTGGCAGAGATATTGATGAGGGTGATGCTGTGAAATTTAAGTTCGGAGTAAAATCAAAGTACATCTTTGAAATTTACGAATTAAATTCAACAGAGTAAAGACAAAAAAGGCACGGGGACAAGGGGAGGCTTTTCAGAGAACGGATTGCCACACCAGTGACATCGGTCACTGGTTCGCAATGACAGACGGCTCCCCCGTTCGCACAAAAGGCCCCCTCGTCAGAGGGGGCCAAGGGACAATGTGTTTTTTGACAGACTGAAAAGCCCCAAACCGCAGGGTTTGGGGCTTTTTATTGATCTTGTTCCCTTACTCGGTGCGAAGAGCCACCACGGGGTCTTTCTTTGCGGCACTGCGGGAGGGAATAATGCCGGAGATCAACGTCAGCAGCATACTGATCCCAATGAGCACCAGCGCCACACTGCCGGGCAAGTACGCACGCAGGTTCGGAATATCTGTCAACGCGTACAAAATCACGTTGATCACAAGGCACAGTCCGTAGGTCAGCAAGACACCCAACGCGCCGGATGTGAAGCCGATGATCACCGTCTCTGCATTAAACATACCGGATACGTTCCGCTTGGATGCGCCGATGGCACGGAGAATACCGATCTCTTTGGTGCGCTCCTGCACGGAGATGAGGGTGATCACGCCGATCATAATGGAGGAAACCACCAGAGAAATCGCCACAAACGCAATCAGCACATAGGTGATAGCATCAATGATGGTGGTCACCGAGGACATCATCAGTCCCACATAATCGGTATACTGAATCTGCTTCAGTTCATCCACAGAGGCATTATATACCGCGATAAATTCCTCTATGATTTCCTTGTCCTCAAAGCTGGAAGCAAAGAGGTTGACAGTTGCGGGATAATCCAGCTCCACATAGCCCAGCTTTGCCAAATTCTGCTCATAGGTGACGTTGGAAAACTCCATGATCTCATCATAGAGCTGGGCACACTGCTGATTGGAATAGGTTTTCATCGCCTCGTCCAAATAGGCAGACAGAACCGTATAAGGGGTAGAGGCAAACTTCAGCTGGACAGCTGAAGCTGTCTGCATTTTTACCTGTGCAATGACCACCTCGGTATACAGGCCATTGAGCTCCTCATCGGACATTGCCGCCACATACTGCTGGACCTGAGCAATATCCACCGCCATCTGCTGGCCGATGGTTTGCACCATGATCAGCTCAATGCTTTCACGGGTGGCATCCTCAAACGCAAAGGCAATAGCCTCGTTGATGGCTTGCTCCGTGGGAATGCTCAAAATCCGAAGATATGCCTGTGCCTTCTTCTGCTCGCTGAGTGCAGAGATCAATGTGCGGAATTTCAGCGCCTTTTCCTCATCACTGACCCCTTCCGCCAGCTTAAAGGGCAGGCCGGTAATAATGTCTGTATTGGGATTTTCCATCTGTGTACGAACAGCCTCGGAATCGCCGGACTGCTCCACCACATACTCTGTCAGCGCCTTGGTGTAGCCGATAGAGCCGCGAAGCATTGTAGAGGTTGCATCCGGATTGGGTGCAATAATGCCGGCTACGCGCAGGCTCAGCGCATTATCATACAGGTAACGCATTCCTTCCTTGGTCTGACGCAAGTCGGCAAATGCACCGGTTGTAGCATCATAGCTGTAGCAGTCGGAATTGAGCACTACGCGAAACTCCATTTTTGAAATTTCCTCGTAGCTCCACTTCCGAAGATCTGTATCTACCTGCTGCCCCTCCTGCGCCGCAGAAAACACCTGGTCCATTTCCTCCTGTGTTCTAAGTCCCAGGGCAAACATGGTCAGGTCATCCAGCTCGTGGTTTTCGTCCAGCACCAGCACGATTTCATCGTAGCTGTTGGGCCAGTCACCGTATACCACATCATACTGCTCCTTGAGCAAGGGGTTGATCAGACTGCCATCCTTGCCGGAAAGCATTTCATTCCACAATGCCATCCCGTTAGACATCATAGACATCCCCATATCACTGCTCATCTGATTGCCCATATCCTTCATGGCAGACATATCCGCGCCGTAATGCTCCAGCATCAGATCCATCAGCAGCTGCTCTGTATTGGAATAGATAATATTTCCGTTTTCATCCTTGGTATACACCAAAAGATCCATATCGTAGGTGTACTGCACGCCGCTAAGCGCAGGTGCCAATCCGCTTTCAGGATTCTTCAGCTCTGCCTCGATCTGACGCTTAAAGGCATTTAAATCGTTTTGCGTGGACTCCAGTGAATTCATAGCGTTCAGCATTTCAAGCAGAACCGATTTGGAGTAAACAGCGTCCTTCTCGTGTGTTTCACCATTCCCCTTGCCAATGCCCATAAAGGTCTCCATCAGGGTGCCGATGTCCACCGTGGACGCCTCAATGGTCAAGGGATAGGAGGCAAGGGTATCCTCCTGTACGTCGTCAATAAAGGTCGTGGCACCCTGAGATACCGCATAGATCAGCGCAATGCCAATAATGCCGATTGAGCCTGCAAAGGATGTGAGCACCGTTCTGCCCTTCTTGGTAAACAGGTTGCGCAGGGACAGGCTGAAGGATGTAAACAAGGACATAGAGGGCTTTTTCTTGCCCTTTTTCTTCTTTGCCGGTGCCTTCTGCTCCCCCATTTGCTTCTGCTCCTGCTCCGTCAGGGGCATAGAGTCGCCGGTGATCTCGCCATCCAGCATATTGATGATACGGGTGGAGTATTTTTCCGCCAAGTCCGGATTATGGGTCACCACAATGACCAGCCGATCCTTTGCCACTTCCTTCAGGATCTCCATTACCTGCACACTGGTCTGCGTATCCAGTGCGCCGGTGGGCTCATCCGCCAAAATAATATCCGGGTTATTCACCAGCGCTCTTGCAATCGCCACACGCTGCATCTGCCCGCCGGACAGCTTGCCGGGGCGTTTGCGCAGTTGGTCGCCCAGTCCCACCTGCTCCAATGCCTTCTTGGCCCGCTCACGGCGCTCCTTGCGGCCTACACCGGTAAGCGTCAGCGCCAGCTCCACATTGGAAAGCACCGTTTGATGGGGAATCAGATTATAGCTCTGAAACACAAAGCCTACAGAGTGGTTACGGTAGGTATCCCAATCCCGATCCTTATAGTGCTTGGTGGATACGCCATTGATGATCAGATCACCTTCTGTATAGTGGTCCAATCCTCCAATGATATTCAGCATAGTGGTCTTGCCACAGCCGGAGGGACCCAGGATGGATACAAATTCGTTTTTTCTAAATTGCAGGTCAACGCCCTTCAGCGCCTGCACGGCCTGCGCGCCTTCATCATAGACCTTGTGGATATTTTTCAGTTCCAGCATAAATGCTCCTTTCAACAGCGCGGTTTCCCGCAAAGGAAATCTTTTGAGATTCCCTGCATTGGACCTTCCCTGCCCTTTTGAAATGTTGGGCAGGATATATTGCTTAGTGCCAGCCCACATCCTCCAATTCAGGACGGCGCTGACGGTTCAGCAATGTCTGCAGCACATCAGAGGCAGACCGATGATTATACAGCACTTGATAGGCGGCCTCCACGATGGGCATTTCCACCTGCAGCTTCACCGCCAAAGCGCTGGCGGATGCGGCGGCATAATAGCCCTCTACCGCGGCTCCTACCGTCTCAAGAGCCTCCTGTGTGCCCATTCCCTGCCCTATCAGCACGCCTGCACGGCGATTTCGGGAATGGCGGGAGGTACAGGTCACGATCAGATCACCAATGCCGGCCAAGCCTGCAAAGGTCTGCTTATTGGCGCCCAGGGCTACACCCAGCCGTGCGATCTCCGTTAAGCCTCTTGTGATCAAAATTGCCTGGGTATTATCCCCATAGCCCAAACCCTCCACTGTGCCCGCGCAAAGCGCGATGACGTTCTTCAGTGCACCGCCCAGCTCTGCGCCCACAATATCGGGACTGGTATAAATACGGAAGGTATCGGACATAAACGCATCCTGCACCAGTTCCGCCTTTTTCTTGTCTGCACAGGCCGCCAGGCAGCCGGTAGGCATTTGCAATGCCACCTCCTCTGCGTGACTGGGACCCGTTAACGCCACCACAGGACGGTGAGTCTCTTCCTCGACGATCTGACTCATTCGTAAGAAGGTATCCTGCTCAATCCCCTTGGTAACGGAGACCATCACTGCGTTCTCATCCAAATAGGGCGCCACACGGCGACACACTCCACGTATATGCACCGAAGGGCTGGCAATAACCACCATTTCACAGCCAATAACGCACCGATCGTCTCCTGTAACTGTTAGGCCCTCAGGCAGCTTAATTCCGGGGAGCATTGGATTTTCCCGACTTTCGCAGACCTGCTTTGCCTTCTGCCCGTCATGGGACCACAGGAATACCTGATGCCCGTTACGGTGCAAAGTAAGCGCCAGTGCCGTACCCCAGCCGCCGCTTCCGATGACTGCTGTTTTCATGCCTGATTCCCTTTCTTAAACAAGTTTGTCTTTCGCTCAGTGCCCCGAAACAGACGCACCAAATTGGTACGGTGCATCACGATCACCATCAATCCCATCACGATCCCCACGGTCATTACAACAATGCGGTCGTGGTGGAGCAATGCAAAAGAGGTCACCAAAGCCAATGCAGCTAAGACAGAGCCCAGGGACACATAATGGGTGATGAAATAAGTGCCCAAAAATACGGCCGTCAAAATTAAACCAATGCGCCAGTCGATCATATACACTACGAAAAGGCCGCTTAACGCACCCTTTCCACCGCGGAAGCCGAAAAACACAGGGTAGATATGTCCCAACATGGCACCGCTGCCGCCAATGGCCACACCCTCCAAATAATATCCGTGCGCCTTCATCAGCAAACCGCCTACGACACAGGCAACCACCGCCTTCAGCCCATCGATCAAAAGCACCAAAAGCGCCTTGCTGGAGCCGTAGTTCCGAATAAAGTTGGTTAGCCCCGCGTTGCCGCTGCCATGGGTACGCACATCATCGTGCAGCAGCGCGGAAATACACACGGCGCCATTAAGATTACCCAGCAGATAACCAACCACAATCGCTATCACAACGGAAATCCACATGGATTATTCCTCCTTATCGCCCTTTTGACGAATCGTTATACGTACAGGGGTCCCCTGCAGTCCAAACACTTCCCGAATCTGATTCTCCAAATACCGCTGATAGGAAAAATGGAACAGCCGCGCATCGTTACAGAAAATCACAAAATGGGGAGGCTTTGTGCCGGCCTGGGTCATATAGTAGATCTTCAGGCGGCGACCCTTATCGGAGGGGGGCTGTACGCGCGCCGTAGCATCTGCCAGGATGCTGTTGAGCGCACCGGTGGTGATACGGCTGGTATTTTGCTTGTGCACATCCTGGATCACCTGGAACAGTTTATCCACACGGCTACCGGTAAGTGCAGACAAAAATACCACCGGCGCATAGGTCATATAGCTCAACCCCTGGCGCACCGCCGCTTCCTTATCCCGCATAGTATTGGTCTGCTTATCCTCTACCGCATCCCACTTGTTCACCACGATGATCGCCGCCTTGCCGGCTTCGTGCACCAGGCCCGCAATTTTGGTATCCTGCTCTGTAACGCCTTCATTGGCATCGATCAGGATCAGGCACACATCACTGCGTTCAATGGCGCTGATGGAACGCATATTGGAATACCGCTCGATCAGATCGTCCACCTTGCTCTTGCGGCGCATACCGGCTGTATCGATAAAGCAGTATTTTCCGGTCTCGTTTTCAAACTCAGAGTCGATGGCATCCCGGGTCGTGCCTGCCACGTCAGAAACGATGACACGCTCCTCCCCCAAGATCCGATTCAGCAAGCTGGATTTGCCCACATTGGGCTTTCCCACAATGGCGACCTTGATGACGTCGGAGTCTTCCTCTTCCTCCTGCTCTTCGGGGAAGTTTGCCAAGCACCAATCCAGCAGATCGCCGGTGCCGTGGCCGTGGAGCGCCGACACCTCAAACAGATCCCCAATGCCCAGCCCGTAAAACTCATACACATCCGGATTCACAGGGCCGATGGAATCGCACTTATTGACCGCCACCGCCACAGGCTTTCCGGATTTTCGGAGCATAGTGGCTACGTCCATATCCGCCGCGGTAACTCCACTGCGTACATCCGTGACCATCACCACGCAATCGGCAAGCTCAATGCCGATCTCTGCCTGACGGCGCATAAACTTCAGCATATCATTCTCTGTGGTAGGCTCAATGCCGCCGGTATCCACCAGCGCAAAGCTGCGGTTACACCACTCACAATCCCCATAAATACGGTCACGGGTGACGCCGGGGGTATCCTCCACGATGGATGTGCGGCGGCCGGTCAGTTTATTAAAAAGCATAGACTTTCCCACATTGGGACGGCCTACGATCGCAACCAAAGGCTTTGCCATAAAACATCCTCTCCTCTCTTCTCTTTAACCAATTTATTATTACATATTTTTTCCATAAAATCAACGGAAAAACCACGTATTTACATATCTTTAATAAAATTCCATAGGGTGGAGTAAAAAATCCCAACTTGGATTTATCGCCCTGCCATAATCACGCAAAAACGGAAAAAAGCGGAAGGCAAATACCTTCCGCTTCGCTTTCGCTTTTTCCAGCCTTAGTCAGCCTTGGCAGCCAGAACCTGACGGCCATTGTAGTTGCCACAGGCCTTGCAAGCTCTGTGAGGCATAACGGGCTCACCGCACTTGGAGCAAACCGTTACACTGGGAGCAGACAGCTTCCAGTTGGAGCCACGACGCTTGTCACGGCGGGCAGAGGACACTTTACACTTGGGAACAGCCATGGATGACACCTCCTTGGTCAAACTGCTTTAACAGCATTTCTTTTACTTACTTATTTAGCAGCTGCCGTAAAGCAGCAAAACGCGGGTCAAGCTCCTTCTCGCAGGCACAGGGGCCTTCGTTCAGATTCTTTCCGCAGCGACAGCACAGCCCCTTGCAATCGTCCTTGCACAGCATCTTAGAGTCCATATTCAGCACGAACACCGTTCGTACGATATCGTCCAAATCTGCGCTGTCGTCAACCAGGGGAAATACCCATTCATCCTCGCTGTCTTCATTGGCCAACTCCCGCACCAAAACCACGTCGATGGGAATTTCCACATCCCGTGTAAAGTCGGCAGCACAGCGGTCGCACACCCCGTGAATACGGGTCTTCAGGTCGCCCTTCATCACCAAAACGCCTGCGGTATTACGCACTGTTCCGCCGGCGACTACCGGTTCGGTGACCGGATGGCATGTGCCATAAAGAAGATCGCTCAGATCTACGCTGGTAGAAAAGGAAACCGATGCCCCGGGACAATCCATAATTTGCGACAGCCCAAACAGCATAGTATCCCCCTTCCTAATAATCACGCTTTGATATTATATAGGCTTTTTGTCAATTTGTCAAATACTTTTTTTATACTTTTTATTGCGCGTAAAGGCTTGCAAAATATGCGTAAACCTCTTCCTCAAAGGGTCCGTCGATTCCTGCTTTTTCCAGGTTTTTCAGGAAACCTGCATCCGGGTCCATTTCCTCAACCAGGGCTTTGTACGCCGTCCACGCCTGCTCCTCATTTTCCGTTGCGGTCACATAAATGTCCATTGCCGCTACCGCGGAAACTGCATAGCTGATGTAATACACCGGCTGCTCCACGACCACCATCTTCCAATAGCCGTTCAGGTCACCAATGGTATAGTTAATATCTTCCACTGTGCCGTATTGGGAAACGACCTGATTCATCAGTGCATCGTATTCCTCCAAGGTCAGATTTCCTGCATTTGGATGGGTGTATACCATTTCCTCAAACTGGTCGATCATCAGCGCAGACAGGATGACGGTCATATTGTCCGCAATCATCAGGTGCAGGTAGCAATCGTACAGCTCTTCACTGAGCTCCTCCGACAGGTAGTATGTAAACAGCCATTCATTGCCCTGAGACTGCACCTCGGAAATGTCCAAAGGCTGCTCCCACAGCTCCACCGCGGTACTGCCGTAGTAATGTCCCAGCTCGTGAATCAGCGTGGTGCTGCTCTGGTAGCCGGGTCCAAAGAAGCAGAAGGGGCCGTCATCGATATAGGTGGTGAATGCACCCTCCACGGCATTGGGATCATCGGTAAAGACCACCCGCTGCTCGTCGAACATTGCCTGCATTGCTTCCGCCACGTCCTCCGGGATGTACTCAAAATAGTTCCCTACATAATCGGTATCCAGCTGGTCATAGTCGGTATACATCAGATCTGCGACCAAGTTTGAATCGGTATAGCTCAGCGTTTCGAATTTGGAGAGGAAAGCGACAAGCGCATTGTTCGCTATATCCATCATATAGTTGATCGCATAGCTGCGCATCTTGCTGCGTTCCTCCGCGCCAAAATCACGCTCGTAGATCACGCGGCTTGCGTATTCGTAATAATTCTCGTAACCGTAAAGCTCCGCAATGCGGTTACCGTTTTTCACCGTTTCGTTGTAGATACGGACAACCTCTTCCTCCCAGCTTGGCGACTCCTGAGAAAGCTCCCGGTATTCCACGGTCAGCTCCTCATTCCGTTTTTCAAGGGAAGCGATCTCCTCATTATGGGCCAGCATTCTGTCGATCTCGTCCTGAGTCCAGTCCTCAAAAAGCACTTCCTTTGCCGCGGAATCGGAATTGTAGACACGGCGCGTCATCGCATTGTAGTCGGTTTCCAGCTGCACGCCCTGATCCACTGCCGTTAAGTACTGCTCCGCCAGTGCCTCATCTTCCACGTCCATACTTTGCAGAACATGGGCAATCTGAATCTGATCCACAATATCCATGTACAGCTCTTCCAGCTTGTCGGATGCCGCTTCAATGGCCTCAATATCCGTCCCCTCAATGGCAAGCTTTTCCACTTTTTCCATTTCCTCATAGAACGTATCCAGCATCTGCTGATCCAGTTCAAAATGCAGGTGGGGATTGACCTCTGCAGCAGGACCCACCGGACTGCCATCGACAAACAAGGCGATAATCTCCTCAATGTCACAACCGGTGCACAGAGTCGCCATCATGACCACTGCCAATAAAAGGGCCAATAAACGTTTCATAAAAATTCCTCCTTTTTTCTTTAATTATATGATATTATTCCTGATTTGTCTATGTTTTTCTCTGCGTACTTGAAAACCTTTTTAATATTTGATAGGATATAAAAAAATGCAGGAGGGACTATGGACATTTTATTTCAGGATTCCCATATTGTCGTTTGCATCAAGCCGCCCCGGGTGCTTTCCACCGATGAGCCCGGCGGAATGCCGGCGCTTTTACGGCAGGCCTTGGGGGACGAAAATGCCGATGTACGCACTGTGCACCGGCTGGACCGTGTTGTCTCGGGTCTGATGGTGCTGGCAAGAAATCCAAAGGCCGCGTCCAACCTCTCTGCCCAAATTCGGGAAGGCGTCTTCGGCAAGGACTATTTTGCCGTTGTGCACGGCGATTCCCTGCCCCCTGCCGGCACACTGACTGATCTACTATACCGGGACAAAGCGCGGAAAATGACCTTTGTGACGCAGACGCCGGGTAAAGGCGTACAGGAGGCCATTTTACATTACAAGGTACGCGCTTCCAAAAAGGGGCTATCCATGGTGGAAGTGGAGCTGGTCACAGGCCGCACCCATCAAATCCGTGTGCAATTTTCCAGCCGCGGCTATCCCCTGGTGGGAGAGCGCAAGTATGCCACCTTAGAGGACGATTGCGACATTGCGCTGTGGTCCTGCAAGCTCTGCTTTAATCACCCGGCAACCGGTGAGAAAATGGAATTTTCCGCACCGCCGCCGGCAGCTTATCCCTGGAGCAGCTTCTGAAAAGCCAGGCGAAAAGCCTCATCCTGCGCCGCCTGACGCTTGTGCGGGCCTTTTAATCTGCCGCCGGCATTGCGATACTTTTTCGCCTCGTGGCGCTGCAGCAAAAGCGCGTCTATATTCAGCGATGTATACAGCCAGCCGTCCTGATGGATCACCACAGCCTTTTTTGCCAAACACATAGACGCAAGTCCGTAATCCTGAGTGACGACAATATCCCCGGCAGAAATACGGTTGACCAGTGCAAAATCCGCACTGTCTGCCCCCTTGTCTACCACCAGTGTCTGCGCGCCCTCCCGGTAAAACTCGTGAGCAGTGTCGCACACCAGGGTGCAAGCAACGCCCTGCTTTTTGCAGATCTCCAGGGCAATATTCGTAACCGGACAGCCGTCCGCATCAATAAATACCTGCATAAAATCCTCCGTTTTCTTTTATCTTATCACATATTTTCAGGAGTGACTATGGAAAATTATAAGTTTTATCAAAATAAGGCCTGTGAATACTTCCCCTGCCACAAAAATGCCGACCCCGAATCCTTTAACTGCCTTTTTTGCTACTGCCCGCTGTATGCTCTTGGAGCGCAGTGCGGCGGCAATTTTAAATATTTGGAAAACGGAATTAAGGACTGCTCCGACTGCCTGCGTCCCCATCGGGCTGACTGCTACGAGCACATCTGCAAGGACGTACAAAAGATCACGGAATTGGTGCGCAAGAAGGATTTATGATACTTGATTTTTTGGTGCAATACTGATATAATAACGCCTGTTACAGGGAGATGTACCCAAGTGGTTGAAGGGTCCGGATTCGAAATCCGGTAGGCGCCGCAAGGCGTGCAAGAGTTCGAATCTCTTCATCTCCGCCAAAAAGAAACGACAATTTTCGGCAGAAGATTGTCGTTTCTTTTTGTTCTCTTCACTTTTCTCTTTTCGTTCTTCTCTCTTCTCTCAAATTGTCGTTTCCAGAGAAAAGATAAGAGAGAATAGAGAATAGAATTATATTGTAGTGCAATTTGTCAAGGGAAAATCCTGCAGGATATTATTTGTCTGTTAACAGTCTGAATTCATACGCAAAACCGGCATACAAAGCGCCCTTGGGAAGGTTCAACTTCCCAAGGGCGCTTGCTGATGCTTTTCAGTTTTCTTTCTGCCGTGCTTTAGTTCGCACGGATCTCTTCGCTCCAATCCGTTTCCTTAAAGCCAACAAGAACACCGTCATTTCCGATGAGCAGCGGTCGTTTTACAAGCATCCCATCACTTGCAAGAAGCTTCAGCATTTCGTCCTCGGTCATTGCAGGAAGTTTATTTTTGAGGTCGAGAGATTTATAAAGCAATCCGCTTGTGTTAAAGAACTTCTTAAGCGGCAAGCCGCTTTGCTGATGCCATTTTTTCAGTTCTTCCAACGTTGGATTGTTAAGCTTTATATCCCTCAGTTCATAAACGATTTGGTTCTCATCGAGCCACTTTTTCGCCTTTTGGCAAGTGGTACATTTGGGATAGCAAATAAATTGGACCATCATTTCACACTCCTGACAAGCTCTGATCAATGGGAAACAGAGCCTCGTTTATTTCCTGTTTTACAGTGCAGAGTAGCCGAAGCTGTTGACCAGCGCCTCAATCCGACGTCCCTGTTTGCAGAAAGGACAATCCCGATAGTCGTAGCTTTGGTAGTCCGGCAGGTCGTTTACATCGTAAACCGAGCGCACAGGATAGCCGGATACGGATTCCGTGGCACTGTAGATGGCGGCAATGCCTGCCACCTTACCGCCGTAGTAGCTCAGTGCCTCGATAGAGCGCTGGGCGGTTGTGCCGGTGGTCACGGAGGCCATCAGGATCAGCACATGCTTATCCCGAATCATGGGCTGGATATTCTCACGGAAGATGATCTGAGAATTGAAGAAGACAGGGCTTTTTTATCCCTCCACCGCTAACGCGGTCCCCCTCCCTTTAGGGCAAGGGAGGCTGGGGCGGCGGTCACGCCGCCATAATTGTTGCCGTTAAGACAGAGAACCGTCCCCTGTCTTACCGTCTACTTACCAGTCAGGGCAACTTACAAATTGCTATTCCCATATGGAGAAACGAGGATCTAGATACTTGCGATATGCTATTTATAATGCAACTAAGTATGTGTGCCTGTGGGATCCCTCGTTTGCAGCCTATCTATC
>JAGASJ010000100.1 GCA_017621795.1 Oscillospiraceae bacterium | reverse complement strand
GCAGGAGAGAAAGCACCGTTGGCATCTACACGCAGTTCGATTTGGGCTGGGGTGAAATGCCGGCGGATGTGCGCCAGCAGTTCCAGTTCCTTTTCAAAGTCGATGGCACCTATTTTGAGTTTGATGCAGCGGAAGCCTTGCTGCATCTTTTCCCCGATGCGCCGGTACATCTCGTCAAAGTTTCCCATCCAGATAAGTCCGTTGATGGGGATGCCCTCTTTACCTTTGCTGAACGGGGTGTGCCAGAATTGCAGGCTGTGTGCCCGGAAATGTAGCAGGGCGGTTTCCAGACCGAACAGGATGGACGGATAGGGAAGCAAGGCTTCCCGATCTATTTCTCCGTTCTTTTCCAGGTTTTTGCAGGCAGTAGCCAACACCTCGTCGTATGAGGGGATATCGTCACAACTCAAGGCAGGGAGAGGGGCGCATTCACCCACGCCATAGTGGCGGCTGCCGGTGTCGGTGAGGAGGATGTACCATACATCCCGGGTGGTATATACTCCTCTGGAAGTACCTGCCGGTTGCTTGAAGTGTAGTTGTTTTTTTATAATTCGGGTTTGGAACATTCTTATTAGTGATTAGTGGTTAATGGGAAGCAAGGAGGACTATTGGGTTGTCCTCCACCGGAAAAATGAACCACTGATTATGGGAACTTCGGATAATCCTGGAACCGTGGCTTGCGCTTTTCCAAAAATGCCTTTCCTCCTTCCTGCGCTTCCTCTGTCATGTAATACAGCATGGTGGCATCTCCGGCAAGTTCCTGTATGCCGGCTTGTCCGTCCAGTTCGGCATTCAGTCCGGCCTTGATCATACGGAGGGCGAGCGGGCTGTGTTCCATCATCTTTTCCGCCCATGCCACGGTTTCGTCTTCTAGGCGGTCGAAAGGAACGACTGTATTGACCAATCCCATTTCCAGTGCTTCCTGTGCGGAGTATTGGCGGCAAAGGAACCATATTTCACGGGCTTTCTTCTGCCCTACGATGCGTGCCAGATAGGAAGAGCCGAATCCAGCGTCGAAGCTGCCTACCTTGGGGCCTGTCTGTCCGAAGATGGCATTCTCTGAGGCAATGGTCAGATCGCATACCACATGCAGCACATGGCCGCCGCCGATGGCGTAACCGTTTACCATGGCGATGACCGGTTTCGGCAGTGACCGGATTTGCTTTTGTACGTCCAGCACATTCAGACGGGGAACTCCATCCGTGCCGATATAGCCGCCATGACCTTTTACATGCATATCGCCCCCGCTGCAGAAGGCTTTGTCGCCTGCTCCGGTCAGAACCACTACATTGATATCCTGGCACTCGCGGCAGTAATACAGGGCATCGCTGATTTCCGAAGTGGTGGTGGGGGTGAACGCGTTGCGGTAACGCGGACGGTTGATGGTGATTTTCGCTATTCCATTGTAAAAGTCAAACAGAATATCCTGATATTCTTTGATGGTTTTCCATTCTCTTGTTTCCATTATTCATTTTTATTTTTAAGTCCGTGATAATATTCTCTTAACAGGGTGGTGTCTTTTTCCTTGTCGGTAAACACTTCCAGCAGCATGGGTTGCATTCGTGTCTCGGGTGAGGTGAATGGCTGCATCGCTTCTTCCAGCTCTTCTTCTCCGGTCACTTTCATGTAAATAAAGCCGCGTTCTTCCGCCCAGCCTTTGGCGGTGGTGTAATGCTCGGCTGTGATAAACTCCCTGGAACGGCTTGATTTGTCCATTCCAGGCAGGGTGTGGAATATTTCTCCTCCTTCGTTATTCAGTAACAGGATGCGGATGTTGGCACCGTAATTTTGATTCCACAGTGCGTTCATGTCATAGAAGAAGCTCAAGTCGCCTATGATGATGAAATTCAGCTTGCTGGAAGCGGCGGCATAACCGATGGCGGTGGACAGGGAGCCTTCTATGCCGTTCACGCCCCGGTTGCAACAGATTTCCACCCGGGGAGGAACTGTAAATAACTGTGCATAGCGCACGGTGGAGCTGTTTGCCAGATGCAGGGCACAGGGTTCGGGCAATGCCCGGATGAGTTTTCCGATAACGGAGATTTCGGAATAGGCAAGGTCCGGCATCGGAATGGTTTTGCAATAGTTTTCCCACATCAGCGGATAATGGGTCGGTTTGTTGTCCAGCAGGAAAGCTATTTTTTCCAAGAACTCAAACGGATCCATCTCGATGACAGTGGTCAGGCAACCGTATAAATCGGCTATCTTTCCGTCAGCGGCAACATGCCAGTGTTCGCGCGGGGGATGGTTGCGCAGGTATTTCTTAAGTTGTTTAGATACGATGTGTCCGCCGTAGGTAATCAGTATTTCGGGGGCCATGTCTTCTTGGCGCTCCGGCGTCATGGAATAAACGGCGGCGTCGAAATTCTTGATAGGAATGCCGGGGATGGTCTGATTGCCCAGATGTTCCGTCAACCAGGCGAAATGTTTATAAAGCGGTTTCACATATTTTTTCTCGAACAGGTAAATCAGACTCATCTGGCCTACCACGACCATGCGCTTGTTGTACTTGTTCAGCCGTTCGATCAGTTCCTTATAGTCACGGTCGTACACGCTCAGTCCCTGATAACGGGTGATGACACGTACTTCGGGAAGTGTTTTGGCGGTGAAGCGGTAGATGGGTTCGGAAATAGGTACATTGATATGTACAGGTCCTTTGCCGTGGTGGGTGGTTTCCAGTATGGCTTCGTTGATAAGGCGGTTGCAAAACCATTCGTCTTCCTCTGTATGTACTTCGGGCAGGTTGACAGACATTTTGACTAACGTTCCGAATACATGGGGCTGGGGCAGGGTTTGTCCGTCCATTTGTCCTATCCAGGCGGCGGGGCGGTCGGCGGAAATGACAATCAGAGGAACTTGTTGGTAAAAGGCTTCGGCTACGGCAGGGTGCAGGTTCAGCAGGGCCGAACCGGAGGTGCAGCATACTGCGGCAGGACCTCCGCCTTGTAAAGCCAGGCCGATAGCAAAAAAACCGGCACTGCGTTCATCGGTTACAGAATAACAAGTGAAGTCCTCTATATTGGCCAAAGTATGTACGATGGCAGCATTACGGCTGCCGGGACAAAGCACTATTTTCCGCACACCGTGCGCTTTGAGAAGTGCCACCAACTGAAGTATGTTCTTTTTGTCTGAATACATTATTCTTCTACTTTAATTGTTTCCATTTAT
>JAGASJ010000099.1 GCA_017621795.1 Oscillospiraceae bacterium | reverse complement strand
TGTTACGGTATGCGAAACTTCAATAATTTCAGAAAAAGGATCTTATTCTGTAATACTTAAAATCGTGCCGGAGCAATAGCTCCGACACGATCCATAAATTATTCTATTTTGGCTCTACCCCAACTATTGACATAGAACCTATAAAACAACCGTCATTCTGATATAACAGAATGACGGTTGTTTTGCTTAAAAAAAGCGATCAACTATAAACGGCGTTTCGCCAAAGAGAAACGCCATCACTTCCTTACTTCTATTTATTACCTGTCAAAATCTTTAATGCGTTTTTAGTGAAAAGTGAATAGTGAAGAGGTAATAAGTAAAAATCCCGAACGCTTTCGCATTCGGGATTTTTGGCAGAGGATGAGGGATTCGAACCCCCGCGAACGGAGTCAGAGTCCGGTGTGCTACCGTTACACTAATCCTCTATGCTCTAAGCACGAATTACATTATACAGAAATTTAAAGAAATGTCAAGAGTTTTTTCCTTATATTTCAAGGTTTTTATCGTGTTTTTACGAAGCATTCAGAAAGCAGTTTAAGCTTCCCAGGGAAAGGGCTTTCCTTTAAGAAGTGACTTCTTAATATATCGAAAAGTGACCTTTTCTCCTTCATCACGAAGCATTGTCAGCAGATAGCTCAGCTCCTGACGGGTCTGTGGGTGCATCAGGGTGCGTTCTCGGCTCTTTTCAAAATACCGCAGTGCAGAGCCAGGCGTATAGTTTTTGCCTTCGTAGACCTTACAGGCGGCGCGACGGTCCATCACCATTTCAGCTAAGTATTTGCGGGGCATTGGAACAGCCTCGTATGTACGCGTTACGGGGCTCATATCCGTCCAATATTCATAGTGGTGGCGATTGCGGCCCTTATGGTGCATCCACGCCTCGCTATATCCTTTCTCTTCTCTCTCAGCAGCGTTCGGGCTGCGTGTTCCCTGATAATATTTCGCGCCAACAAGAAACTCTGTCGGAGCATATTTGGATAGATCGTGAACCAATCCGCGCCAATATAAACCGACCTTAAAGCACCCCTGCCGTACCAGCCAGCGATGATGGGTAATCGTACAAAAATGTTTCCAAGCACTGCCCAACGAATCTCACTTCCTTTATGTCTATTATAATATATGGCGTGCGTGATTGCAAGGTCTCATTTTCTATCCGCCGTAAATAGGCACTAACAACGTATATTTTCATTTGCCTGATGTGCTATATATAAACACTTCACAAAGTCTTACTATTGCAAATTAGGTATTGACTTTTCTAAGAAATGTGGTAAAATTAGAACGTTCCACGGAGGCTTAGCTCAGCTGGTTAGAGCGCATGCTTCACACGCATGAGGTCACAGGTTCGAGTCCCGTAGTCTCCACCACACATGAAAAATCCGAACTACTTCACGATAGGAAGTGCGTTCGGATTTTTTTATATCAAAGATATTACATATTGATGCTACCGCCCAGAGGATTTCACGATTCTCAGGGCTTTTTTGTTTATAGCGGTACATTCGACTATTGAACCGCCATCGAGTAAAATTATGGTAGAAAATTAAAGAAGATTACGATATGCGTGATAAGAAGTATTACATAGCACTTGATGATTTTGAACGGCGGGTGGTCGTGAACTGCTTGAACGAAGTGCGGAACAGCCTGATTGCCAACGGCAAGTACACCGATGATGACGTGGAGTTATCCTTTTTCCAAGCCGAGTTTATCGAACAGTTCGTGAATCTCGGCCAGGTACTTTTGCGCGGTTCTCTCATCGTAG
The DNA here is from genome assembly GCA_017621795.1 of Oscillospiraceae bacterium. Classification (GTDB taxonomy): domain Bacteria; phylum Bacillota; class Clostridia; order Oscillospirales; family Oscillospiraceae; genus Faecousia. Next base: position 92,773 of record JAGASJ010000099.1, on the reverse strand, counting down.
CAATCATTGGCAACATATTTTTCTATGATGATATTCCTATCTGAATAGAATTATAATGCTCACAATTACTGTCCGCTTTTAGCCTTCGTAAAACATTTCTAAAACCCTCAATATACTGTTTTTCCATTGCGTTCTTCTCTCACCTTCTGATGACGATTACCACAATTTCCAATCCAAAACAATGTGATAGGTTCCTCCGGAATGGGATTCATCGTGATATCCATTTCCATATGCATCTTTCTCGGTGGTATAGTAGGTGCCATCTCCCGTTGCTACAACGCTACCATCATACTTTATACCAACTGCATATGCCCAGTTATTTGCACTGTCTCTAGCATATTCTGTGGCGAGAGATGCAGCAGAAATGAAGGAGATGTCTTTCCATGATTCAATTTCGTTTTTAAGGGTTTCATGTGTATGATATTGATAAGACTTCGAGCCATAGCCATCATGGTAGTATATATCTGTACTCACATATTTTACAGAACCATCATATCGGATTCCGATGATTCCTGATGCCCCAACTTGAATCGATACAATACCATTCCACGTTCCCAATTCTGTTGCAATCACATCATAGAATCCGTCGATCGTCTCTGCATATTTTTCAGAATCATCAGGAGCAATTATCAATTCAACCTTGCCGTCCTCATAAAGAACTAGAATTCCACTTTTGCATTTAGCGATGTCGTGAACATCGCTTTTCCCAGAAACAGCGTCTGTATAATAAGAGGGCTCTCCTAAGGCAAGAAGTTGTCCATCTTCGGTTAGCACAACAAGGTTATCAGAGATTTCAACCAGCCTTAAAACGCCGTTAAGGTCGGTCAAGTTGTAATGCGTGGAATTACCTCCTGTTTCTTTCGCTTGATAAACCTTCCCGTTAATATCAATTCCAAAAATGCAATCATACCCTTCTTGGATGCTCTTTATGTCTTTCCAACTCCTAACATCAGGATAGGGATCTCCGCCAGCCTCCATTGCCTCCGCTACTTTTCCATTTGATAACAACATGACAATATAAAATACATAATCATCTTGTGGCGAAGAAATACCGTGAATGACAGACACAATTCCGCTGTAGGTTCCAATGTTCATTTCTTCACGAATCTCGACATTTCCTAAAGAGCCCATATCATGCGTCAAAAGGTAGCCTTGGTTATCAACGCCAACTATTGAACCAGTATTGCGTAAAAAAGCCGTTATTCCCTTAAGATCTTTTTGCGCATCGTCCAACTCGTCTTCATTGTTCGATTGATACTTTAAAGTTCCGTCAGACATAATGCCCGCAGATATATATTCTCCCGTATAAACTAAGGATTCAATATTATATATTGCGTTTGCTTGATCAATATCTCCGGCTTTTCTATACCATATCGCAGCATTGATCTTGTCGCCATCGTTATTGTGCTGGGCTGCAGTTTCCCGATAGATATTCTTCAACCCTGCAAATGCTTCACTATACTTTTCGTAAGAGTCCTTATAGTTTAATTCTCTAAAGCCTTCCATTGCAGCTTCATAGTCGCCGGCAGTCAGTAATGCATCTGCTTTATTGTAATTGATAGTGGGAATAATCACTGTGAAAAGTACAATCAAAACCGCAATAACAGCAGCACTAATAGACGAACCAATGATCATTTTCTTGGTTCTGTTTTTCTTCTCTTTTTCGTCTTGGATGCGTTTTTCTTCGTTCTCTCGTTTTATGAGTTCTTTTTTCTGTTGACATTCAATAACTTTTTCGTCTGCATCCCTCCAACCGGGAATTGTCTTGAACTGGTTAGTTGCTTGCTCAATATCCGGAATTGATCTTCTGCTGAGCAAAGACTTCGCCTTATCATAGATCGCATCTTTACGAGCGCTCTCGGCCAGCTCCAAGGATTCCAGTTTGAGTGCATCCGCGTCCCGATAATTTGCAATTGTTCCATATATTGCAGCTGCAGCCCTAAATTCTTCTTCTGTTTTTGCGGTGCGTTTTTGGCTAGTTGCTTTGTTATATATTCCCTCTAAACGATCATGCTCATTTCTGCTGTTGATAAACTCAATGTATCCATTTAGCGCCGTTCTAAGAGATTCGTCTGCAAAGCGAATTGCTTTTTGATAGTTGTTCATTCCATCAAAAGGTTTTGCTTGATCCTTTAAACTTTCTTGCTTGCTTACCCGCAGTTCAGCCATCAATTTGCCCAGATAAGCCTGTGCATTTTTGGGATCAATATCCAGAACTTTTTCACAGTATTCGTTAGCAGAATCCCAATCTCCATCCTCTAAGAACATAAACACGCGTTCCAGCAAGGGTGCAGTATTGTTATTGCTTCCAGTAATAACAGTTTCCTTAATGACAGATGTCTTAGACGCATCAGCCTGTGTAATCTTTTTTATGCCACGGATAAGATCCTGCATAAATCCAAGCTTGCCCATATCCTGCGCTTGCAAATGGGAAAACTCTTCGGGAAGATCATAAGGATCTATGTCCTTGTAAGCAGGAATCAGAATTTTCTTTGCACCGTTTTTAATCAATGCCAGGTATCTGCTCCATTCATTTTTGACCCAAACTGCATTGAAGTATTCCGGCTTTGTACCCAACGCTACCATTACTTTAGCAGAATTTAGCGCAGCAAAAATATAGGGTTCATACGCCACGCCCAGTTTATCTTCCAGGGTGATACGGGCAAAGAACACCTTAAAACCTTCCTGGGTAAGTTGGTGATACAAATCATTTGCCAATACGCTGTCAGGAGTTCGGCGACCATTATTGTCTGTTTCCTTGTAGCATATAAAAACATCAAATGGTTCTTCCTTTTGAGAGATAGCAAGGATGCCCTTTTGAATTTCGTTGATTGCTTTGGCCTCTTCTTCATAAATGCTACGCTGATAGCCGTCGGCATACTGTAAAGCAGATTTATAGTTATCATCATCAAAGATAGATGTAAACTGCGCTCTGTTTACTGTGGGCATACGCTTATGAGAAGAGGGATCTTCTACATACTCGATACCATAACGGCAAAGAACGAGCGACCAATATGCCTCAGCATCAGTATTATCCTCGATGAGAATGTTTTCATAAATTCCCATCGCCTTATCGAATTCGTTATTACGACGGAAATGGTTTGCACGGTCATAAAGATTTGCACGACGGTCATCATCGAGCTTAGGCAACGTCTGCTGTGTACCACAGTATTCACAAGTTGCGACAGTTTCATTGTTGTTAATTTCAAGTGCGCCACCGCACATTTTGCATTTGAATAGTGCCATTATATAATCATCCTTTTCTTATGTATGTGCACATTGATTGAGTGCCGCTGTTGTTACCCCTTCTGCAACGCCTGCGGATACTGCCCGTGTAAATTGAATAATATTTTTCAGATTAAAATTTGCTGTTTTTAATGTAGCATCATAATAGCAGACACCATCTGCAGTGCGAATTTCGATATAACCACTTTCAGTGAGTCTTCGGATGTATCCATCAAACTCTTCACTAGTAATGTTTTTATATAATTCCGGAACTACGTGTTTAAGCTGCATTGTGGCATCGATAATACTTTTATAAATTGCTTTCGCATTTTTCGCACGAGCGGAGATATACGGCATCCGAGCAGAATTCGGAATATAATCAGCACCCAAATTTGCATTGGGGATATATCCATTCAAGATCCACTTTATAACGGTTTCTTTTCTCTTTATATGATAAAGCGACATATAGGCATCAATCGTCACAACCGCACCTCATTTCAACAACTTGCATTTTTTGTTTCTTTCTGACAAGAGAGCCAAAAAATCTGCAGTAATTGCCAACACCAAATCCGTCCTATCGTCGTCAATTGCTTTAGAGAGCTTTGCGAACTGCTCTGAAAGTTGTTCTTCAATTCGAGAAAGAGAATCTTGGCTCATAGGGTCAGAATAACGGACTGATTCATAAACTTTCTTGCATTCTGCTTTGATAGTTTCGCTTTTTGCACGGGAGATTAAACCCTCTGCATCCACAGCCAGCATTTTAATAAAACCCGTTTGCACTTTAACCTTCTCGTCGATCGTTTGTACATCTTCAATCGCAGCAGCTGTTTTAATGACCGCCAACACATTTGTAGCTAAAACAATGCTGCAAACAAGAATGCCAATCCAGTAAGGCAGTGGAGAGATCAGCATACACAGACCGCCGATCACAAAAGTAACGATTAGGCCGGTATAGCTGGTAGTGATCAGGGAAACCTTATAAAACAACTTAGTAGCACGCTCTTCTTTTAGTGCATACCATGCGCAAGCAAGCTGCCCAAGGAATGTTACGGTTATAAAGGCGTAACCAATCCAAAATACTGCATCATATTTCTCAACCCAAATACAGCCGGGAGACACAAATGCAATAACATTAAAGAGCGCCAACAAAACTGCCCACGCGGTAGCATATATACAAAACCGTTTTTTCATAACAACACCCTCCTATCAAAGCTTCTCGCCACATTCCAGGCAGAACTTTGCACCTGGAACTATCTCTTTACCACAGTTGGGGCAAGCTGTAATAAACTTGTGACCACATTCTGGACAGAACTTGCCCTTTACAACGGTATTTCCACATTCGGGGCAAATGATCATATTATCCGGGAGCTTGGGAACAACCTTTTCTCCGCATTCCAAACAGAATTTAGCATTTGTCGGAATTGCTGCTCCGCACTTAACACAGGTGTCTGCCGTTCCTACGGGTATTTGACTTAAGGCATCATTCATTGCGCCACCGACCGTTCCGGCAACAACGCCACCGATACCGGCCATAGTGCCAAGACCAACACCCAAGTTCGTAAATTGTCCAACTGCTTCATTCCTAGCAACCTCAGTTGCCACGTCAAAGCCACGCTCCTGCTGATAGGTATAACCTTCTTGCGCACGCTTGGTGGCTTGTGCCTGGGAGTCGATAATGATCTTTTGTGCCTCTGTTTGTGCGTAAATTAAATCGGTCTGCTGGCGCAGTTTGGCCTCTGCAATATCCGCATATTGACGAAAGTGAAGTTCTTTGAATTTTTCGTACTGTCTATCGCCATCCGGTTTCAGCACATTCGTCACAAAGAACTGCTCAAGAGAAACACCATAATCGACAAAATCATTGACTAGCAGATTCTTGATGGCATTAGAAAACAGTGTCAGATTTTCGTCAATTTCAAAGATATTGATTGCATTCGCTTTCATAACCTGCGCAATATAGGTTTTCACGCGAGTCATCAAGAAAGCACGGAAGAAACCGATCAATTTCTGCTGACCAAGGAAGTTTTCGGTACCGACTAATTTTAGGAGCAATTTTCGGCTATCCTCGGCACGCAGGCTCATCTCACCGGAAGCGCCGATAGAAATGGGAAATCCGTATGTAGGCTCAACATACTGCACTTTGCTGTCAGTGCCCCATTTAATGGACATCCGCTCTGTTTTATTGATGAAATAAACTTCGCAATGGAAGGGCGTTTCGCCGCCAGTAGCGCGATTAAGAAATTTTCCGATTTTAGGGATATTTTGCGTTTCGAGCGTATAGCGGCCAGGACCAAACAAATCAAGTGCCTGACCATTCATAAAGAAAATGGCTTCTTGGCTTTCGTGAACGATCAGCTGTGTCAAGCTATTAAAGTCCTCGCTGGGATGTTTCCAAATGAAGGTGCTATTATCACCTTCATATTTGATAATTTCCGCAATCTGTGCCATAAAACTCCCTCCTATATTTCAAGCAACATAATCGGCATTATGTTGTGTTTTAGGTTACACCGAACCTATTTTAACCAATGTATTATAGCATACTGTAAATGTTTTTACAACAATTTTAGCGTGAAAAGTATGATATATCCGAAATTTGTCGTTTTTTTACAGTACAAATAAGCCTTTTCGGAAAACATTGAGATAAGGCTTGCTTTGCTATGCTTATTTTTAGGAAAATATTATTTTGTTTGCTAAAATGTACTCTTTGCTTATGTAAATTTACAACATAATGCCGATTATGTCATAGTCGACGTTTCTGGTGGCTATTTTTATATTATCAAGCGCATATTTTCCATCTTGCGTCGGTGCTCTGCACCGGTCGTAATGATGTAGATCCGTGTGGTATTCACACTGCTGTGGCCCAAAATATCAGCCAGTTTTGCAATATCCTTTTCAATTCCGTAAAATGTACGGGCAAACAGATGGCGCAGATTATGGGGAAACACCTTGCCGGGCGATACCTCAGCCTGTCGGCACAGCGCCTTCATTTCGCGCCAAATTTTACATCTGCTCACAGGCTTACCGGATCTCGTACTAAAGATGCATCCCACAGTCATCCCCCTTTCCCTAATGTAGTTTAAAAGCTTTTTCTGCAGTGATCGAACGATGAACACTGTTCGGGTTTTGTTCTTGCACGTAACAACAGCCTCTCCCCTACGCACCGCCTCAACGGTGATAAACTGCAATTCACTTACGCGGATCCCTGTTCCGCAGATCGTTTGCAAAAGCAGATGCAATCGCTCGTTGCCTTTTTGCCTTGCTGTGTCTACAAGGCGAACATACTCCGCTTTCGTCAGTTCTCTTTCCTCAGAACAATATGTTTTCTTCTGCAGCTTAAACTGTTTGATGCAACAATCTATCCACCCAAGATACCGCAAAAAAGCGTTCACAGCGGCAATCATAGAATTTGCACTTGATACCTCATAATTCTTAATAAGTGATGCTTTATACGCCATCACCACCGCCTTGCTGATTTCACACGTCCGAGCAAATATGGAAAACGCCTTCACATCGCGAACATACTTCTCTATCGTATTTTCGCTTTTTTCGTCCGTCTGAAGGAAGACTTCAAATTGCTCAATCATTAAATCTGTGATTATTCTTCTCATACAAAATACTCCTTACACAAAATGATCGTGCCGGAGCAACTGCTCCGGCACGATTTGAATAATATTCCTATTTACTGATTTTCTTCAGATGCAGAAAGATCCATATCATAATCCCATACGTATCCGGTCATCTGCTCTTTTGTTTTTGTTTGGAAATGTCCGGAAGCATTGCAGGCAAGCAAATCCACATAAAGCGTTTGATCATCTAAAATGATTGCGTTCCAAAAACTGCTCTCTCCCGCCTTTGCGCCGGAAATCACCGCACATTCAAGGCCTGCACGTACACACATCCTGGCATACACGGTTGCAAACGCCTTACTGTCTCCTACCCCGTGGCGAAGCAGATGATAAGACGGCGTGATAGAGGTTTCAAAGCTATAGTCATAGCGTTCGATCAAAAACGAATACAGCTGATAGTACTTTTCAGCCAAATCACCGTCTCCGCGAACATACAACTCTGCCGAGTCAAAGATCGGTTCTACCGTCTGCTGCATCTGACGAAGTGTTTCCCTGCTGGTATTATAGGAAAACAGAACCTCCACAATACGGTCCTTACCGTTTTCCGGATAAACTGTGGCAGTGACCTGGGGCATTTCCATACAGATATCAGGATGAAGATCTACATAATCCTGTACATATTGCGTTGCGTCGAACGCCTCATAATCATTCACATAGATGGTGGCAGACACGTCACAGTTGTTTAACGCAGAATCAATGATCTTATATACATCATTTACCGACTCGGCTTTTCGTATGCGCAAAATCTCAGAGCGTCCGTGTATATAAGAGATGGAAACCTCGACGGCATTTTTACCTGTATTTTTACCGCTTTCAAAAGTTATGCTTTCAACAGCGTAAGCACCAAGTGGTGTTTTCTGCGTAACCTCTTCTATGGCGCGCGGCATATGAAATTTCATTTGATTGGAATCCATATTGACGAAATAAATCACTTCGGATTGCGTGCCGTTGGAGATCATCTGCAGAAGTGTATCGCACAGCTGGCTGTAGCTGGAAACCTCTGTGCTCAGATGTGTGCCTGCATTCGAATCCTCCCGATGGGGTATTTCAGAACGATATGAGCCATTCATCCACAGGCCACAGCCGCTAAAGCACAAAAGGAGTGCTGTAGCAAGAATGATGGAACCGATTTTTTTCATAGCACTCCCCTCCCTGCATCATAAAGAATATTTAGAATAACGGGAGAATCCGTCTCCCAGTACCTGATGCGCCTCTTGAACGATGATAAATGCTTCAGGGTCAATTTCTACCACAAGCTGCTTTAAATCAGAAATCTGCTGTTTTTTAACAACCGTGAGAATAACCTTTGTCTCTGCTCCGCTATATGACCCGTGGCCATCCAAAAAAGTCGCGCCGCGCTTGAGCTTATCACTAATTTGATCCGCAATCTGACGGTGATGCTGAGAGATGATAATAACGACCTTTGAATAGTCGAAACGATATACGACAGCATCAATGACACGGCCGCAGACAAAAATGGAAATGCCACTGTAAAGCGCCAGCTTAAAATCTTTGAACACAATACCGGTCAGCACCGCGACACACATATCAAAGCAAATACTAATAATTCCAATGGGAACGTTTTGATACCGAAGCTTCAGCAGACGCACGATAATATCGGATCCGCCTGTTGAGCCACCGGTAGAAAAAACCAGTCCCAATCCGAATCCGCAGATCAGCCCTCCATAAACCGCAGATAACAAGGTCTCCGTTTCAAATCCGGGGAGAAACGAGAACGCATCAATGGAGACGGATGTGAGAATCATTCCCACCAATGAGCCGAAGAAAAAGCGCTTCCCGATCTTAATGCCGCCAAATGCAAATAGCGGAAGATTCATTGCAGCTGTTAGAACACCGATGGGTGCGATGGGCCACAAATGATGAAAAACCATGGCAAGGCCACTAAGGCCGCCTGCATTCAGCCCACAGGGCTCTAAAAACCAATTGAATCCAACGCCGAAAAAGACACATCCGATCGCAATCTTAAATAAATCCAACAGGTTCTTTTTCATTACATACTCCGTTACATGTCAAAAGATATTTGTTTATTGGGCAAATCTTCCTCTTTCAGCAATGCGCCGGCTGTAGGAATATTTCTGCTGCGGTATCGGGAAACATTCACGATTCCGCTATCCTCCAAGGGCACTACACGTTCGACAGTCGCCTTTTTCTTAACAGACATCACACTAACACCGATCGTGTTCTTGGTGGTTTTGGGGAGAAGCTGTGCCGTGGAAATAACAGCAGCACGATTATCGGTGGAATAAATTGCGACCTGACAGTCGGCAGTGAGCACCATTGCGCCCTTCAATGGGCTCTTATCCGAGAACGCGGCAACAAGCTTCTTGCGATTGGTCTTCGTTTCGTAGGCAGAAAGGGGCACCTTTGCGGCCTTACCGTTTTCAAAGAAGAACATCATAAAGCCTTTGTAGTCACCGGGCAATACAACATGCAGTACGTTTTCCCCTGCATCCATACCAAGCTTCTGCGGCAAATAATCACCAAGCTGAGACGCCTTGCCGTCTTCAAACACGGAAAGGCGGCTTTTATAACACTGGCATTTATCGGTAAAGACCAAAATTTCAGCTTTATTATTCGTCTCCGCGCTATAGGCCAAGCTGTCCCCTTCCTTAAACTTCTGCTCGCCGGACATACGAAGACTTTGCTGCGTGATTTTCTTTAAATAGCCTTCCTTAGAGACAAACATCGTTACAGGATAATCAGGAGTATCGTCCTCCTCCGCTTCCGGTTCTGCAGCCTGATAATCGTAGATGATTTCGGTTTTTCTCGGTTGACCAAATTTTTCAGCAACTTCCTTCAATTCCCCGATAATCAGGTTTTTCAGTCGGCGCTTACTGTTCAGTGTATCCTGAAGGTCTGCAATTTCCTTTTCTAATTCATCAACAGCCTTTAATTGCTTCAAAATATATTCTTTGTTGATATTGCGTAATTTAATCTCGGCAACATAATTTGCCTGAATTTCGTCAATGCCGAACCCAATCATCAAGTTGGGAATGACCTCGCTTTCCATTTCTGTCTCGCGAATAATAGAAATGGCTTTGTCAATATCCAAAAGAATACGCTCTAAGCCCTTGAGCAAATGCAGTCTGTCTTTTTTCTTGGAAATTTGGAAGTGAATACGGCGCATAACGCACTCCGTACGCCAAGCAGTCCACTCTTCCAGAATTTCACCAACGCCCATTACGCGGGGCATTCCGGCGATCAGAATATTAAAGTTGCAGGCAAAGCTGTCCTGCAGAGGGGTCAGTCTGAAGAGCTTTTGCATCAGCTTTTCCGGCTCAACGCCCCGCTTTAGATCAATGGCAAGCTTTAGACCGCTGAGGTCGGTTTCATCGCGCATATCATTGATCTCTTTAATTTTTCCGGCCTTGATCAGCTCAGCGACCTTATCAATAATCACTTCGCTGGTGGTGGAATAAGGAATTTCGTAAATCTCAATGATATTTTCCTTTTTCTGATAGCGCCACTTTGCCCGAAGTTTAAAGCTTCCTCTGCCTGTGTTATAAATCTCGCGGGTAGACTCTTCATCAAAAATCAGCTCGGCACCTGTGGAAAAATCCGGTCCCGGCAGTGTTTCCAAAATGTCGTGCTCCGGATTATTCATCATTGCAATGGCTGTATTGCAGACCTCTGCCAAGTTGAACGAGCAGATATTGGATGCCATACCAACGGCAATACCCTGGTTTGCAGAGACCAGCACATTGGGAAAAGATGTGGGTAATAGCGTTGGCTCTTTGCGGGAGGCATCGTAGTTATCGACCATATCTACTGTATCTAAGTCGATATCCTTAAAAAGCTCCTCACACAGCGGCTCCAACTTCGCCTCCGTATAACGGGAAGCAGCATAAGCCATATCTCTGGAATAAACCTTACCAAAGTTACCCTTTGATGCAACAAACGGATGCAATAATGTTTCGTTGCCCCGGGCAAGACGAACCATCGTCTCATAAATGGCCGCATCACCGTGGGGGTTAAGCTGCATCGTTTGTCCCACAATATTGGCGGACTTTGTCATTTTCCCTTTTAAAAGCCCCATTTTATACATCGTATACAGCAGCTTTCTATGGGAAGGTTTAAAGCCATCGATCTCCGGAATTGCACGGGATACAATCACAGACATGGCGTAAGGCATATAGTTAATCTCTAACGTTTCAGAGATCGCCTGCTCTGTTGTGGAGCCGACAAGACCGACCACGTGACTGGTATCAATCTTTTTTGCATCCACCGGTGTTTCTTTTTTCTTTCGTGCCATAAGAAACCTCTCTTAAGAAATATCGGCCATATCCAAATACTTGGCGCCGTTTTCTGCAATAAAACTCTTTCGATCGTTCAGGGCATCTCCCAAAAGAACATCGAAATAATAGGCTGTGCGCTCTGCGTCCTCAGGCATCACCTTGATGAGTCTGCGGGTTTCGGGATTCATCGTGGTCATTGCCATCATTTCAGGATCGTTTTCACCAAGACCCTTGGACCGTTGAATATTGGAGGGCTTGTTTCCTTTCAGATCCTCATTTAAGATCCTTGTTTTCTCTGCTTCATTATAGGCAAACCAGGTTTTATCCTTATAGGTAATTTCAAAAAGCGGAGATTCCGCAATATAAACGTAACCGTCCCGAATCAATGTGGGGCACAGCCTGTACAGCATGGTCAAAATCAGTGTTCGGATCTGGAAACCGTCCACATCCGCGTCGGTACAAATAATCACCTTGCTCCAGCGCAGATTATCAATGTCAAACGAGCTTAATTCCTTTGATTTCTTTCCCTGGATCTCGACACCGCATCCCAATACCTTCATCAAATCCGTGATAATGGGAGATGCAAAAATCTTATTATAATCCGCCTTGAGACAGTTTAAAATCTTACCACGCACCGGCATAATGCCCTGAAATTCCGCATTGCGAGATTGCTTTACTGAGCCCAATGCAGAGTCACCCTCAACGATATACAGCTCCCGCAGGGAGGAATCCTTACTGCGGCAATCTACAAACTTTTGTACGCGGTTTGCAATATCTACCTTTGCAACAAGATTCTTCTTAATGTTGCTTTTGGTCTTCTCGGCGCTTTCACGGGCCCGCTTGTTAATGAGAATTTGTTCCGCTGCACGATCCGCTTCCTGTTTGTTTTCCAGGAACCAAACCTGAAGCTTGTCCTTAAAAAAGGCAGTCATTGCTTCCTGCGTGAACTTGGAATTGACTGATTTTTTCGTCTGATTCTCAAAGCAGCCAATTGTAGAAAAGCAGTTTGTAATAATTACAAGACTGTCCTGAATGTCCTGATAAATGATTTTACTTTCGTTTTTTGTATACTTATTGTTTTCACGCAAATATTTATCAAACGCCGCAACAAAGCCGGAGCGAACAGCCCGATCAGGACTACCGCCGTATTCCAGCCAAGAGGAGTTATGATAGTATTCCGTGTGACTGACTTTTTTGGAAAAACAGAATGAACAGGTAATTTTCAGTTTCATTTCGGGGCGGTTTTCAGCATCACGGCCACGGCGCTCAGCCTCCCAAAAGACCGGCATGGTAAATGCATCATCCCCTGTTAGTTCCTCCAAATACTGCTTAATGCCATCGTTGTAGCAATATTCTTCCGTTTCAAACTTGCTTCCGATCTGATTGCGGAAACGGAAGGTGATCCCCTTGTTTACAACTGCCTGACGGCGCAGTACATCCCGATAATAATCTGCGGGAATATTGATATCGGTAAACACCTGCTTGTCCGGCTTCCAGTGAAAAACTGAGCCGGTTTTCTTACGGTCAGTAGGCTCTTTCTTTAAGCCGCCTTTATTTCTGCCCTTCTCAAAATGCAGATCATAGCGAAAACCGTCACGGCGAATAGTGGCATCAAAAAACTCCGAGGCATACTGGGTAGCACAAGAACCCAGGCCGTTTAAGCCCAGTGAATACTCGTAGTTTTCGCCGTTTTCGCCGTATTTACCACCGGCATACATCTCACAAAAAACCAGTTCCCAGTTATAACGCTTTTCCTTTTCGTTATAATCGACAGGACAACCACGTCCAAAGTCTTCTACCTCTACGGAAAAATCCTCATAACGGGTTACAATGATCGTATCGCCGTGCCCTTCACGAGCCTCGTCAATGGCATTGGAAAGAATCTCAAAAACCGCGTGCTTACATCCCTCCAGGTCGTCAGAACCAAAAATAACCGCAGGGCGTTTACGGACACGCTCTTCTCCCTTCAGCATCGAAATACTGGTATTATCATATTGAATATGTCTTGCATTTGCCATATCAACACACCACCGTGCTTACATAATTTTTCTATTATAGTATACACATTTTGTGCAATAAAGTCAATAAAAACCACAATATATGGGAAAAGACCCTGCCTGCATTCAGGCAAGGTCTTCTTCAAAACATCTCTTGTCGCCCTTCCAGTGCACGTGAAAGGGTCACCTCATCGGCGTACTCCAATTGGCTTCCAACGGGAACTCCGTATGCAAGTCTGGTGACTTTAATTTCCATGGGTCGCAACAGTCGGGAGATGTACATCGCTGTAGCTTCTCCCTCTGTATCGGGGTTGGTGGCCATAATGATTTCCCGAATTTCACCTGTGGAAACCCGATTTAAAAGTTCTTTGATGCGAATATCGTCCTGTGTGATATGGTTTAGCGGGGAAATAACGCCATGCAAGACGTGATATACGCCGTTAAATTCACGGCTGCGCTCCAAAGCAATGACATCCTTCGGCTCTGCCACAACACAAACAACGCCCTTATCACGAGCCAGATCATCACATATCGGACAAATAGCACGATCCGTCAGGTTTTGGCAAACAGGACAGGTATGCACTGTTTTTTTAGCTTCCACGATGGCATCGGCAAAAGCCTGCGCTTCCTGCGCCGGCAATCCCAAAACGTAAAACGCCAGTCTTTGTGCCGTTTTTCCGCCAATGCCGGGCAACCTGGCAAATTGATCCGCTAAATCCTGCAGGGCAGCGGGAAAGTACTGCATAAGCCCTCCTTAGAATAAGCCGCCCAAATTTAGGCCACCGGTCAAGCGGGACATATTGTTGGCAGAATCTGTTTCTGCCGCACGCATTGCTTCGTTTACAGCGGCAATGATCATATCCTGCAGCATTTCCACGTCATCCGGATCAACGGCCTCCGGATTGATTGTCAACTCCTTGACCTCATGCTTGCCGGAAACAGTCGCGGTAACCATACCGCCGCCGGTAGTTGCGCTGTAGGTCTTATTCTCCATTTCCTCCTGCATCCGAAGCATTTCCTGCTGCATTTTCTGCGCCTGCTTCATCATTGCCATCTGATTCATTCCACCGGGCATACCCCGGAAACCACCTTTAGCCATCTTAAATCTCCTTCAATTATTCTTTAATGTTAACACGGTCTGCGTGAGCACGACCGAAAGACAGCAGTTGCTCCATCTGCTTGGACTGCTGTGGCTTGGATGTTTGATCTATCACAACGACCTCAACCGCTGTTCCTAAAATCGCAGAGGCTTTTCTCTTACAGCAATCCAGCACATCTTTTTTGTTGATCATATCATACGCGAAGGAATTGGAACACAGCAGCATCAGCTTTCCGTTTTGAAGTGAGCCACGAACAGGTGCATCCGGGCTTGTTGTGAAAAAGCCTAATGCCGGGGGCTTCAGCTCACCGCGTACCTGCGTAACAACGTCCGTCCAAAAGCCCAACGGTGCCTCGTCGATCGGCTGCGGCTGGGGTGGCTGTACTTCAGGGATTTGTGTCTCTGCCGGCGAATCGACCGTCACCGGAGCGGAGTCCGCAACCTGCTGTACAGGCGCAACAAATGCACCATTTTGAAGGCGTTCTTCCAAACGGGAAATACGGGCATTGAGTGCATCCGTATCCAGAGAAAGCTCCGGCTGACACAAATTCACAATGCACACTTCTGCATCCATACGACGGCTGGAGCTACGGGTAAAGCCGGCAATGGTTTGCTGCAGAACACCCATCATACGCACAAGCTCTCCAATGCTGAAAATGTTCATCAGCATCTTACAGTCCTGTTCCGATGCCACACCGGAAAGCATACCGATGCCTTCCGCCGGCGCAGTTTTGAGAATCATCAGGTCACGGCAAAGGCAGGCAAGTTCATCTAAAAGCGCACCCATATCCTTTCCCTCTGAATAAAAGCGATTCAGAAGTGAAAGCGCCTTTGCGCTGTCGTGTTCGCCAATAAACTGCATCAGCTTTCCACATTCCTGCACACCGGCAATACCCAGGCAGGCATATACTCTTTCTGCAGTTAAGTCTCCTTGGGTTGCAGAGGCGCACTGGTCCAGCAGGCTCAATCCGTCACGCATACCTCCATCCGCAAGACGGGCTATAATGCGTGCCGCACCGTCCTCCAATTCGATATTCTCCTGGTAGGCAACATATTGCAGCCGTGCGGCAATATCGTCCTGGCCGATTCTGCGAAACGCAAAACGCTGACATCTGGAAAGAATGGTTGCAGGGACCTTGTGCAGTTCCGTTGTTGCAAGAATAAACAGCAGATGCTCCGGCGGTTCTTCAATAATCTTCAAAAGTGCATTAAAAGCAGAAATGGAAAGCATGTGCACCTCATCGATGATATACACCCGCTTTTTAACCTGAGACGGAGTATAGACCGCGTCATCACGCAAATCACGAACATTGTCCACGCCGTTATTGGATGCCGCGTCAATTTCCAAAACATCCATACACGAACCGGAATCAATTGCCCGGCAGGATGTGCAACAATTACACGGATTTCCATCCTGAGGCATCTCACAGTTTACAGCTTTTGCCAATATCTTGGCACTACTGGTTTTACCCGTGCCCCGGGAACCGGTGAACAGATATGCGTGGGAGAGCTTTCCTGTTTGTAATTGATTTTTCAGTGTTTGGGTGACTGCCTGCTGCCCAACCACATCATCAAAGGTTTGTGGTCTGTACTTTCGGTATAAAGCCTGATACACTCCGTTCACCATCCTTTCTTTTTTATATAAAAGCCGGCTCATAACAAGATCGCACACCTACATTTGAGCAGACCGAACGCCCGGTATCCACACAGCCAGCTCAGGATCGGCAAGCCTGCGGCACACGGGAGTATCCGCTTAATGCTGCTTGGTTCCCCACCTGACATGGTTCACGGGCTCCTGTTGCGCAGGACCGTTCCATCAACACCACTTATATGGGCCGAACAGCGCTCAAGTCTACCCGGGTATAGGAATTCATCCCTGCTATAGCGGATTGCAGGTTACAGGGCACCGCTATCTCCCCGACTAGTGCGACCTTGTTATAAGCCGGCTTCTTATAACTCAGTTTACCTTAGAGTCAATAAAGTCAGCAAGTTCCTGGAAGGTGGTGATCTTTTGGCTCTCCATCTCCAGCTCTACACCCAGCTCGGATTCCAGATCCATAATCATCTCTACAACATCCAAAGAGTCAATACCCAGGCTCTCAAAGGTGCTATCGGGCGTAATGTCATCGGGTGTTAAGTCTAGCTGCTTAACAGCATAGGAAACGAGTTTTTCGTACATGGTAATCCCTCCATATAAAAGTATCTGTATAGATGTACCTGTAATATTTTATAGCATTGTGCTGTTTTTGTCAATGGCGGTTTTGACATTCAGCCCCACCGCATAAGCTGTTGCCCAAGCAATTTGCAGATTGAAGCCACCTGTATAAGCATCGCAGTCAATAATCTCTCCGGCAAAAAATAATCCTCTGACAAGCTTAGATTCCATGGTCTTCGGGTCAATCTCCGACACCTTAATACCGCCACTGGTAATAATGGCTTCTTCCACAGGTCGTTTTCCTGCAATCTCAACGGGAAATGCCTTTAAAAGATCTATGATCGCTCTTCTTTGTTCCTTTTTTAAAGAATTTGCCTGCAGTTCAGCAGGTACTTCTGCTTTGCGCAGTACCACAGGAATCATAGATCTGGGCAGTAAGTCTGTGAGGGCGTTTTCCATCGTACGATTGCGGTACTGCTCCAAATCGCGCATCAGACGGTCCTGCAGCTTTTGAGCATCCAGCGCCGGCTTCAGATCAATAAGCATCTTGCACCCTTGCCCCTTCAGATGGGCACTGGCAGAAAGGGCGATCGGCCCCGAAATACCAAAATGGGTAAAAAGCAGTTCTCCGAAATCCTTATACAAAAGCTTTCCCTTGGAATCTATCAGCTTGGCGGCAACATTGCGTAAGCTTAGGCCCTGCATATCTCCGCAGTCATCGCCAACAGCCACCAGGGGCACCAGTGATCCTTCCTGGGGAATGATCGTATGGCCTACTTCCTGTGCCATAAAATAACCGTCACCCGTCGAGCCCGTTGCAGGATAGGATTTTCCGCCGGTGGCAAGCACTACACAGTCTGCCTCATACCGATCTGTTTTCGACTGCACACCTGCGATGCGTCCCTCTTTTACCAGCAGCTTCGTTGCCCTGTCAGTTACAACTGTGACGCCCCCTGCACGCAATGCCTTTTTCAGACAGTCTAAAACACTTTGGGATTTATCGGAAACAGGGAAAACCCGGTTGCCCCGCTCTGTCTTTAGCGCGCACCCTTCGGACTGAAGAAAATCCTTTATGCTCTGAGGCGGGAAATTCTCCATAGCACTATATAGAAAGCGACCGTTCCGGGGTGTGTTCTCCAGCACCTCACGGGCGGTGCAATCGTTTGTAACATTACAGCGGCCTTTGCCGGTGATCAGCAGCTTTTTTCCCAACCGTTCGTTGCGTTCCAACAGCAAGACGTGCATATTGTTCCGTGCCGCAATAATCGCAGAAAACATCCCTGCAGGGCCGCCGCCAATCACAATTACATCGTATTTCATAGTTTCAGCTCTTTCGTTTGATAGTCCTTTAATTGATCCATTGTATGGCAATATTGCTCTTCATTGCCCTCTAATAAGGATTCAAGGAACGCTTGCAGTAAAAACATCGGCGCAGAAAGCGAGGATATAGCACCATAACCTTCCGTTGCTGCGGAAAATACATCATCACAGAAGGATGCGGCCGATGTCAGGACGCTTTTTGTAAATCCGATTATATATGCCCCATTGCTCCGGGCGTGGGATAAAGCCTGTGCAGAGGATCCCCCGTCGCCAAAGCCAAGAAAAACCAAACCATCCTGCGGACAAATGCGCATCCATTCAAGGGGACTGTCCGCAATCAAAACACCATCTCGAATCACAGATAAATGATATTTCAAATAATGCAGCAAGCCTCTGCTGTATTCGTCGGAAGCTAAGTATACGGTTTTGCAGGTTTTTATACGAGCAATCGCATTTTCAAATGATTTTAGATCCAACAGCTGCAACGTCTTTTGGATATTGTCGGTGGTTTTATTCAACCATAGATGTATTTTATGATCCCGGTCTTCTTGCGCTCTTTGAATATGCTGCGCTGCACCAATGCGGGATAATGCGATTCTCTGCAAGTCCTTTTGCAGCGCGGGAAAGCCTTTATATCCCAGCTCACAGGCAAAACGAACAACGGTGGATTCTGATACACCGGCGTTTTTTCCGATCTGCGCGGCCGTCATAAAGCAGGCTTCGTCCGTTCTTTCGCAAATGAGTAAAGCAATTCTTTTTTGGCCCTTGGATAGATGATCCATTTTTTGCGCAATGCGGGCCAAAATATCATTTTTCATTTTTTATCTCCTTCAGTTCATCATCGGTCAAAAATCTCCACGAACCGGAAGGCAAGCTTCCAAGACGCAAGGTACCCTCCTGAATGCGGATCAGGCGCTTTACCTGCATCCCTACTCTGGCACACATTCTGCGCACCTGCCGATTTCTTCCTTCGTGTATAGTGATTTGAATGGTGGCAAGGCCCTGTTCGGTGGAAACAAGGCGCACCTGCGGGGGTGCTATACGATATCCGTCCAAATAAATGGGTTTTTTCAGCTCCTCCAGTCCCTGGGGTGTGTATCCCTTCACCTGCACAGAATAGACCTTGTCCACACACCCGCGGGGGTGCATCATTGTGTTTGCAAAATCTCCGTCATTGGTAAGTAAAAGAAGACCTTCCGAATCCATATCCAAGCGACCCACAGGGTATACTCTTACCCCGCAATCTGAAACCAACTGAGCCACATTTTTCCTATTCTTCTCATCGGAAAGGGTCGTAACATAGCCCTTTGGCTTATTTAAAATGATGTACACGGGCTTGCTTTCGGGCGGAAGGGGTTTTCCGTCCAAAAGAAGTATATCCATATCCGCGTCCGCAGTGTCGCCCAAAACGCAAACAGCGCCGTTACAGGAAACTCTGCCGTCTAAGATCATCTGTTCTGCCTGTCTGCGGGAGGCTACCCCTCTTTGCGACAGTATTTTTTGTATCCGCTCTTTCATGGGCGCCCTCCCTAAAATATTCGTTTCCACCAAGGCTTTTTGGGGCTTTTTTGAGGTTCAGCTGATTTTCCGTATACAAGACGTACCGAGCCGACCGGTGCATCATCAATAAAAACATGACCGATCCCTGCATCCTGCCCTTCACTGACCGGCGCATATTCAAAGCTCTTTGCAGGCAGCTCAATATGCCATTGCTCCCCCTGACGTAATGCAACAGAAAAGTCTTCATCAGATATAATGGGGATCTGCTCTTCACAGCCGCCCACAATACTCATTTGACCCAAGACCTGCCCCTTACAAACAATGTTTTTTACCGTATAGTCGGAAAAACCCTGTTCCAAAAGCTGCCGATGGTCCTGCCAATCATTGGGGGCATTGAATGTGACCGCAACCAAACGACGTCCATCCCGCTGCGCACTGGATACCAGTATCCGCCCCGCCGCTTTGGTAAAGCCTGTTTTTACGCCGTCTGCTCCCTCCACCATCCAAAGAAGCTTATTGTGATTACGCAGATAACGCTCTCCGATCTTGACGGTTTTGGTAGATACGGTTTGCTTAAATATAGGATTTTTCATCGCGTAGATCGCAAGCTTCGCCAAGTCACCGGGTGTAGAGTAATGACCGGGTGCATCCAAGCCGTTGGGATTTGCAAAATGGGTATCTTCCAACCCCAGGCGATGCGCCTTGTCATTCATAAGCTGTACAAAGCCTTCCACCGTGCCGCCGCAATAAATAGCCAGCGCCACAGCCGCATCATTACCGCTTTGAAGCATCAGCCCATACAAAAGCTCCTGAACCGTCAGCACCTCGTCCTCACGCAAATACATGGATGAGCCTTCGATGCCAACTGCCTCTTTGGGTATGCGCACACGATCCAGCACATTGGATTGCTCGCAGACGATCAGCGCCGTCATAATTTTAGTGGTGCTGGCGATCAAACCCGGTTCGTCAGCTCGCTTTTCGTACAGTATTCGTCCGGTTTCACCGTCTACTACAATCGCCTGCTCTGCAGAGATCCCACGGACCGGAATTGTGTTAAAAAGGATGGCAGCCAGCAAAGCAGCTGCCATCCCGGCAAATCTAATTTTCATCCTTATCACCACTTATATTGTGGCGCATATTATGAGGATTATTCCTGTGCTTTTTCCTTTCTGGATTCAAAAAAATCGGAAATTCTATCCAGTGTATCGGGAATCATTTCCACAATACGGTCAGCAGTGGTATTGGCCGGTGTGGCAACAGGCAGCATACGAACATTGCCATCCTTGATGACCAGGAAAGCAACAGGTGTGACCTTCATACCGGCACCGACGCCGCCTCCAAAAGGATTCTCCTGCCCGTTCTGCTTTTTGGATACATAATCCGCGCCACCGCCTCCGAATCCAATGGAGATCTTTGAGACAGGGACGATCGTTAAATTGTCGGAGACTTGAACAGGTGTGCCAACAACGGTGTTTCCGTCCAGCATTTCTCTGATCTTAGAAATGGTCGATTCCAACATATTGGGTAAATTTTTACTCATTTTCAGCACCGCTTTCCTTAGATTTCATGGATTTCATATAGTGTTTCAATAAACGGAAGCCGTATTTGGCGGCAATGCCGATCAGCCTCCAGGTAGCAATATGAGCACGGAGTTTTGCCTTTACCAGGGTTTCTTCCGCGCCAAAATCACAATCAATTTGAATTTCTCTTTTTTGAATAATAAAGCTTTCTTCCAGTAAAGGAATAAGGCTCCCGGCAGCAGCCCACGTCCGACCGTAGTTCACAGCCAGGTCGCAGGGATCATCCCCGGCCATCACAAGATGCAGCCAAAGCTTCAGCTTCATTTTTTTGCGAAGCGCATTTAAAAATCCACAGCCGATCTTAATAATGGGTATAAGCTCCGATAATTTGCCGCCGGAGGTTTCGGACGATGTTTTTTCTTTTGACTTTTTCTTATGATTTTCCCGTTTTTTGCCCGGCAGACGTTTAATGGGAATGATCCCCCATAAAAGGGAAAAACGATAGCCCGTTTCATCATAAGAAAAACGCACAAGAACAGGAATAAATGCAAGAAACAGCAGTATTCCCAAAACGATCAGCCACCACATTACTGTGCCTCCTGCGGTTGCTCTTCGGCGTTCATTTCCTCGATGGTCTGCTGGCCGTCATCCGGCATAATCGGCTCGCCCAAGCTGACCTTTTCAATTTCGGGCAGATCTTCCAGAGAGCTCAGCCCAAATGTTCGCAGGAAAGCAGGTGTTGTACGGTACAAAATGGGACGCCCCGGTACATTCAGCCTGCCCGCATCCTCAATGAGCTTTTTATTTAACAGCGCGCCGATGGAATAGGAGCTGTCTACTCCGCGGATCTGCTCGACCATTGCTTTCGTTGCAGGCTGGTAATAAGCAATAATGGTCAGCGCCTCCAGCTGAGAGGAAGAAAGCTTGGGGGGCTTTCTTGTTTCCAGGGCGGCGGTAATATAGTCTGCCATCTCGCCGGAGGATACCATCTGATATCTTTTTTCCAGCTTTAAAATTCGGATCCCGCGACGATCGTATGCCCAATCGTTTGCAAGCGCATCAGCAGCTTTTTCAATTTCATCAGGATCCACACTCAAAACTTCTGACAGCCGCGCAATTTCAATGGGCTCACCGGCGGCAAACAAGATGGCTTCAATGGCCCTTTGCAGTTGTTCTTGTTCCATTAAGTCATCTCCTCAATTTTTTCTTCCGGCTCTTTAACCAACCGTACATTGGGATTTTCTCCTGTTAAATCATCTTCCAATACCACAGAATTGGTCTTGCAAAGCTCCAAAACAGCAATAAATGTGGCTACGATTTCAGATCGGCTTTTACTGCCTTTAAAGAGATTTTTCAGCTTCTCAATCCCCCGCAAAACCAAACGGCGCACCAATTCGGTGGCTTTCTTGGTTACAGGATAAGGCTCTTTGCCAACAATGCCCTTGAAATTCACAGTCGGTGGTGGCAGACGACGTTGGTTCCGCTCCGAAATCTCATCCAGTGCGCGAAGCATATCCTCCGGCTCGTGCTTATAGCGGTAGGTGGCATCCCGGCGCAAAGGCTCGGGCTGCTTTGTAAAAATGCATCTGCCCACCTCGTTGCGAGGCTCCAGCACCACGATCGCCTTGCGAATCTGCTCCATCGCCTCTTTGCGCTGACGTTCAATCAGAGATTGACGCAGCAGATCCAGCTCCGATTCCGCTTCTGCGGCCTCGGCGGCAGAAAGTAGCATTTTCGTCTTGATCAGCATTAAATGGGACGCCATGGTAATAAACTCGCTGGCAATCTCCATATCCAGGCGCTTCATCTCATCCAAATACGCCAGATATTGCTCCAAAATGGCTGTAATGGATACATCCTCGATCTCTATTTTATTTTTACTGAGCAGCAGAAAGATCACGTCCAGAGGACCTTCAAAGTCCTCCATCCCCTCATTGCGGGTGTGGACAATTCCTTCCAGCCGATATTGCGGTTCAGCCATATCGTCTCTCCGATAAAATATACATAATTTTGTTCATTATAGCATTTTTTATACCATCATGCAAGTATCATTGCAAAATATCTTTTTATGATTGCATTGCATTATTCGACGAAATGTGCTATAGTACATTTCGGAGGGATCAAGATGAATCAGACAGATAACCGTTTTAAAATCCTTGAAAAATATATGACTGTGGTTCTTATGGCATTGGCAGGTATTTTTCTTCTGTTTATTATCGCCTCATCCTGCGGTGTTATTTGGCTAAAGGTGCTCACAGCCATTTTTACCATTGGTGCAAGCGCTCTGTGCATCGCATTTTTGTACAAAACAAAGCTTTTACTGCAAAGTCGCAGTTTGTGGATGACCGTCGCCGCTGTTTCTCTAATTATTTGCACGGTATTTTCGTTGATCGTCCACTTCCCTGCTCCGCTTTAACCTTTTATAAACTTTTGCGGCATCCGTTTTTGGATGCCGCAATTTTTATTCCAAGTCCCGGCAAATACCTTCGCCGATACGATAAATATCCTCCATTTTCTGAATTGAGGAAATTTGGGTCTTATAATAACTGCTATGGGCAACGCCCCGTAAATACCACGCAAAATGCTTTCTCGCTTCTAAGCAGGCAATATGCTCTCCCTTGTCCTGATAAGCAAGAGAAAACTGCTTCAGCGCGATTGCAACACGGTCTTTTAATACAGGTCGTCCCTCATAGGAGCCTCCGGATAGTGCCGCTGAAGCATCGGCAAAAACCCAGGGATCACCAAATGATGCCCTGCCGATCATAACGCCGTCTGCTCCGGTGCGTTTGATACACTGAACAGCCGTTTTTCCGTCCACGATATCGCCGTTGGCAATGACCGGAATATGAAGCTGCTTTTTTACCTTTGCGATCATATCCCAGTCTGCTGTTCCGGAGTATAGCATACTGCGTGTGCGGCCGTGAACGGTCAGCATAGACGCACCGTTTTCTTCCATCA
This sequence comes from Oscillospiraceae bacterium, assembly GCA_017621795.1. Taxonomy (GTDB): domain Bacteria; phylum Bacillota; class Clostridia; order Oscillospirales; family Oscillospiraceae; genus Faecousia. The sequence goes on along the minus strand of JAGASJ010000099.1, from coordinate 69,117 downwards.
GGGCGGCAAATTCCAACACATTGATGCTTCCCTTATCCCAGCCCAGCCGACATTTCACCGTGACCGGTACATCCACTGCATCGCACACAGATCTTACGATTCTCCCTGCTATCTCCGGTGTGCGCATCAGTCCACAGCCATCGCCGGAATTTGCAATTTTAGGCATTGGACAGCCCATATTGATATCCAGGAAATCGCAACCTGATATTTCAAGCGCCAGCTGCGCCGCTTCTGCCATTATAACCGGGTCATTTCCAAAAATCTGCGCACCGCAAAGACTACCCTCATTCTTCTTTAGAAGGGCGGCACTTTTTTGGTCCTTGTACACCAGCGCTCTGGAAGAAACCATCTCGGTGACAGTGATATTGGCCCCTAATTGGGCGCAAACGGTACGAAATGCCCAATCCGTCACCCCCGCCATCGGGCCTAAAATCAAAGGCTTTTCAATTTCGTAATTGCCCAGCTTCATACTGTCACCTCCAAACGGAGGGATTATACCACGAATATCCTATTTTCGCAAGTTAAAGAATCAAAGTAAAAAACCAAATCAGTCCCGTGAAAACCGCACCGGTAAAAAGATACGCAAATCTACTGTATCTTCTGCTTTTGGGTGGTGCTTTTATTAGTCGGGTCGCTTCCTTCAGGAGTGTATCGTCTGTGTATTCACCGGATGCCACCGCTTCCTCAGACATAATAAAAATCGCCTGCTCAAAAAGCTTTTTATCTGTTGACTGCACCACAATTACCTGTTTGGAAATTCCTTTTATCATACTTTTTCACCTCGTATACAAGGATTACCACTTGGCATTTTTTCATACCATAAATGGATATATCTTGCTTTTTTCCAACAACAGGGCTATAATAAGGCAAAAGGAGGTATTGCAATGGATGAAATGCAAGAAAACACCCCTCGTCCCGTAAATCCCCGCAGAAGGAAGAAAACCAAGGCGGAAGTATTTAAGGAGACGTATCTGCCTGCCATCATTGCAGGTGCGGCGCTTTTATTTATTATCATTGCGATCATCGGCTCTGCTGTGCAAAGCTCTCAGCGTAAAAAGCAAAATGCCCAGCTTCAGCAAAGCACAGCCGCGGAAGCAGAAAAGCAAAAGCAGCAATGGGATGCAGAATGCAGCGCACTGCTGAAGCAGGCTGAAGATCAGGCCAACGCCTACGATTATCAGCAGGCGATCACGACCCTTCGTTCCTTCTCCGGAAGCTATGCTGAATACACACAGCTTTCAGAGGCCATCAAAAAATATACAGACATTCAGGCGTCCATGGTTACATGGGATGATCCCTCAAAGGTGCTGAACCTGTCGTTCCAGTTGCTCATCGCCGACCCTGTTCGTGCCTTTAATGACAATGAATACGGACGGTCTTACAACAGAAACTTCATCACCATTGACGAATTTCGCGTCATCCTGGATCAGCTTTACGAAAACGGCTATGTTTTGGTAGATCTTGATGACATCGTGCAGTCTGTACCGTCTGAAGAAGGCACTGTCTATGAGCCCAATACGCTTCAGCTCCCTGCCGGAAAAAAGCCGCTGATTTTGACCCAAACTCACGTCAACTATAACATTTTTATGACAGACGGCAACGGAGACAAGCTTCCCGATAAAGACGGCGCAGGCTTCGCAAGCAAGCTGATCGTGAATGCAGATGGGGATCTGGTAAACGAAATGGTGGATAAAGACGGCAATCTCTTAATTGGAGAATACGACCTTGTTCCCATTTTAAACAGCTTCATCAAGGAGCACCCGGACTTTTCTTACAAGGGTGCAAAGGCCATCATTGCCGTTACAGGCTACGATGGACTGTTCGGTTACCGTACAAATCCCGGAGCTAAGAGCTGGCTGGGTGCGGATGCCTACGATCAGGAAGTTGAAAATGCCAAAAAAATCGCGCAGGCACTGCGTGATGACGGCTATCGCATCGCCTGCTACACCTATAGCAATATCGGCTACGGCGAGATCAGCTTTGCACAGATGCAAAACGATCTGAACAGCTGGAAGCAAGAGGTCGTACCTGTATTGGGGACTGTGGATATTCTCGCGTTTGCCCAGATCAGCGACATCAGCGATACAACACCCTACAGCGGAAACAAATTTGATTCTCTGATGGATGCAGGCTTCCGCTATTATTTGGGCTTCTGCGATAATGGCGCCCTTTGGGCCGATGTGCAGGCCGACCATTTCCGCCAGGCAAGAATACTGGTCACAGGTTCAAATCTCAAATACCACAGCGACTGGTTTACCGGAATATTGGAGCCTGTCTCCATTCTGTCCAGCCTTCGCGGAAACATTCCACAATAAGCAAAAGGACAGAGGCATAATCGCCTCTGTCCTTTTTACTGTTCCTGCTCCAAAATAACAGAAGAAAGCTGATCCACAATGCTTTCACATTCTGCAATACTTTGCGCTTCCACCATTACACGAATCACCGGCTCTGTGCCGGATTCACGAACCAAAACCCTGCCACTGTTCCCCAGTTGCAAGGATGCCTTCTCAATTGCCCTGCACACTGCAGGATGAGCTTGTGCTGCCTTCTTATCTGTAACATAAACATTTCTCATCCTTTGAGGATAAATGGTTAGGCCGCGGCACAATTCGTTCAAGCTCTGCTTTTTTGCAAGCATCACTTCCATCATCAGCAGACTGGTAAGTACTCCGTCACCTGTATTGGCATATTTGGAAACGATGATATGGCCGCTTTGTTCACCGCCTAAGGAATAACCGTTTTGCACCATATCCTCGTACACATACTTATCGCCAACTTTTGTTTTTGTGTAGCGAATATCTGCCTCATCCAGCGCCTTGTACAGTCCGAAATTAGACATGATCGTTGTAACGATCGTGTTATTCTTCAGGGTGTCGTTTTCCTTCATATATTTCCCCAGAATGTAGAGGATGTGGTCGCCCGAAATAATATTTCCCTTTTCATCAACACACAAGCAACGGTCTGCGTCTCCATCAAATGCAAACCCCACATCCAACTGCTCCCGAAGGACCATTTCCCGAAGCTTTTCAATATGCGTAGAGCCCACATCCCTGTTAATGTTCAGCCCGTCGGGGTCTGCACCGATCAAGTACACCTTTGCGCCCAAAGCCTCAAATACAGTCCGCGCAATATTCCATGCAGCTCCATTGGCGCAATCCAATCCGACCCGCATATTTTTAAACGAAAACTTCCCCAAAGAGATCAAATAGCCTACATAACGGTTACGCCCGGCAACATAGTCCACAGTCTTCCCGATCTTATCCTTCTGAGCCAGCGGAAGTTCGTGGTCATCATCCAGGTATGCTTCGATCTGATCCAGTACCGACTGTTCCATTTTTTCACCGTTACTGTTTAAAAGCTTAATGCCGTTATCATAATAGGGGTTGTGGCTGGCAGAGATCATCACACCACAGCAAAAATCGTCTGTACGGGTCACAAAGCTCACCGAAGGGGTCGTTGTTACGTGGAGCAAATACGCATCGCCTCCCGATGCAGTAATACCTGCCGCTAAAGCGTATTCCAGCATATAGCTGGATCGGCGCGTATCTTTGCCAATGACAATTTTTGAATTTTGCCCATTTGAGGAAAAATAACTGCCCAAAAATCTGCCGATCTTAAAAGCATGGTCTGCGGTCAGTGATACATTTGCCTCTCCTCTGAATCCATCGGTTCCAAAATATTTCCCCACTATATGATCTCCTTTTTCACAACAATGCTGCTCGCATTTTTATATATGCTGTTGGCAGGCACAACTCCGCGAACGTTACTCAGAGGATATATGTTTGTGTTTCTTCCTATGACGGTCCCGGGGTTTAAAACACAGTTACAACCCACCTCTGCGTAATCCCCCAGCATCGCACCAACTTTTTTACGATGGGTTTGCATTTCCCGTTCAGCGTGTATTACAACCGGGGATCTGTCAGCCTTTACATTCGATGTCACCGCACCTGCGCCCATGTGTGCCTTGTAGCCCAAAATACTGTCTCCAACATAGTTAAAATGGGGCACCTGAACACCGTCAAACAGTATAGCATTTTTAAGTTCAACAGAATTACCCACAACGCAATCATCACCGATCAGCGCACAGCCTCTTATATAGGCGCCGTGACGCACTTCCGCCCGAGCTCCAATGATGCACGGCGGCGTGATAGAGGCTGTAGGTGCGATTTGTGCGGTCTTATGGATCCAAACGCCCTCCTGCTTCTGTACATAATCCTCCGAAAGTGTATCGCCAAGGGCGTAAACCAGCTCCCTGATCTGAGAAAGCGCCTCCCACGGATAGGTGAATTTTTTTAAGTAGTTTTCTGCAAGTGTATGGTTTAAATCGTATAATTCTTCAATTTTTATCATCATTATTACCTCCATTGCAGTATAACAATAATATGATTTTTTGAACAAAAAGATGCTATTTTTTAAGAATTATATGAAATATTTATGATGAAGTGAAACCGCCGGCATTTGATGCCGACGGTTCTTTCTTACTGTTTTCGAAGCTCTATGATCTGATCGCGCAACACCGCGGCATACTCGTATTCCATCATACGGGCGGCTTCCTTCATTTGCTTTTCCAGGCGCATAATTTCTTTTTCCTTCTCCGCCTTTGTCATCTTAATGCCGGAACGTCCCTTGCGCTCTGCCGTGGGAGAGGAGATCTCTATCAAATCTCGTACGGATTTTATAATTGTTTTTGGCACGATCCCGTTCGCCTGATTGTAGGCATTCTGAAGCTCTCTACGGCGGTTTGTTTCCCCGATGGCCACCTCCATAGAGCGCGTGACCGTATCGGCGTACATAATTACCATACCTTCCGCATTTCGCGCGGCACGGCCAATCGTTTGAATCAGGCTGGTTTCCGATCGGAGAAAGCCCTCTTTATCTGCATCCAAAATAGCAACCAAACTTACCTCGGGCAGATCCAGTCCCTCACGAAGCAGATTGATCCCTACAAGGACATCAAACTTCGCCATACGCAAATCACGAATGATCTCCATTCGCTCCATAGCGCCAATATCGGAATGCATATACCGAACCCGTATGCCCATCTTCTGCAAATAAACCGTCAGGTCTTCTGCCATCTTCTTGGTAAGCGTGGTAACAAGCACCCGTTCCTCTTTTTGAATGCGGCTATTGATTTCACCAATCAAATCGTCAATCTGCCCGTCAATGGGTCGCACCTGAACGATTGGGTCCAAAAGGCCGGTAGGCCGAATCACCTGCTCAACGGTTTGAGCAGAACGGGTCAATTCAAATTCCGCCGGTGTTGCGGAAACAAAGATCGCCTGATTGATTTTGGAATAAAATTCATCGAAAGTCAGGGGCCTGTTATCATAGGCGGAAGGTAAACGAAAACCGTAATTGACCAGTGCATCCTTGCGGCTTCGATCTCCGGCATACATTGCACGGCACTGGGGCAAGGTTACATGGCTCTCATCCACGATCAGAAGATAATCCTCAGGAAAATAATCCAACAATGTGGTGGGCGGTGTCCCCGGCGCTCTTCCCTGAATTACACGGGAATAGTTTTCGATTCCTGTGCAAAATCCGATTTCCGTTAACATTTCCAGGTCATAATTTGTGCGCTGGGCAATGCGCTGCGCTTCCAGAAGCTTGCCCTCCGCGTTGAACTTTTGTACCTGCTCGTCGCATTCTCTGCGAATCTCCGCCATGGCGCGCTCCATTTTTTCCTTGGAGGCAACATAGTGACTGGCAGGATATATGGCAATGTGATCAACGTATCGTTCCGCAATTCCGGTTACTGCATTGATTTCGCTGATGCGATCCACCTCATCGCCGAAAAATTCCACCCGGATCGCACGTCCCGTCCAATACGCAGGGTATATCTCCAGTGTGTCGCCCCGAACACGGAACTTGTTTCGGGAAAAATCCATATCATTGCGCTCATAGCGAATTTCGGTAAGCTTTTTCAGCACCTCATCCATTGGGCGGCTCTGCCCCACACGCAGGGAAAGGACCATACTTCGGTAGTCGATGGGATCGCCCAATCCGTACAGACAGCTAACGGAAGAAACCACGATCACATCTCTGCGCTCAAACAATGCGGATGTGGCAGAATGACGCAAACGATCTATTTCCTCGTTTACCGCAGAATCCTTCTCAATATAGGTGTCCGTATGGGCAATATATGCTTCCGGTTGGTAATAGTCATAGTAGGAGACAAAATATTCCACCGCGTTTTCAGGGAAAAATTCCCGAAATTCAGTACAAAGCTGCGCAGCCAATGTTTTATTGTGCGCAAGCACCAGCGTAGGACGGTTGACCTTGGCTATAACACTCGCCATGGTAAAGGTCTTGCCGCTACCTGTGACGCCCAGCAAAACCTGCTCCTGCAGACCGTTTTCTACACCGCTTGCCAGCGCTTCGATAGCCTCAGGCTGATCGCCCGTAGGCTTGAACGGAGATACCAGTTTAAACTTGTCCATAGCAGCACCGCCCCCTTTCAATGTTTTATTGTTATATCCCTGCTCTTTGCAATATAATCACGCGCTACTTCAGAAATTTACGAATAAGTCGTTCTTTCTTTTCGGTATAGGGCCTGTAGCGCATAGGGATATCCGGTCTATACCGTTTCTTCACAATGCTTCGGTAGTGGGTAAACGTATCAAAGCTGTATTTTCCGTGATAGCTTCCCATTCCGGACGCACCAACGCCGCCAAAGCCCATATAAGGTGTTGCTAAATGAATAATGGTATCGTTGATACATCCACCGCCAAAGGAACAGCTGTCTAAAACACGCCTTTGTGTTTGCTTGTCTCCCGTAAACAAATATAGCGCTAAGGGCTTCGGATTCCCACGGATATATCGGATACATTCCTCTATATGGGTAAATTCCATAACGGGAAGAATAGGGCCAAAAATCTCCTGATGCATAATGGGCGCATCGGGACGGACACCGTCAATCACGGTGGGCTCAATAAAGCGATGCTGCTCATCTGTTGCGCCGCCTATAACAATGTGCTGATTCGTCAGCAATTCAGTTAACCGCGCAAAATGCTTTTCATTTATGATGCGAGGCATATCGGAAAAGTCCTTGTTGGGGAAAAACTCATCCAGCGCTTTTTGATACGCACGGATAAATTGGTCTTTTACAGATCGGTGCAGAAAAAGGTAATCCGGTGCAACGCAGGTCTGTCCGGCATTGAGGACCTTTCCGAAGGCAATGCGACGAGCCGCGATTTGCACATTCGCCGTTTCATCCACGATCACAGGGCTTTTACCGCCCAATTCCAGGGATACAGGGGTTAAATTTTTCGCGGCGGCCTCCATTACAGTCTTTCCCACTGCTGTACTGCCGGTAAAGAAGATGTAATCAAATTTTTGCTCTAAAAGCGCCGTATTCTCAGCTCTGCCACCTTCGACTACAGCAATATAATCCTCCGGGAAAGAATCTCCAATGATTTTTGCCAACGCAGAACTGACAGCCGGCGCATAAGCAGATGGCTTCAGAACCGCACAGTTTCCTGCGGAAATAGCTCCTACAAGCGGCGAAAGACACAGCTGAACAGGATAATTCCAAGGTGCCATGATCAAAACCACACCGTAGGGCTCCGGAGAAACAAAGCTCTTAGCGCAAAACTGTGCCAACGGAGTAGGCACAGTTTTATTTTTGGTCCATTTGCGCAAATGCTTCAGATGAAAACGGATCTCGTCCAGGACGATGCCGATCTCGCACATATAAGCCTCCGATGACGGCTTATTCAGATCCTTTTCCAGCGCTTCGAGTAATAGCTTCTGGTGGGTAACAATGGCGGTTTTCAGCTTTAATAATGCCTCTTTACGGGCTTTTAGAGGACGGGTCACACCGCTAAGATAATGTTTCCTCTGACGGTCAATAAGCTGTGTAATATCCATAATGATCAGGCCCGCTCAACGGCATCCAATACTTGCTGCATAGAAGATGTATCCACAGACTCCATCTGACCTGCGTCATAGCAGGCAGCTACCTTGGGATCAATGGGCAATCTTGCCAAAATGGGCAGGCTGAAAGATGCGGCCACCTCGTCCAAATGGCTCTTTCCGAATACCTCGATGCGCTTTCCGCAGTCGGGACATTCAAGATAACTATAGTTCTCTACAAAGCCCAAAACGGGAATATGCATCATATTTGCCATTTTTACAGCCTTGGAAACGATCATCGAAACCAAGTCCTGAGGGCTTGTCACAATAATAATGCCATCCACCGGTAAGCTTTGGAACACGGTTAAAGGAACATCCCCTGTTCCGGGAGGCATATCCACAAACATATAGTCCACGTCTTCCCAAATCACGTCGGTCCAAAACTGCTTCACTGCGCCTGCAATAACAGGGCCACGCCATACGACCGGATCGGTGCTGTTATCCAAAAGCAGGTTGATAGACATCACCTGAATGCCACCCTTGGTCAATGCGGGATACAATCCGTCCTGTGTGGCACCCTGACACTCATTAACGCCAAAAGCTGTCGGCGCAGAAGGACCGGTAATATCCGCATCCAGCACCGCAACACGATTGCCCCGGCGAGACATTGCCACCGCGGCCATAGCCGTCACTGTAGATTTTCCGACGCCGCCCTTACCGGAGACAACTGCAATCACTTTTTTAACATTTGCTTTTTCGTTCAGTTTTGCCAGCAGGCTCTCTGCTTTGCGGTCTGCACAATCAGATCCGCAGGTAGAGCAATTTCCACTACATCCACTCATTTTTACATTCTCCTTTTAACTCTGTGCTGATTCCCACTGCTCCATAAGGTCCATCAGAATGTTCTCTTCCTGTTCCTTTTGTTCCAGCAGAGCCATCAGCTGCTCATAATCCGCAGAAGCGGCTTCTATACTTTCGTCTAATTCTGTGATCCGTTTTTCCTGTTTTTCAATATCTCTTTCCAAACGACGAATCAGCTTGTCCGTTTCCTTGGTGCCGCCTTTCGGCTTTTCTTTTTTGATCTTAGTGTTCTCAGCTGCCGCAGGTTTAACCATTGCTTCGTGTTCGATAATCGAACGGTACTTTTTATAGTCGCATTTATAGTCCTGTATGGTGCCATCTTCCAAAACCCATATTCGCTCGGCGAATTTTTCAATAAAATATCGGTCGTGGGACACAAAAAGCAGAACACCCTCAAACTCTTCAATCGCTGCCTCTACCCATTCTCTTGATGCAATATCCAAATGGTTTGTAGGCTCGTCCAATATCAGCAGATTGATTTTTTCATCCATCAGCATACATAGCCGAAGCCGGGATTTTTCACCGCCCGAAAGGTTTTTAACGCTTTTGAACACATCTTCACCCTGGAACATAAATGCGCCTAATCGGTCACGTGCCATTTGCGGTGTGCAGTTCTTTTCATACAGCATCGTGTCATACAAGCTGCGTTCCGGGTGCTCAAAATGAATGATCTGCGGAAGATATCCCCACTTTACCGTAGGACCGAAGCTGATCTTTCCTTCACATTGCTCGTCACCCAGCAGGCATTTAATGAATGTTGTTTTGCCTGTTCCGTTATCACCCAAAAGCGCAATGCGCTCACCGCCCTCCACGCGGAGATCCACGCCGGAGAACAAGGTGCGATCTTCAAAAGATTTTCCCATATTCTTTGTTTGGAAGACCACATCGCCTGAAAAATCCTTTTCAGAAAAAGATGCCTTCATCGTTTTTTCGGTTTTGGGCTTTTCCGTCTTTCGAATACGGTCCATACGATGCTGAATGGACATTGCGCGGCGGTACAAGGTGCGATTATTGATGCCCCAGCCCTTCATTCGCTCCACCGTATAGCCAAGCTGCTTCAGCTTAGCCTGCTCCTGTTCGTACTGCTTCAGCTGCAAATTAAAACGGGCCTGTTTTTCATCAATATAAAACGAATAGTTGCCGGAATAAAACTCTGCGTGACCGTCTACGATTTCAATTACACGGTCCGCAACACGATCCAGAAAATAACGGTCGTGGGAAATAACCAAAACAGTAGATCTGATCGTATTGATATAGCCTTCAAGCCACTCTACATTGCGCAAATCCAAATGATTGGTGGGCTCGTCCAAAAGCAAAATCTCCGTCTTTTCCAACAGCAAACGGGCCAAGTTCATGCGCGTTTTTTCGCCGCCGGACAAGCTTTCAAAGGTTTGATTGCGCTGTGCTTTTGTGATGCCCAAGCCGTTACAAACCTTGTCTGTTTGGACGTCCATATCATAACCGCCCTCAGATTGAAAACGGTTCACCAAAACATCATACTCCCGCAGCTGTGCATCGGAAGCACCAAATGCCATCTTTTTCTCCAGTTCCTCCATCCGCTCCTTGGTACGCAACAGAGGCAGGTATGCAGAACGCAGGACCTGTTCCACGGTCCACCCGGACGGAAAGGTGGGAATTTGGGAAATGAGCCCAAGTTTTTTATTGGGATTTACAAAGATTTCCCCATCATCATAGTCCATTTGACCGGTAAGAATGTTGAACAGCGTGGTTTTACCACATCCGTTCCTGCCTAAAATGGCAACACACTCCCCTTCCTGTACATCAAAGCTCAGGCCGTCCAGCAGGTTTTCGCCAATGACGAAGAATTTTGTTAAATTGTGTACAGAAATGTCAATCATTGGCCATTACTCCGTTACAGTGTCTTCATAACCTCCCGCAAATCATCGGGAGTATATAATAAATTCAGCGCCTGCAGAAGTGCATTTGCGCTCATGTGCTCAGGAAGCTCCAGTTTTTTAAGAAGTTTTTTCCGCAGGAAGCTGCTGTCTTTTCCCCCGGAAAGCCCCAGTTCCATCAGATCCTGCTTTGTAATAGAGCCGCAAAATGCAGCGTTAGAATCGTCCTCAAAGGATGCCCCGCAACGGCGCAGGGAATCCAATATGACCTGACGCGTCATTCCTTCTACTCCGATCTTCCCCTCTTTTCCCGGGGCCGTCTTTCGCTTTTCCTTGCCGTAAATATCCGGAATATAGGCGTGTAATAAATATGCCGGATCGATCGCGCTTTTCAGAAAATTACGAATCATAAAGCCTGCGCCGTCCGAGTCGGTAAACACGATCAGCCCGCGGTTTTCGGCAACACGGCGTAAAAAGGAAAGATTAGCCTTATCGTTCATAATGCCGAATCCATTTGTTTCAATGATCGGCGCATCCACGATTTGGGAAAGTGTATTTTTATCGTACCGACCTTCCACAACGATAGCCTGCTTAATTTTTATCATTACGGGCCTCCTGTGCAAGGCGTAAGATCAGGACCTCCAGCAATCTTTGAGGGTCGTCAAAGGAAGTTTTCAGGGCATTATCTGTTTCTAAAATCAGCTGGGCAGCGAAAGCACAAAAGCGGGGAGAAAACCGCCGTGCCATATCCATCGTCTTCTTAGCGGCGTAATCGCTCATACCGCAAAGGCGCATTAGATCACTGTAAGTTTTGCCGTTATCCTGCAACGTGCGGGCCACACCTAACCGACGAAAATGTGAGCCCACCGCACCTAAAATCACAACAGGCTCCTGCTGCATTTTAAAAAGTGTGTGGAGCTTCTGCAAAGCCCCGCCGTACTGCCCCTGACCCATCAAATTGGTCATTTCAAACGCGACCGCCTCCATTACCGGCTCGGTAACAGCATCAATATCACTTTTTACAATGGTGTCACTGCCGGAGTAGGCACAGATCTTGGAGATCTCTCCGGACAAAGCGGTCATTGTGCCGCCGGTGATATCTATAAGGTACGCGCATAGATCGGCAGAAATACTTTTCTTCTCGGCGGCAAAATGGCGTGTGATCCACGCGATCAGATCACGCTGATTCTGCTTTTCAAAATTCACGATCAGGCCATTGCGATTGACTGCATCCCAAAGCTTTTTCAGGCGTTTATCGGGCTTAAATTCCGAAGCAGTATAGGTAAATACGATGCTGCAATATTCAGGAATATCATTTAGTACGGCAGCAAGTTTTTCACGTTCGCCTTCGTTGAGCTTAAAAATGTCGATCTCATCGACCCATATAAATGTATTTTCCGCCATCATCGGCAGATTCTCCGTTGCTTCGGCAAAAGCCGCCACAGAGAAATTCTCGCTTGTGAACTTGTGGTAGTTAAAGGACTCGGTGAGCTCATCCAAAAGCTTCTTTTTCATCTGCTCTAAATAGTAGTGCAGTAAAAATGTTTCCTCACCGCTAAAAATATAAAGTCTGCCGAATTTTCGCTCCTTCAGGTGCATTTTCAGCTCCTGAATGTTATTACAATCTTCGTCTTTCTGAAATTTCGCCACAAGCTCACCCCCTGATTATAATATTTCCCAGGCAATCTGTGCGTAAAATAATACATCCAAATGCCTTCAGTTTATCCAATGTTATTTTAGCCGGATGGCCGTATCTGTTGTCCCGGCCTACAGAAATCACTGCCACCTTCGGGCGAATCGCACTTAGAAAATCGAGTGCTGTAGAGGTATCCGCCCCGTGGTGACCAACGATCAAAACATCCACCTGCGACACATCACATTGCTGTAAAAATTTGCGTTCACCAAGCATACTCCGATCGCCGGTAATCAGTATATCACAGTTTTCGCTTTGAAACAAGATGCACATACTACTTTCGTTGGATTGTTCCTGCTGTATAAGCGGATACAGACTGATATGTCCCTTACCGCAGGATATCGAGGTCTCCCGACGAATCCAACAGATGGGTATATCCTCCCGGGAAAGTGTTTTGCGCCACTGATTTTCAGGGTCGATATCCGGTAGATATAGGGTATCTACGGGGACTACATCCAAAAGATGGGGCGCGCCGTTGATATGGTCGGAATCATAGTGCGTAATGATCAATCCGTCCAGTCTTGTGATCCCCTGCGCCCCCATTGCGCAGATCAGCGCACGGGCAGTATACTCGCCGCTGTCTCCACCGCAATCCACAACGTAGGCTCGATCCTCACTCTGAATCAGGACGCACTGCCCCTGTCCCACATCTACTACCGTCATCCGCACATGATCTGAACGGGGTTCCAGCCACGTTGCAAGCAGAGATATCCCAAAGGTCAGCACCAATCCTGCGACAAAAAACCACGGTTTTTTCTTCTTGGACATCATATAAAGCGCAATGAGGATGTATATAAGTGCGATCCAAACGATGGTATACACAGAGCCCGTATACGCTGAAGTAAACGGGATTTTTGACATAATTTCAGCGACAAAAAGCACCGTGCGCAGCATATAGGATACAGCGCCCGCAACAAGTGTGCCCAGCGGGAGCCAAATAACGGATACCGCACAGGCAAGCATAATGCCACAGAACGAAAGGGACACAAGCCATAGCACAAGCAAGTTTGTGATGAACCCTGTAAGGGAAATCATACCGAAGTATGCGGCAGATAAGGGCATTGTAAACACCATTGCACCGCAGGATGAGGCGATGGAATGGACCACCCACCGGGCAAGCTTGCCTCTAATGCTTTTTCTACTCCATCGGTCCAGATGCATTTTGTCCATCATGTATTTGCTTATGGAATTTGAAACCAATAAAATACCGATCATACACCCCACCGAAAGCTGAAAGCTGGGTGATGTAATGGTCAGAGGATTTGCGATCAGCATCCCTGTAACCGCAGTAGCCAGTGCAGTCATTAGATCATATTCCTTATTGATCGCCAGCGCAATGATCACGAGTGCCTGCATCACGCAGGCGCGGACCACGGAAGGGGTAAAACCTGCAACGCCGGCAAACAAGAATAAAACCGGAATCCCGATGATTGCGGTTAGTTTAAAACGGTTGCGGGTGAGCACATACAAAACAGACATCAAAACCGCAACGTGCAGACCGGATACCGCTACCACGTGTCGAATTCCGCTTTTTGAAAGGGCAAAATCCTCCGCAAAGGGGATCTCTTCATCATATCCCAGCAACAGGGCTTTTGCGATACAAGCGGCATCTTCCGGGAATATTTCATCCAATCGGTTTAATATACTGTGACGCAGGGACGCGGTAAAGTATTTTCCGGGCACCTGAGGCAAAGAAGAATGCTCCAAAATACTTTCACAGAAGCCGATCAGAAAGACCCCTTCGCCCTGGTGATAAGTTGCCTCCTTGCTGCCGCCGAAGGAGGTATAGCGCAGCTGCATTTTGGCCTTCAGGCTGTCACCCGGCTTGAAATTTACTTCATCACGGGTGTAAATACGGATGGCATACCACTCATCGCGCAGTTTTATTTTCCCGTCTGCGCATATACCGTAGCCTGTGGGATAGGAATAATCTGTAATTTCTGCGTAAGCGGTAACAGTTTTGCCATCAAAGGATCTTTGCTTGCTGAGCACAAGGGCATCAAAGCCATAATCATACAGGCAGCCTATTCCAAGTCCAAGCAGCACGACCGCAACAACGGGCACGCGGATCCTTTTGATAAAATGTAATGCCGCCCCACACAGAAGCGAAGCAATACCTAAAAACGGTATAATCGAAAGCGGTACAATATATGCAAACAAAATGGCCGCAACGGAAAAGCCTATTGAAAACCACATCAATTTGCGCATACATTTTCCCTTTCTCTATAACGAACGCCGCCAAGCAGGCGGCGTTCATAAAAATATTTTAGGAAAGCTTTGAGGCAACAAAACCGTCAACCTGAGCCAAAGCATCGTCCAGCTTTAACAGGTCCTTGCCACCGCCCATTGCGGAATCGGGTTTACCGCCGCCGCTACCGCCGCAAGTGGTACAAACAAGCTTTACAAGGTCACCGGCTTTGATTCCCTTGGCTACAGCATCCTTGCCACACACTGCCAGGAATGTGATCTTTCCGTCGGCAACCGCAGACAAGACCGCAACGATGTTGGAAGCCTTATCACGCAGGGTATCCCCCATCTGACGCAGCTTTCCTGCATCTGCACCGGGAATATTGGCAGTCAGGATCTTCAATCCGTCCATATCGTGAGCGCCCACCAGGAAGCGATCTACTTCACCGGCGGTCTGCTTTGCCGCGTAGGATTCAATGGCCTTTTTCAGTGCCTTGATCTCTTCCACCTGACCCTCCAGCTTAGAGGCCAGCTCTGCAGGCTTGGTCTTCAGAACCGCACAGGCATCGTATACTCTCTTGCGTGCCAGCTCCATTTCCGCCAGGCACTCCTTGCCGGTAATTGCTTCAATGCGGCGTACCCCGGAGGCAACAGAATATTCGCTTTCAATGCGGAAGGGGCCAATTTTTGCGGTATTGTCCAGATGGGTACCGCCACAAAGCTCAATGGAATAGCCGCCCATATTGACTACGCGGACGGTATCGCCGTACTTTTCACTAAACAGTGCCATTGCGCCCATCGCCTTGGCCTCATCAATGGGCATTTCCTTTACGGAAACAGGATAGCCCTCCAAAACAGCAGACTGTACACAGGCATCAATTTCGGCCATTTCTTCCGCAGTTACGGCAGAATAGTGGGAGAAGTCAAAACGCAGACGGTCAGGCTCTACCAAAGAACCGGCCTGATGCACATGATCACCCAAGATGCTCTTAAGTGCCTTTTGCAGCAGGTGGGTAGCAGAGTGGGCACGCATAATTGCCTTTCTGCGTTCCACATCAATAGATGCAAGCACCACATCATCTACCTTCAGTGTGCCGCCGATCATTTCGCCGGTGTGCAGGAATTTACCGCCCTTATCCTTCTGAACGTCGGTGACCTTAAAGCGGCTGTCGCCCACCAGCAGCACACCGTGGTCTGCGCACTGGCCGCCCATTTCCGCGTAGAAGGGCGTTTTATCCAGCACGACGATGCCCTTTTCGCCGCCGGTAATAGAGCCTGTTACCTCTTCTCCAACGCACACTGCAACGATTTTTGCCTGACAATTAAACTGATCATAGCCCACAAATTCAGTTGCGGGAACTTCAGAGCCAAAGTCGATACCCGTCCAGCCCAGATCACCCATTTTCTTGCGGTCCTCGCGGGCTCGGTTGCGCTGCTCCTCGCGGCAGGAAACATACTTGTCCATATCTACAGTCATACCCTCGTCTTCCAGCATTTCTGCGGTCAGGTCGATGGGGAAACCGTAGGTATCGGACAGAAGGAATGCATCCTCGCCGGAAAATACAGTTAAATTCTTTTCCTTGTGGGCGGAGAGCTTTTCACCGAAAATACGCATACCGATATCAATGGTACGGGCAAAATTTTCTTCCTCATTCTTCACCACGCGGATAATGTGCTCGGCACGTTCACGCAGGTAAGTGTAGTGGCTTTCATTCTCCTTAATAACGGTAGAAACGACCTCAAACAGGAACGGCTTATTCACACCCAAAAGCTTTCCGTGACGGGCAGCACGGCGCAAAAGACGGCGCAGAACGTAGCCACGGCCTTCGTTGGTGGGCTGAACGCCATCGGCGATCATAAAGGTAGATGCACGGATATGGTCGGTAATCACCCGCAAAGAAACATCGGTTTTGGTGCTCTGACCGTAGGATGCGCCGGTAATGGCTGTAACGTGATTGGTAATGTTCATCACCGTATCCACATCAAACAGGCTGTTCACATCCTGGCAAACAACAGCCAGTCGCTCCAAACCCATGCCGGTGTCGATATTTTTCTGAGAAAGCTCGGTATAGTTGCCGTTGCCGTCGTTATCGAACTGAGAGAACACGTTGTTCCATACTTCCATATAACGGTCGCATTCACAGCCTACGGTGCAATCGGGCTTGCCGCAGCCATACTTTTCGCCACGGTCATAGTAGATCTCAGAGCAGGGACCGCAGGGACCTGCGCCGTGCTCCCAGAAGTTGTCGGACTTGCCGAAGCGGAAGATCTTTTCGGCGGGGATGCCAATATCCTTATTCCAAATCTCAAAAGCCTCTTCGTCGTTTTCATAGATGGAGGGATACAGACGGTTGGCGTCCAGACCCACCACCTTCGTCAGAAACTCCCAGCTCCAGGCAATCGCTTCCTTCTTAAAATAATCGCCGAAGGAAAAGTTGCCGAGCATTTCAAAATAGGTGCCGTGGCGGGCAGTTTTACCGATATTTTCAATATCGCCGGTACGGATACACTTCTGACAGGTACAGACGCGGCGGCGGGGCGGCTCAACCTCGCCCTTAAAATACGGCTTCATGGGAGCCATACCGGAATTGATCAGAAGCAGGGATTGATCGTTTTGAGGAATCAGAGAGAAGCTGGGTAAGCGCAGATGGTTTTTGCTTTCAAAGAAGCTTAAAAACATCTCCCGCAATTCGTTTACGCCATAAGGTTTTGGATTCATATTGTATTACCTCCGAAAAATGAATTTGATCGTTCTGCAAAAAAATATAGCCGTCCCTACGCATAGGGGCGACTGATCGCGGTACCACCCTAATTTACCGAAAACGGCATCTTAGCTGCTCTGTAACGGGAGCGCCCGTCTTGGTCATCCCAAGCGGCTTGGAAGTGGCTGTGTATATATTCTGCAAGGGGCTTACACCTGATCCCCTCTCGCTTTGGCAGTATTTTATACACTGGTTTCCGCATTGCCTTTGCATTTTCGGAAATATTCTACCACAAAAGCGAAAATTGTCAACTGCAATTCATACTTTATTAAAATATTTATAAAAAACTTCATTTTTACACTTTACTTTATGAAAATCTTGCGTTATAATTATCCTGTTATTTTATATGCACCAGGAGTGGTGCATAGCAAATCAAGTGAAAGGAAGGATTTTTCATTATGAAAAAACTAACCACAGGCTTGATCGGTCTGCTGTTGGCTCTGGTACTGTGTGTATCTCTGCTGCCGGTTACCGCGCAAGCCGCCGACACGCCCAGTGTTGAAAACTGGAACATTGCACTGAAGGACAAAATTGTTGTGAACTTCAATGTCAATGTGCCGGATGCTTCTAACACAACTATTTCTGCTACCGTGAACGGTGCGGCTGTTGAAACCAGCCAGTCCGTCAGCGGAAATATTTGCACCGTAAGTGTTTCTCTTGCGGCCGCTCAGCTGAACGACAGCATCAAGCTGATCTATAACGTAAACGGCACGCAGTCTGAGAGCCGGGAATATACCGTTAAGGAATATGCAGATGCTCTGCTGAATGATACCTACTTCACCCCCGATGTTGCTGTTAAGCAGATGGCAAGTCAGATGCTGAGCTACGGTGGTGCTGCACAGAACTACTTTAACTACAACACCGGTGCTATGGCAAATGCGGGCGTTGATAATCTCTATGCCAACGTCACTCTGCCCACCGATGTTCCCGCGGTGTCCGTGAACGACAACTTGGGCAAGGTGAGATACTACGGTACTTCCCTGGTCTTCCGTTCTCAGGTTTATGCCCGCTTCTATTTTGTAATGGACGACCGGAATGCTAAGATCAACAATTATGTTGTCACCATCAACGGCCAGGACTGCCTCTACGGCAAGTTCTACGATCCCGAGGGACGGTTTAATTACTTTGCCGACTCCCCCGGAATCACCCCCAACAATTACGATCAGCAGTTGGAGGTCGTGATCACCAACACGGTGGACAAAACCACTCTGACGGTCTCCTACAGCCCGCTGAACTACATTGTGAACAAAGCCTCCAGCAGCACCGCCAATCTGCCGGAGCTGATGAAGGCTATGTACGGCTACCACGTGGAGTCCTATCAGTATGTCAATTACGAAAATGCCGCAGAAACAACCCTTTCCACAATCGGTTATGGCGAAAACGGTAAGGGTATTGATTATGACAGCGAGCGCAATATGGCGTTTATCTTCGCCGGTGCGAATGCCAACACCCTTCCCGCGGATCAAGCTTACTATCCCCAATCTGCTGATTGCATTAAGTTGCTGCGAAACGGCGAAACATTTTCTGTAGCATCGGTTGATAAGGCCGGTATCTACAAGCGCAGCGCTGATAGTAACTCCTATCATTTCAATATTTCAGAGTTCAATGAAATCCTGCAGGCACAGGGTCTTGATCCTCTGCAGGACCAGGACGTTCTGATCGTAGAGGGCAAGTTCTCTGCCGACCGGGCCGATACATATTATGACGGCGAGACGATGAACATTGCAAAGGCCTATGTCTATGTGGATCTGTCCTATGAAGAAGCTGCTACGATTACCAGCGCAGAGCCTTTGTTATGGCAAACTGTGAATGTAGGCCCCTTCTACACCCACAGTCAAAGCAACAGCTATACCGAAAGCCAACAGAAGCCTTACCGATATATGGCAGCAGACGAGAACGATATGCCTTTCGAAGATAATTGCTGGGATTACCCATATATGGCCACCGGCAATGCATCTTTGTTCCATGTGTACGACGGCGTCACGCTTCAGATCTCTGATGGCTTCCAGTATGATGCACACAAGATTGCTCTGACCGAGGAAGCAAAGTCCGCCGAGCCATACATCACAATGGATGTGCAGATCGACACCTTGGGCGGCAACTGGGAAAATGATATTGAGGTCCGTTTCTATAATTACGGCCTCGAATGCAACCCCCACCAGGAATATACAGATCTTGTCATTTTCAGAGAAGGCGAGAAGCAGACTGTTACACTGGATGCTACGAAGTATTCGGTTGACGGAAAGTTCACCGGCATCGGTATCGGCATCTTCGGCGGTCCTGCATGGGATGCAAAGCTCCCTGATGGCTATACGCCTGACAGACATACGGTTACCATCTCCAACGTCACGCTGAACGGCACACAGTCCGTAGATTTTGATCTGAGCAAGTCCACCATCAAAAGCGGTACCAACGACACCGGATACACCGACGGTAACGGTAACGGCACAGCAGTCTTTGGTGAAAACATTGTGATTTCCGACGGCTTCCTCTATGACGTCCACAAGATCTCCCTGGTTCAGCATACCAACACTTATATCACAATGGATGTGCGGATCGACACCTTAGGCGGTAACTGGGCAAACGACATTGACGTGCGCTTCTATGCATATAACTTTGAAGGCAACCCCCACGAGACATATACAGATCTTGTCACTTTCAGAGAAGGCGAGAAGCAGACTGTTACACTGGATGCTGCGAAGTATTTGGTTGACGGAAAGCTCACCGGCATCGGTATCGCCATTTTCGGCGGTCCTGCATGGGATGCAAAGCTGCCGGACGGTTACACACCTGACAGACACACCGTGAGCATTTCCAACGTAAAGCTGGAAGGTGCGCAGTCCGCAGATTTTGATCTGAGTAAGTACACCATCGCCAGCGGCACTACTGGCACCGGCTTTACAGGCGCCGTTAACGGCAACGGCAAGGCAGCTGTCCTTGATTACATTTCTGATAGACTGGATGTCAACGGTTTGCTGATCAAGAAATGGGGCGCAAAGGATTACTACATTGAAGGCGGTCCCTACGATACCACCACCCTGCAGAACGGTGAGTATTACATTTTGGAGGGACAGTTTAAGAACGACACTCAAAGAACTGTAATCAATGTAGCCAAGACCTATATCTATAAAGATGTCTATATCGGCGAGATTTCCATTGCAGAAGATCTGCCTCAGGCATGGCAGGTCGTAGATGTCGGTCCCTTCTACACCCACGCCCACACCTATCAGACTCATAAGTATTTAGCAGCAGATCCAAATGCTGCACCCTACTATCCCGATTGGGATTCCCCCTATTACTCCATCGACAGTACATCCTTGACCTACGTGCAGAACGGCGTACCCACCAAGTTGGATACCACCGGCCTGACGATTAAGAAATACGGGGAAACCGACTACTATATTGAAGGTGGCTCGTATGACTCCACTGTTCTGCAGAACGGCGATTACTTCATTTTGGAAGGTCTGTTTGTACAACGCAATGGTGAAAAGGTCGCCATCAATGTAGCCAAGACCTACATTCATAAAGACAGCGACAGCGGCGAAGTCACCATTGCCGGAAAACTGCCCACCACGGTTAATGCCGGTGTGCTGCAGACCCACGAAGTCGGAATGAATGGCAACGGTATCTACTTCAGAACCGCTGCAAACGATGCTCCTTCCAACAGTGACTGGAGCCTGGAATACAAGCAGACCAGTGCGGATAACATCAAGATCGTCCGTAACGGCGAAACTGTTTCTATCGGTATCGTAGATCGTCCTCTGCTGGTTAAGCTCAACGACTGCGACTACTATCTGAAGCTGGAAGAGTGGACCATCGGCGCGTACGGTCTGAACAGCACCAATCCCATCACCACCGAGGATATGCTGATCATCGAGGGCGACTTCTTCCACGTAAAAGAAAATGTGACCCTGAACATCACAAAGAGCTATGTCTACTATGACGGCGGTAAATGGGTCTGCTCTGCAGAAGCACCGGTGGATGTGGATGTGGTTAATTTAGAAAGTGACCCCGCCAACGGCTGGATGCCCACCATTAATGATGATGAACCCGGTGGTATGTACTTCACCGCGGCAGAAAACACTGCTCCCTATAACGCAGATTGGAGCCTGCGGTATACACCTACCAGTGTTGATGCGATCAAGCTGATCCGGGACGGCGTTGAAACCAGCATTGCCAATACGGGTGCGGAAACGATCGTCAAGTACGGCGAAACCGGATACTATATGGCGTTCTGGCCTTTTGGCAATGCAAACCCGATGCAGGCAGGCGACATTCTCATTGTCGAAGGATGGTTCTACAATACGGCAAACAATATCTACATTGATGTGGAAAAGACCTATTTTACCCTGTTTGCAGACGGAACAATCGCCTGCACGAAGGAAATGCCTGTTTCTCACACAATTAACCTGGATGCAAACGGCGGCAGCTGCTCCACAACATCCTTCACCACCACGACCGGTGGCAAGGTCACTTTGCCCGATGCTACCCGCACCAATTACACCTTCGGCGGCTGGTCTGACGGCACTACTACCTACGCAGCCGGCACAAAGCTGACAGTCACCTCTGATATGAACCTCACTGCTCAGTGGACCATCAATCAGTACACCGTCAACTATAATTATAACGGCGGCAGCGGATCCCCTGCTTCTGCAACCGTCAATGCTGGCTCTGCAACTACACTGCCCACACCGACCCGCACCGGTTACAACTTCACCGGATGGTATACCGCCGCTTCCGGTGGTACAAGTGTTGGCGCTGCCGGTGCAAGCTACACACCCACAGGAGATGTAACGCTGTACGCACAGTGGACAGCAATTAACTATACCATCAAGATCACAACAAGTGATAAGGGTGGTTCTTGGTCTGGTCCCTCAACTGCAACATATGGCTCTACCGTTACTGGTACCATCTCGTATTCAGGCAGCAAAGATAAGGTATTTACTGTAACCAACGACACTACTGGCGAAGTAATTGCCACCGATTCTGGTGAAAGTGTCAGCTTCACAATGCCTGCCTCTAATGTTACAATCAATATTAGCAGTGGCTGTTTGGCAGAAGGTACAATGATCACCATGGGTGACGGCACTCAGAAGGCTATTGAGGAAATTCAGGTTGGTGATGAGATCCTGACCTGGAGCTTCATCAACGGTCGATATGAGGTTGCACCTGTATGTCTGGCTGTTGCAGACGGCGTAAATGAGTATACTGTTCTCACGCTGAAGTTTGCTGATGGTACCGAACTGCGAATCGTAGAAATTCACGGCATATTCGATGTGCAACTGAATGAGTATGTGTACATCGACTTCAACAATGCAGAGCAGTACATTGGTCACAGCTTTGTGAAGATCGCTCCCGACGGCAGCGTTTCTACAACTGAGCTTGTTGACTACACAGTGACTATCGAAGAGTTGGGATGCTACACGCTGCAAACTGCTGTAAACGTCAACTGTATTGCCGATGGTATTCTCACTCAAACACCTCCTCTGCGTGAAGGCTACTTCGATTATTTCGAAATGGGCGACTTTATGCAGTATGACCAAGAGCAAATGCAGGCTGATATTGAAAAGTACGGTCTGTACACCTACGAAGACTTCCAGGATTATCTGACCTATGATGCATTTATCGCATTCAACGGTCCGTACCTGAAGGTTGCCGTTGGTAAGGGTTACTTCACCTTCGAATATCTGGTTGAACAAATCAAGGCTTTCGGAATTGGTATTGAGTAATCCATAACATCATACACCGCAAAACGGTCCGGTCGATTTTCGACCGGACCGTTCTTCAATATTTAACGGATTGCCACGCACCTGCGGTGCTCGCAATGACAGAGGTTTTTCCGTAGCCATCGCGAGCGGAGTATCGCCTCCCCTGCAGGGGAGGTAGATCGCCGCAAGGCGAGACGGAGGGGTTAACGGAGTTTCCGTGTATCACCAAACCTGCAACAAAAATCCACTCTGTAAACCCCTCAGTCATATTGCCGATTTTAGGCAATTCGCCTGAGGGAGAGAAAAGCAGGGAGTTTATCCGTGCCTTGCGCGCTTTTCCGAACTTTTCAGGTCTTCTCTCCCCCAGTCAGCCTGCTCGGCTGACAGCCGCCTGCGGGCGGCCCGGTCGCGGCTCTGACTGTCCCCCGGACAGCCATTCACTACCGCGACTGCGCTTCGCTTACCCTCGCCAGAGGGGGCCAAGGGGAAGCGTACTCTTTGACAGACTGAGGACGGCGTTCTATGCAGAACGCCGTCCTCTACTATTATAATGTTACGAACACTGTCAGGGAAAAACTAAATATTACTCTCAAGCCAGTGCTTCATTTCTGCGCGGCCTTCCTCAGACATGGGAAAAACCTTCTTGTCTTCCATCTCGCTTCTCTCGTAGCAATACAGGCCGTGCCAGTACTCACAGGTAATGAAGCTTTGCTCCATATCCACCTCTTTTTGCGTGCGCATCACAACGGTTGGTGCCGCCCGAAAACGGAACGCACCGCAAGAGCCGGTGAATATATTATTCATTGCAAAGGTATGCAACGTGGGAAGGAACAGATCCATAGGATCAGTCCTCCATCAATGCTTCCATCTCGTCCAGCAATGTGCCAAACAGCTCCAGTGCGGCGTTGACAGGCTCAGGACCGGTCATATCCACGCCTGCGCCCTTCAGCAGGTCAATGGGGCTCTTGGAGCAGCCGCCGGACAGGAACTCAATGTAGTCCTTCACAGCAGGTGCGCCCTCATTCAAAATGCGGCGGGACAGCGCAATAGCGGCAGAATAGCCGGTTGCATACTGGAATACATAGTAATTATAGTAGAAGTGCGGGATTCTCGCCCATTCCATAGCGATCTCATCATCCACGACCATATCCGGTCCAAAGTACAGCTCGTTCAGACGGCGGTACTCTGCGCACAGATTCTCTGCGGTCAGGGTCTGACCGGCCTGTACCATCTTGCCGATGTTCAGCTCAAATTCAGCGAACATCGTCTGACGGTAGAGCGTGCTCTTAAACTGCTCCAGGAAGTGGTTGATCAAGTATGCCCGTTCCTTCTTATCGGTTGTCTTGTTCAGGAGATACTCCATCAGCAGAGCCTCGTTACAGGTAGAAGCAACCTCGGCAACGAAGATCACATAATGGGCATCAATGGGATTTTGGGTCTTGGTGGAGAGGTAGGAATGCAGTGCGTGACCCATTTCGTGGGCCAAGGTGAACTGGCTGTCCAGGGTGCCGGAGTAGTTCAGCAGCACGTAGGGGTGAACAGCGCCACCGGCAGAATATGCGCCACTGCGCTTACCCTCATTCTGATAAACGTCGATCCAGCGGCTGTCAAAGCCTTCCTTTAAGATCTTACGGTAATCATCACCCAAGGGTGCCAGTGCATCGTAAACAGTCTGCTTGGCATCTGCAAAGGGAATCTTCTTGTCCACATCGGCAAGCAGCGGTGCGTAAACGTCATAGAAGTGCAGCTCATCCACGCCCAACAGCTTCTTACGCAGGCGCACATAGCGGTGCATCTTATCCATATTGTTATGGACAGCCTCAATCAGATTCAGATATACAGAGGTGGGCACATTGGTGGCGTCCAAAGATGCCTCGAATGCGGAATCATACTTGCGTGCCTCAGCAAAGAACTTCAGTTGCTTGTTCTGCGCATTGAGCACAGAAGCAGCGGTATTCTTGAACTCTGCAAAACGGTGATACAGATTCTCGTATGCATTCTTACGAAGCACACGGTCGGTGCTCTCTTCACAGGGAACAAATGTGCCCTGGCTGACTGCGTGGGGCTTGCCCTCGCTATCCAGTGCATCGGGGAATGTCAGGTCTGCATCGGCGAGCATACCGTAGATGCTGTCGGGTGCCTGTGCCATTTCACCGGCAGAAGCCAGCAGCTTCTCTTCGGCCGGAGACAGAATGTGCTCCTTGCGGCGGCGCATATTGGTCAGGTAACGGCGGTAACGCTCCAGCTCCGGATACTCTTTATAGTAGGCATCCAGCTGTTCATCGGAAATAGACATGATCTCAGGGGTATCGAACGCACAGGCAGAGCTCAGCGCAACCGCTACACCCATAAACTTACCGGTCATTGCCTGATAGGTTGCATCACGGGTGTCCACGTCCGCTTTGCGCATACAGTAATTGCCCAGCTTATGTGCCTTTTCGTCCACGTGCTCCATATCATACAGATACTTATACAGCATCTCTGCAGAGCCTGCGATCTTGCCCGCATAGGAAACCAAACGGTCCTTATCAGCGGCTAAAGTGGCAAGCTCCTGCTCCCAAAGCTCGTCGGAAGCATACAGGTCTTCGATCGCCCAGGTATCTTCTACGGCGATCTCACTGCGTTTTTTAATCTGATTCATTTAATGTTCCTCCTAATTTATATAATTCAGCAAGAGTGCTTGCAAAAAAAAAGCATTTCTTGCAAAAATTACTTCCTTATGTTAAAATGCCTGCGGTGATATTATGAAAAACAAACTTCGGGGCAGTATCCTTCTTCTTCTGACTACGATTATTTGGGGCTCTGCCTTCGTATCTCAAAAAACCGCTATGGAGCACATGCCTCCTTACAGCTTTCAGGCCGTTCGGTGCACCCTGGGCTTTCTGATCATGATTCCCCTTGTGGCGCTGTTTGACCGCAACAAGGAAGACGGCAAAACCTTTTTACAAAGGTGGCACAGCAAGGAGCTTTGGAAGGTCGGTGCAATATGCGGCGTTTGCCTGTTTGCCGCCTGCAATCTGCAGCAGCTTGCGCTGGTGGACGTAGCACCGGGTAAATCCGGTTTCCTGACCGCTATGTACATCGTCTTTGTGCCGATCATCGGGCTTTTCCGCAGAAAACGGGTCAGCAAATGGATGCCCCTCAGTATTGCTCTGGCTGTTTTGGGTCTTTATCTTCTGTGCTGCGTAGAAACACTTTCTATCCAACCCGGTGATCTGATGCTGCTGGGCTGCGCGGTGGCATTTGCGATCCAAATCAATGTGGTGGACCACTATGTGCGGCGCATTGACGCACTTAGAATGAACGCCATTCAAATACTGGTTTGCACCGTCTTATCTGCCATTTGTGCAGTATCGACCGAGCAGGTATCCATCTCTGCAATTACGCAGTGCATCCCGGAAATTGCCCACGTGGGTTTTTTATCTATGGGACTATGCTACGGTATGCAGATCCTTGGTCAGCGGGACTTGGATCAAGCCCCCGCCGCAATGATCATGAGCCTGGAAGCCGCCTTTGCACTGCTGTTTGACTGGCTGATTCTAAAAACCAGCCTGACCACCGAGGAAATTTGGGGCTGCATCATCCTCTTTATAGCAATTATCCCGGCTCAAATCGAACCGAAGGCAAAAAGCAGATCATTGTAGCCATAATATTTTAGACAGTTTGGGGATTTTTAACTTTCTGAGAACGCACCGCACAAGCGGTGCGTTCTCTTTATTTTTTCTTTAAATCGGCGGCAATCAGACGCTTCATTGCTTCAATGCCAACCTTTACCGCACCGGAAGTATCCTCCGTCATAGGCATAGCCATCCCCAGCTTCTCCCGTTCCTGATTCCAAACCGCGTGGAAGCAGCTGCCACAACGAACACCCAAAGCTGAAGCGACTACGAACAGCGCAGAGGATTCCATCTCGCTGGCCTTTACGCCCAGTCGTTTCCAGGATTCCCACTTCTGCAAAAGGTCGTAGTATACAGGGGACTTTTCAGGGCTATGCTGGCCGTAGAAAGAGTCTTTACACTGAACAACGCCTGTATGTGTATTGTAGCCCAAATCCTCGCTGGCGCCCTTCAGCGCCGCAGTAACATCAAAGTCGGGTACCGCCGGGAATTCGATCGGCGCATATTCCAAAGAAGTATGCTCATAACGAATAGAGCCCGTTGCCACCACCACGTCACCGGGCAAGACACTCAAGTCAATGCCGCCGCAGGTGCCAATGCGGATGAACGTATGTGCGCCCAATGCCGCCAGTTCCTCCATTGCGATGGATGCAGACGGCCCGCCAATGCCTGTGGAGCATACGGACACCTTTTCTCCAAGAAGTGTTCCCGTATAAATGTTATATTCCCGATTCATTCCAATATGGACCGGATCATCAAAATACTGTGCAATAGATTCGCAACGTCCGGGATCACCGGGCAGGAAGCAATACTTGCCCACGTCCCCTTCCTTGCAATGAATATGATACTGCATACCGATATCCTGCATCACTGATCACTCCAAAATAAAAAAGTTACTGTAATTATAACAGAGTACACCTGATTTTGCAAGACGGACATCACAAAAAACCGGTGTATACACCTTCTTTGGGAAGGCTCGGCGCATTTTTCTTGACACAAGCGGAAAAAAACTATATCATCCCAGTATAAAGCAGCAGGAGGTGTATCTATGAAACGCCGCAGGGTCAAAGCCATCCTTTTAAGCAGTATTTTTATCCTATTACTGGGTGTTTTTCTGTTTTCCGGCTGGAAGCTTTTAGACTATTTTTTAGAGTCCCGTGAAGGCAAAAATGCATATAGTAAGCTGTCGGAGCTGGCAGTTTCTCCCGTAACCCAACCCGAGCCTGTCACCCGTCCTCATAATGAGCCCTCCGCACCAATGCCCACGGCGCCTACGGAGGACAAAGCACCTGTTTACGTGGATTTTGAAGCGCTGTGGCAGGTCAATCGGGAGCTGGTGGCTTGGGTACACATTCCCGATACGGTTATTGATTACCCCATTGCGCAAAGCCGGGACAACAACTATTATCTGCACCGTCTGCCGGACGGCACATATAACGGCGCGGGAACACTTTTCTTGGACTATCGGTGCAGCGGTGATTTTACGGATTTTGTATCTGTAATTTACGGGCACAATATGAAAAATAATACGATGTTCGGCCAGCTTCCCTCCTATAAAAAGCAGTCCTTTTACGAACAGCACCCGGTACTGTATCTGCTGACACCGGAAGGAGATTATCGGGTGGAGCTGTTTGCCGGATATGTGACCCCCTCTGACTCTCAAACCTATCGGCTCTCTTATACAGAGGAAGAAAAAGCCATCTTCATCCGGCAGGCAAAAAACGCCTCGGATTTCCAGGCGGATGTAGAGGTCACTCCCGCAGACCGACTGCTGATCCTTTCTACCTGTGCTTATGAATACGAAAATGCCCGATATGTTGTAATCGGCGTCCTCCGTCCCCTTCCGTAAAAAATGCACAAAAAATTCTTTATATATGCGGCACCCCCGCAAAGGGCAATTCATCACTGCCTTTTGCGGGGGTGTAGTGCTTCATAAAATTATTTGTATGGACTATAAATGTTACTTATAGAAGGTATTGCCGCCGATAAACTCACGCACCAGGCTTGTAGGCGGGATCTCATCATCCACATCCGCTTCCAACACATAGTTGAGCACCTTCACGATACTGCGCACCTGATCGTAACAATCCTCCTCCGGCTGAACAGCATCCAAAAGCGGATAGATGTGCTTTTTCAGTACTGCAAGCTCATAGAGCGTGGAGCTGTTGAAGATCAAGTCTGCCTGCTCCTGGAAGGGGAAAATCCAGCGCTTTTCTCCCCGTCGGACGGAATCCCACATAGACATCGTCCGAGCAACGGTCGCGCCTCTTGCTTCAAAGTCCCGCACCGTTCTGCGCAATAAGCGGAGATAACTGGTGGGAATACGGTTATGGTCGTCCAAATTCAGAGGCAGTAAGGGACTGACGTACAGCTTGAAAATCTTTGTGGTGTCCACATCCTTGGGTAAAAGAACAGGATTCAGGGCGTGCAGACCCTCTACAATAATCACTGTATTTTCACGCAGAGTCATTTTATGACCCTTCCATACACGGCTGCCTGTTTTAAAGTCAAAGGTGGGGATCTCCACTTCCTTGCCTGCCAGCAGGTCCGCTAAATTCTCACGGAACAAATCGGTATCAATGGTATTGATATGCTCCAGGTCGATCGTGCCATCGGGACCGGGCTTGATCAAATCCCGGTCGATGTAATAATCGTCCAGGCCCATCAAAATCGGCGCCTTGCCGTGGACGCGAAGCTGGGTCGCCAAACGGTTTGCAGAGGTGGTTTTTCCGGATGAGCTGGGACCGGCAAGCATCACAAACTTTGCGCCCCTCTGACATACCATATCTGCCACCTGTGAAAACCGCTTCTCGTGCAGCGCCTCGTTGACACGAATCAGCTCGCGGATTTTACCGCTTTCCACCAGTGTGTTCAAATCTGCAACGGTTTCACAGCCCATCAGCTCACACCAGCGGGCGCCTTCGTTGCTGACCGTCATAAAGTTGGGCATTTCTTCATAATGGGCGGTTTTTTCGGGATTCAGCTCGTCGGGATAAACGAACAGGAAGCCGCCCTCTGCGGGCAGGATCTTCCAGGAACGCAGGTAGGAGGTGCTGGGTGCCAGCTCACCGTAATAATAGTCCATAAAATCGCCGTAGGAATACACATCAAACACGGGAATGGTGCGCCAGGACAACAGCTTTGCCTTATCCTCCTGGCCTACCGCCTTATAATGTGCCATTGCTTCCTCGGTGGAAATACGGTGACGAATCAGAGCAATATCCTGTTCGATGATCTTGCAAACCTGCGTTCTCAGCTGATCCACATTAAAGCGTTCTTCCTCCGGCACTTCTACATACAGCGCAGGACCAACCGTACAGCCCATTTTTACACGGGCATTGGGCCAAAGCTGATGCAGTGCCAAAAACAGCACAAATTGGACTGTGCGATCATATACATCCCGACCTGCAGGGTCAGTCACCCGCAGAAGCTGAATAACACCGTTGGACGCTGCCATCGCACGGCGCATAGAAGGGCGATCATGCTCCTCGTCCTTGATGCGCAGGGGAATGTAATTCAGATTGAAAACCTCACCGGCAATTTTTGCCGCGATGGGCATATCCAGCAGTGTGCTACCGGCCATATTCATTGCTTTCAGAATATCCAGCAGGCTTTGGCCCGCTAAAGCTTCCACTTTTTTTCCATCTATTGTCAGTTTCATAATATTCTCTCCTTGCTATATGTCCACTTCATACAAATTGGGAAAACTCATTGTAACATATAACCATATAAAATGGAAGTACTTTTTTTCGTTTTATGAAAATTGTCCAAATTTGATCATTCCCGTCATATAAAAAAGGATCCTGTGCAAAATATTTTCGGAGGGATCATTATGTGCACCGCACTTTCTTTCAGAACAAATAAGCATTATTTCGGCAGAAATCTGGACTACGAACGACACTACGGTGAATCTATAGCGATCACGCCCCGTAATATGCCCTTGCATTTCAGAAAAACAGAAGATTTATGCAACCATTATGCCTTTATCGGGGTTGCGACTCTCAGCGGAGACTATCCGCTTTACTACGACGGCACCAACGAAGAAGGGCTGTCTGTTGCAGGACTCAACTTCCCCGGTAACGCCTTTTACCTGCCGGAGACCCAGTGCAAAAATGCTGTTGCGCCTTTTGAAATGATTCCGCTGATTTTGGGCAAATGCAAAAATGTCCGGCAGGTTCAAAGCCTTTTTTCCAATCTTCAAATTGCCTCTATCCCCTACTCTCAGGATTATCCGCTTACAGACCTGCACTGGCTGGTATCCGACAAAAACGAAAGCATTGTGCTCGAGCAGCGGAAGGACGGTCTGAAAATTTTCCATAATCCTTTGGAGGTGCTGACCAATAACCCGCCCTTTGAGTATCATTTGGAAAATATTAAAAATTATCTATCCCTGCAGGATGCAGACCCAATAAACAAAATTGCCCCTACCGTTCCCCTCTCCCCCTACAGCCGTGGAATGGGTGCAATGGGACTGCCCGGGGATTTATCCTCCGCATCCCGCTTCGTGCGGGCTGTTTTTACCAAATTTCACAGCGCCGTTACCGAAAAAGAAGAAGACTCTGTGCACCAGTTCTTTCATATTTTGGATGGGGTAGCACAGCAGGAAGGCTGTGTGAAGGTGGACGATCTGTATGAAAAAACAATATACTCCTGCTGCTGCAACGCAGACGAAGGGATCTACTACTATAAAACCTACGAAAATAACCGCATTACCGCTGTGCAAATGGGCAAAGAGAATTTAGACGCAGACAAGCCGATCATTTTTCCCTTCCGCACGAAACCGGATATTTTTTGGATGAACTAAATACATCCACCGGTGCAGAAGCAGCCGGTGGATGTATTTTGCGTGATCATCGTATTTCTGACCTTCGTTTACAAGTATTGGGCAAGATAGTTTTCTACCTCTGCGGGGGATATATCCAGCACGATGGAAAACTCGGCGTAGATCAGCCTTTCTGCATCCCGCAGAAAATTGTCATCACACTGATGCAGCTTTCTCCCCTGCTCCAGTTGCCGTTTTTTATAAAGGCGCAGGGTACGCACCATTGCGAGCAGCATTGTTCGGTCGCCGCTGTTGATCAGCTCTTTATATCGCACTTTACGAAGATTCTCTTCCGGAATCCAAACATCCTCCGTAAGTGCTTTATGGGAAAGCAGATGCATAAGCTCTTCCTTTGTGAGCAGTGGACGCAGCTTTTGGACAGCCATCTCATTGTCTACAGGGATGAGATACTGGGTATCTGAGCGCTCAATCGGCACCAAAACATAATAAAGCTTCTTCTGATAATCAATGATCTGCTCTTGTATCTGCTGTATGATACAAACACCGTGTATGCCGTAAACGACTTTTTGCTGTACCTGAAACACCCCGCGCATCTCCCTTCTCTTTCGTTCCTGCTCTTATCCCATTATAACATATTTTTTCTTTTTTTCACGTGGTAAAATTGCCAAAATTTTTTAAAAGATCAGAACAGAAAATCTACCTTGTAATGACGAAGCCAATGATCCATCTGAAGGATATATGCCATGGTTTGCGGTCCTTTCATCAACTGGCCGTACCAAGGCCAGTTCATTTCCTGAAATGCAACCTGCTTTACCGCAACAGGGTCGATCACTTCCCACAGAGGGGCACGGTCGTCCTCCAGCAATCTCAGTATTTTGCAACGCATACGGTCTGTATAACGGGGGTCGTAGGTTTTAGGGAACGGATTTTTCTTTCTGTATAGCACCTTTTCCGGCAAAAGTCCTTCCATCGCATAACGCAGAAGCCCCTTTTCCCTGCCCATATAGTCCTTAAAGCTGACAGGCACACCGTACATATACTCCGCGATTTCCAAATCGCAGAATGGCGCCCGTACATCCAACCCGCATCGGGTGCACATTCGATCGTTTCGATCCAGCAGTGTTTGCATAAACCACCACATATTTAAATTGACCAATTCCTTGATCCTGCGTTCCTCAGGGGGGCATTGAGGTAAAATATCACAGCTTGCAACTGCTGTTTCATACAGATCACGGACATATTCCCCGCCCCGTATTTGACTGCGCAAATGGGGCTGCAGGAAGGTCTCGCGCAACGCCGTGTTTTGTGCCCACGGGAATGTGGAGCCGCCACCCATATCCGGCTCTCTGAACCAGGGATATCCCCCAAAAAGCTCATCCGCGCACTCCCCGGATAATGCCACCTTCACGTATTTACGAATCTCCTTGGCAAACGCAAGCAAGGAAAAGTCCACATCTCCCATCCCCGGCAAATCACGGGCCTCCGTAGCCTCCTGCAATGCATCCGCTAAATCATGGGCCCCCAGTACTGTCCAATGATGGTTGGTTTGAAGCAACGACTGCATTATATCAATATACCCGTTATCCGTTTCCGGTTGGAATCTGCCGGGCGTAAAATTTTTGCTGTTATCCTCATAATCCAAGGAGAATGTGGTGATCTGGCCGGTATACGAATGCGCATAGATCGCAGTAACAATGCCGGAATCCAATCCTCCCGACAGAAACGTTCCCACAGGAACATCTGCCGTGAGCTGTTCTTTAATGGATCTTGTGACCATCTCGCGCACCCTTTGCGCTGTCTGTTCAAAGGAATCGGTATGCTCCCGATCTGTTAGCTTCCAGTATCTCTTATAGTGCAGTTTTCCATCCTGAAAAAGCGCGCAGCAGCCCGGCTCCAGCTCCCTGATGCCGTGAAATACACCGCTGCCCGGTATCCTGCCCGGTCCCAACAGCACCAGCTGGGCCGCACCCTCTATGTCCAATTCCCCGCGCACTCCGGGATAGGATAGCACTGATTTTATTTCCGAGGCGAACAGCAGGCCGTTTTTGTGCTCCTTATAAAATAGAGGCTTTACTCCCAGCTGATCTCTTGCGAGAAACACGGTTTTTGTTTCTTCCTCCCAAATTGCCAGGGCAAAATTCCCCCTGAAATGTGACGCGCAATCCTCTTTCCACTGCATATAAGCATATATAATTACTTCCTCAGGGCAATCCGTATCACAAATATGCCCTTCTTGTGCCAGTTCGGTGCGCACCTGCTCGGCGTTATAAATCACCCCATCAAGAACCATTACATAATGCTGTTTGCCGCACAGAAAATGTACCGGCTGTCCGCATTGGCTAAAGGATGTCAGCAGCTGAAGGTGCACCATCGCACTGCGATGCCCCATAAACACCCCGTGTCCGTCCGGACCGCGCCCGCTCATTTTATTCTCCATATCGTGGAGAATTTTTTCATTATACGGCAAGTCAATAATGCCTGCTATGGCACTCATTCCCATCGCTCCTTTCTTCACCACAGTTTATGTGTTACGCTTGGAAGCGGTGCGCACTTATTTGAGCGTGTGACATAGGATGATGGGAAAGGAGGTTTGCACGTGTCTAATATCGGATACATTCAAGTGCACGCTTATACCGCCAAAGCTCAGCTGCCTCTCAGGAATGTGGCAATCGCTGTTACAAACGATCAGGGAAAAACCATTGCACTGCGGATGACAAACAGCAGTGGAAAAATAGACCGTCCTGTAGAGATCCAGGTACCGATTCCTGCCGCAGGTTTATCCCCCAACACCGGGATCGTGCCGTACTCCACTGTGAATCTCTATGCAAAGGTTGCGGATTACGAAGAAATCGAAGCCAACAACATTCAGGTCTTCCCCGGAATCATCACTGTGCAGGATCTGCAGATGATCCCTCTGTCAGAACTGCCTCAATATCAGAATCAGGTGGAAATCTTCAATACACCTGCCCAAAATCTGTAAGGAGGATGCTATGCCGATCGTAACACCATACGTCCCCCAGTACATCACCGTTCATTTAGGGTCTCCCTCCTCCAATGCCGCCAATGTCACCGTATCATTCCCGGATTACGTTAAAAATGTGGCGTCCAGCGAGATTTATCCCACTTGGGACGAAAGCGCCCTGCGGGCAAATATTTTTGCAATCGTTTCCTTTGCGCTCAATCGTGTATATACAGAGTTTTACCGCAGCAGAGGGTATGATTTTGACATCACCAACAATACCGCTTTTGACCAGGCATTTGTAAACGGAAGAAGCTTTTTCAGCTCTGTTTCCGTACTTGTGGATGAACTTTTCAATGATTATTTAAGACGTCCGGGTTTTGTTGAGCCCCTTGCCGCAAAATTTTGCAACGGCACCACTGTCACTTGCGAAGGATTGAGCCAATGGGGCAGCCAAAATCTGGCGCAGCAAGGCTATTCCTACACCCAAATTCTCCGCAGCTATTACGGAAATGTGGAAATCGTATCAAACGCCCCCATTCGAGGCATCGTGTCCTCTTATCCGGGAACACCTCTGCGCACAGGTAGCACCGGTCCCAGCGTAGTTGTGGTGCAGGTATCACTGAACCGCATCGCCAGAAACTACCCAGCCATTCCTAAGATCCCTGCAAATGACGGTATATTCGGCAGCCGCACAGAAGCAGCTGTACGGGTCTTTCAGGAGGTCTTTAACCTCACGCCCGATGGCATTGTCGGCCCGGCGACCTGGTATAAAATCGTGCGCATTTACACGGCCGTGACCGCCCTTTCCGAGCTGCGCAGTCAGGGACAGCAGTATTATCGCATCAACTGGTCGCCGCCCAGTGTCTTGCAGGTGGGAAATACAGGAGAAAAGGTTCAGCTTTTGCAATATATGCTCAGTGTTTTATCCGAATATATTCCTTCTATACCCTCCCTGTCCGTAGACGGCGTTTACGGTCCTGCTACACGCAGTGCGGTGCAGGCATTTCAGCGCCGCGCAGGACTGCCCGAAACCGGAACAGTCGGTCAGACCACCTGGGATATGATCTATGATCAGTATTCCGGCATCGAAAACACTTCCTTGCGCAATAACGAATCTTTCCCCCAGCGACAGACCGCAGGAAGCAGCGCTGCCCGCCGCAGAACGTCCCAGTCCGTTCAAAGCGGACAGATCCCCACCGTGATGGAGCAATTCCCCGGCGTGGATTTAGCGATCGGAAATCAGGACCCTGTCCGTCAGGAGGTGGTACGATGAGACCAAGTGAATCCTTTATTGACCAGCCCATACGAAGCCTGCAGACCATGCTGCGCGTGATCGCTTTGGATGATCCTACAATACCCCTTGTTGTGCCGGATGGTATTTACGGTCAAAACACACTTCGTGCCGTAACAGCCTTCCAGCGCCGCGAGAACCTGCCGTTAACCGGTATCACCGACCAGAGAACCTGGGACACCATCGTTAGCCGTTACCAGCCTGCACAGGCACGGGTGGGAAAGGCAGAGCCCATAGAGATCATTATGGACCGCAATCAGGTCTTTTCCCTCGGGGATGAGGGGCCTTATATCTTTTTAATGCAGTCTATGCTTATTTGGCTTTCTTCCCAGGATGCGGAAATACCCCCTGTGCAGCACAACGGACAGTTTGATCGGGATACCCAAATTGCGCTTACAGCATTTCAGGAGCTTGCGGGCCTGGAGCCCACCGGTGCGCTGGATAAATACACGTGGATGCATTTATCCCGTCACTTTACCCTCAGCGCGCACCATCATTCCCCGCGAAACATCATTAAACAGAATAATTCTTAAACATTCATAAAAATTTTCAATTTGGCTCTTGATTCGACAGAATAAAAGCAATATAATAGATACAATTACTATCGGAGGGTGCACTATGCTCATCAAAAACTGGAAAAAGGACGTTTTTACTGTTCCGAACGTTTTAAGCCTTTTTCGTCTCGCCCTAATTCCCTTATATGTTTCCATCTACCTGAACGCCAAGGATAGTATGGACTATTATATTGCAGCGATCATTTTGGCAGTTTCCTGTCTGACAGATATGATCGACGGTCAGATCGCACGCCGCTTTAATATGATCTCCGCATTCGGAAAGTTTTTGGATCCGCTGGCCGACAAGCTGACCCAGTTCACCTTGATGATCTGCCTGTGTATTAAGCACCATATTTTGATCGCTTTGGTGATCCTGGTATTCTGCAAAGAGGTATTTCAGCTTATTGCCGCGTACATCCACTACAGAAAAGGACAAATGCTCAATGGCGCCCAGATCAGTGGTAAGATCTGCACCACTGTGCTTTTTGTCAGCCTCATCATTTTGGTAATGCTTCCGGATATCTCCAAAACAGCAGTAAACTGGATCGCAGCTGTGGACGCGGTATTCCTGCTTATTGCATTTGCAGACTACATCCGTCTTTTCTGCAGCAAGAAAACCAAGTATTTAACGATCAACGACGACAAAGAAGACGGCGAATAATACTCCCCAAAACACTGTTTTTGGAGGTCAACAAACAATAAAAATCCCGAAATGCTGGCGCATTTCGGGATTTTTTTGCGGTCAAGCAGAAAAGGGACCGTTCAAAACCATTTAATTACGATGGTGTACTGCCGCTTTGGGGGATTTTTCAACGATATTGCTTTTTATATTTTATTAGCAGCCACAGCACCGCCAAAATTATATCATACAAAAGATAATAACCTATGTAAGCGTAGTGATGCGCTCCGGTGATGTAGTAGGTTGCAGGAAATAAAAACTGGAAGTATCGCAGCTGTGGAAGATGATAGAAAACCGGGCAAATGGCCAGCATCAAAACCAGCAGCACAGGAAGCAGTGCCGCAGTAATATACCGTCCGCCTGTCAGTCCGCTGAACACCGTTCCGAACAGTGTGCATCCAAAACATCCAAGGAAAAACAGCATTGCTTCTGCCCACCAAGGTCCGGTCAGTCCCGCAGCGATCAAGGCAATCAGGACCGCAAATGCCATATAAAACACCGATGTAAACTGATAGCCCAAGTCAATAAATGGCCGATGACGGAACGACACAGTGGAAAACAACCCCCGCTGTGTATCCTTGCGATAGTAAATCCCGGATACAACACTGCACAAAACAACAAGTACCGCAAGTATTCCCCGCAGAGGTGTTACCAAGTAGCTGCTGCTTTCAGAGCGCGCATTGCCGTAAATATCGGTATACTCAAACAGTGTGCCGCTGACAGTGGAAGAATGATAAAACGTCGTTAGCTCCTGCCGGGAAATTGTCGCCGCCTCAGGTGCAAGAGATTGCAAATACTGCAAGTACATCTCCTCTGCCCAGTATTTATAAACCGTACTGCTCAGCTTTTCGTGGGTCAGATGCAGTAGTGCGCTTTCCGACTGCTCGATCACCCGAATGGGGGGACAATCCTGCCCCTGTCCCAGAAAAACGGCCGCCAATTGTGTCTGCAGCTCTCCCGGGATGATCCAAGCCGCATCCGCCTTCCCTGCTTTGATCTGATTGATAGCCTCTGCCTCCGAGGTGTGCGCGAAGAGAATCATCTCGCTGCTCCCCATCAGCTCCTCCACGATCTGCGTGCTAAAAGCATCCTGTGGATCCTCCTGCACCAAAAGAATACGCACCATTCCGCTTTCTTCCTTTGCGCCTGCGGCAAAGCCTACCACAAGCAAGGGAATCAGCATCAGCAGGCACAAATAAGTGCCTTTTTTGAACAGTCGCTTGGAAAGCATCCCAAACCATAAAAGTGCTTTTCTCATAAGCCGCCTCCTTTATGGTGGTCAATCCTGTATTTTCGCAGGCCCACACAAACCGTAAAAAAGAAAACAGAAAATGCCATTAACAAAAGTGCGGATTCCAATACGGCCTTTCCCTGCAAAATGCCCGAAAAATGGGTTTTAATGACGCCTGTAGGGAGAAAACGGGCAATAGATTGGATGGATGCCGGAAAAAAGCTGACAGGATAAATGCACCCGGTAACAAAGCACATCCCCACCCCTAAAAGCATCTGCAAAATCACAGCACTGACTAGATGCCGGGTAATGCCAAAAATCATCAGGCAAAAGCTGGCGATACAAAGCGCTACAGGGATGGCGGCAACTAATTTCTGTATCACCGTGTGGGAAAAGCCCCAGGTGAACGCCACGACCAAGATCAGCATCGCCGCCCCGTACAGTAACAGCTCTGAAAGCACCTGCTTCAATGGGCCCACGCCATTACTGCACAGCAATCGCTCCACTCCATAGCTGTCCCGCACGAAAATGCCGGCAAAAGGAATGCTCAACAGCATTAGCAGCAACACAGTCAGGCCGCACTGCAACGCTTTTTCAAAATCAAGCCCCTCTGATACCCCAATATATTCCACAGAAAACAGATCGTCTCTATTAAAAATCTGACCAGCATATAGATTCGCCAGGTTATTCATTTCCTCGTAGGCAATCTCACTGTAGCCCAAGGCCGTCAGCGCATCGTACAAAGCGAAAGAGCCCTGTTCGGAAGCATACACCAGGTTTGATACAGCGGCAGAAAGCTCCTCCTTCACCACAGTGAGAATGGTCTTGCCGCCGGTTTCGCTGACAAATTTCAAGGGGATCAGTTCCCCGTCAAGGGCGTGATCCATAAAGCCCTCGGGGATCACAATATAGGCCGCAATTTCGCCGGTATACAACGCCTGTGATGCCTCTTGCTCCTCCATCTCTATCAGCTCAATGGTAAAACGGGAGGCATCCATCGTCTGTACAGCGGAAATACCTAAACGCAAAAGTGCATCATCTGCCCCACCGACTAAAGCTACAGAG
Source organism: Oscillospiraceae bacterium (assembly GCA_017621795.1). Classification (GTDB taxonomy): domain Bacteria; phylum Bacillota; class Clostridia; order Oscillospirales; family Oscillospiraceae; genus Faecousia. Next base: position 30,014 of record JAGASJ010000099.1, on the reverse strand, counting down.
AACTTTTCCGTGCTGTTGTCTGAAGACCACTTAGCTACCGTTGCCTGATACACCGCATATATTCCGCATATCAACAACGCCGCCACCAGCATTACCGGCAGCATAATGCGGCACATACGTTTAAATTGTAATTGTATGTATTTTTTCATATTACAGTTTTTCCATCAAAGTGTGAATATTGCCATCGTAGGCAAACGGATGCAAAACACCCTCACGCATAATGTAGCATTCATCACACATTTCCAACTCAATCGGGTCGTGGCTGGTCATAACCAACAGTCCGCGGGATTTTTTGTATTGGGAAAGGTATCGCAAAATATCCTTCTTGACACTAAGGTCCAACGCCGCTGTGGGCTCGTCCAGCAGCAAAACGGGGGGCTTTTGCGCCATCGCGCATCCAATAGACAGGCGTTTTTTCATGCCGCCGGACATCTTTGACACCGTGGTCTTCAGAAATGCATCCACCCCCAAAACCTTCAAAACTCCGCCATCCAGTTCTTTTTTTAAGGTTTCACGGTCGTACCACAAAAGCAAGTTATCCCATCCGTTCAGTTCTTCGATCAGGGGCGTCCCCTGAGGCACATAACCTACAAGGTGCTGCCTTCTCTTTTCATCCTGAAAAAGATCGCTGCTTTCAAAATAAAAAGCGCCGCCATCTGCCCGCTGTACGCCTGCAAGCAGGGAAAGCAGTGTGGATTTTCCGCACCCATTGACGCCCAAAATGCCAATGCACTTTCCACCGACAGCGGAAAATGTAATATCCCGAAGCACCTGCTTTTTCCCAAAGCTTTTCGATAAATGTTCAATACGAATTTCCATTTTATCACCATTTATAGAATATATGGCGTCGATATGAATACCGACGCCATATTTGAAATTTAACCCATCAGTTCATCAATCAGCTCTACAGGTAGTCCCAATTCAGTCAGTTTATCCATCAGGCCTTTCAAATCCCAGCTTGCTGCCCAGTTTTCCAACTGTTCATCATCTGCGGCGTTGAAGCCGTCAGTGGGAACAATGATTTCCACGTTGCGGACAGGATCTATCTTCAGGTTCACAGAGATGAGCTTCTGGCCTACCATCACAAAGGAAAGCTGAAAATCGGCCTGCTCCTCGGACACGGTGGCATCCAGCTGAAGCGCAACCCCGGTCATATACAGCATCGCCGCATCCTGGCCTATTTGGGAGGAAATCTGCTGCATCAAATCATCGCCAAGCTTCAGCTTTAAGGTTGCTTTCATCACATCGTCTTTTTCGGATGTTGTATGATCTACCGTAAAAAGCTCTGCGCCATCTACAGACAGGGACATTGTGCCGGTGTTCTTCTCCTGAACTTTTCCGCTATCGGTGATGACAACATCCCCGGCAACGAACTCAGCCGCATAGCGCTCCTTCTCTTCTACGCCCACAAAGCGGAAGAGCTCATCGCCGTTTTCATCCTGAACCTTAAAACCTGCGATTTGGAAATCGTTATCCATATAGAACGTCAGGCAAATTTCTTTTGTTACATCCAGCTCGTTCAATTCATTACGGAGATTTTCCAGCTGCTCATCGATCGCATCCAGGAACTCATTATAAAACTCTTCTTCACCGTAGGGCGCATCTTCATAGAAGCTGCTCATACTTAATGTCATCTGCTGACTCATCTGCAAAATGAGCTGCTTCAGGTCCTGGTCGTTCTTGACTGTCTCCAGCAGGGTGATGCACATATTGATGGCATTCTCCTCGCTCATATAGGCATCCAGCACCGTCAGCTTTTGGGAGATGCCGTCAATTTCTACGGTCTTGGAGGACTTTTTCACCTTGCCAAATCCGTCAATTATTATATCACCGTATTTTTTCAGAAGCGACTCTAATTTTTCGGGAGGATAATTGTTGCCGTTTGGATTCATCCGGTCGATCACATTCTCCATCGCGGCTTGCATAAACTTGTCGTCGGAAGAGGATGCATAGATGGCTGTTTCACTCAAACTGGGATAAGCAAACCACACCTTTTCGTTGGTCTGATCCACAATCGATTCTATAGAAAACAGCTCCTCCCCTGCTACACCAATGCCGTATGCAATCATAGCGGTAGAGGCTTTTTTATCGAAAAGCATTTGCATATCCAGGTTCAGGTCCTGCAGCCAGGACAAATTCAGATCCATTCCTTGTTGAGCGAATGCGTCATCTAAAGCAGAAAAAATCTGTTCGTTCATTTCCAGACTGGCTTGCATTTGTGTGCCCCACTGAGGTGCACTGCTCATTTTTGCGGCATCCTCAACGTAATCCTCATAGGAATCAACAAATTCATCCAAGGAATTATGGAAGCCTGTTTTTAGAAGTGATTTACCGGAGGATGTCTTAATCTTAAACCAGGAATAGGCAGAAGAAAAATTAAGGGCCAGCAAAATAATGCCCACTGCCAGCAGGCCGATAATGCTGAAAAGAACGATCTTGCCAATTTTGCTCTTTTTCGGTGCAGGCATCGTGCCCTCTGTATTTATATCTGCAAAAGGCGCTTGCACATCCTCCTGTGCAGAATCATCCTGCGCAAAATCATCCTGAGCAAGTGCCGCCGTTTCATCCTGTACAGCAGACTCCGTTACTTCTTCATCCAGCGGAATCAACTCCTCAAGAGAGCTGCCGCAATAAGGACACAACACATCACTGTCACTCACAGAAGCGCCACAGAATTTACAATTCATAATAATACTCCTTTCTAATACTTTGTATCTGATTTAATTATACTATTGCATATCCAATAATGCAAGTTTTTTATCATTGTTTCCAAAGATATCTGTCGTAATGCATTTTGAAGCGAGGATTTTGGCATTTTGGAAGAATGCGCTCTCATATAGAACGAGAACCTTGCTGACGCACAGAAGGATTTAGTCGAAAAGATGGGCTGACAAAGCTTGTACAGAGAAAATCGACAGGTCAAAGCCTGTCGATTTTAGCACAGGAGAGGAATTTACCTACCTCTTTTAATCGCCATTAACCATCGTTTGCCATCCCCGTAAGGGAAATATTAAGGGAAAATAAAACTGCCGCATAGTAGCTACACGGAATTGATGTTTATTAGATCACAGTGAGAAGAAAAATATTGAAATAATTTACTGGGGACCAATCGCTATTGTGGTTGGTCCCCAGTTTAAGGTGTTTCATATTCTCACAGTACTTTTCTTGCTTTCCAAAAACGATATTCCGTCCACAGTTCCAAGCCCAAAGGCATCAGACAGAACACTGCATAGCCTGCATAGAACAGGTAGGACATAGCAGTAATCGGGTTCATAATAATCCGTGGATCGTAGAGAATATCTGTTTGCTTCAGCATGACCGCCATAAAAATCACAGTCAGGCAGGCAAAGTTACCTACCACATAGGCCCGGTCTCGGTTGTCAAAGCGATAGATGGAAAAAGCCTTTCTGCCCCGCAGGGAGCTGCCCCGGCTGCGCATGGATTCCGAAACGAGCATCAGGGAATCGATCGTCCAGGTTATCAGTATGGAAAGAATACGAATACTGTTACGCAACCGCTGAAAGATATTGCCTTGGTTTGCGCCTCTGCCAATGCCCCGCTGAGCGGTATTGATCTTCTTGGCTTCCTTCTTGATTCGCGGCACCATCCGTAAAATGATTGCCAGAAACAGAGAAAGACGGGGGCTGACTTTGCCAAAGAGGTACACTACTTTATCTGTAGTAAACACAGAGTATACACAGGAAAACCAAATCAGCACGCCTGCGATCACAAGACCTAAAACGAAACCGTACACAAGGCTTTCCAGTGTTATATTGTTGCCAATCATATTCTGCTGCAGCACCGTTACACCAAAATGATTGTAGCTGCTGTAATAAAAGGCAAAAGCTACAACGCAGGGGATCAGCACGATATTGAACACCAGTGCTTTCCATCCGTTTCGTTTGATGCTGTATATAAAAGCGCAGGCAAAAGATATCAGCAGAAAGATGGGATGCTGAAACACGATCATCCCGGCAATCACGGTGGTAAAATAGATGAAATTCACCGCCGGATGGCATTTTTCAAAGCCCATTTTCGCCCTCCATCATACCGTATTTCCCCTTGATCCGGTCCAGCTTGTCAAGTAACGGTCTTGCAAACAGCAGCATAACCAGTACGGTGCAGATTCCTTGGCTGAGATTCACGGGGAAACCGGAAACAAACGCCGCAATGATAGAATCCCAGTTGATAACGCTCACCATCAGGAAAATGTGAGAGCAATCCAGCAGCGGTCCGACCCAAAGAATCGTTGCCAGGAAGCCAAACACTGCCATGACCAAAGGCTTTTGAGGTAGTCTGCCTTTTGCAAAGCAGAAGCCTGCCAGCATACCGCCGGCACCATAGGCCATCATCTGCCATGGTGTGTAGGCACCTTGGCCGTAGAAAAAGTTACTGGCGAAGGCAGAAATAGCACCCACCATAAAACCTGCTTCCGGGCCGAAAGCGATACCACTAAGCATAATGATTGCGAAAATAGCCTTGAAATTGGGGATGGGAATCGCCGCGCGACCGGCAATCGCAATGGCACACATGACCGCAATGACCACCAGCTCTCTCGCCTGGGGACGTCTGCCCTCAAAGGCCATAAAGAATGGAATCATCAGTTCGATAATGATAGCAGTACCGGTGATATAGTAACCCCTGCCGGGCAGCTTGCTGCCAAAAAACAGGGTGACAGGAATCAGCAGAAAGAATACAATCAAAGTCGCGATGTTTGATTTTTTCATACCTCTGCCCCCATATTCTGACCGTACAGCTCCACCACATCCTCTGCGGTTACAGCCATAGAGAACACATGGCGGCTCATGCGGTTAGCCGCGGTGGTATAGAAGCTGTTGTTGCCGAAGAAACGGCGGGGTGTGTCAGTGGTCAGCATCTGCCCGTCAAAGAACATGGATACCATATCCGCGTACTTGGCGCAGAACTCCACATCGTGAGACACCATCACGATGGTGATCCCCTGCTCCTTCAGCTTGCACAGAATATCTGCCAGTTTTTCCTTAAAGAAGCTGTCGATACCCTTGGTGGGCTCATCCAGCAGAAGAAGTTTGGGACTTGTCAGAAGAACCTTTGCCAAAGCGGCACGCTGTTGTTCACCACCGGAGAGGTCATAGGGATGGCTGCCCAGCAGACTCTCAATTTCGCAAACTGCGGCAATCTCCGCAATTCTTTTTTCGTCCTTGGTCATTTCCGTAAGATCTTCCCGAACGGTTTTCTTGACGAACAGGCTCTTGGGGTCTTGAGGCAGCATAGCAAGGCAGCCGCCAAACAGCTCGGAAGACTTATATTTATCCACCGGCTTGCCGAACACCTTTACCTTGCCCCGGTAGGGCTTACAGATGCCGCAGACGGCCTTTAAGGTGGTAGACTTACCTGCACCATTGCCACCCACGATAGCATACAGAGTGCCTGTGGGGACTTCTGCAGATACGCCCCGAAGTACATCCGGGCTGTCCTTTTCATACCGAAACCACAGTTCTTTCAAAGACAGGGCAGGTTTCTCGATTTCATCATCCAGTTCCTCCGCAGGCAGAGTAGATATCGTAGGTTCCGGATAGGTTTTACTGAGCCATGTTCTGCCCTCGCGAACAGTCAAGGGGCAATCTCCGCTGCCTTCTGCGCCGTAGAACACACGGACAGGGGTAGGCATAGCCGCAAACATATCATTCTTCTGCTCATACAAAAGCTTACCTATATTTCGGGGAATATCATCGGCAATGACTTTACCGCCATCCATCACGATGGCCCGGTCTGCATAGGGGAAAATATCCTCCAGGCGATGCTCGGTGATGATGACTGTAGTACCCAGTTCGATATTGATCTTGCGGACAGTGTTCAAAAAGTCCGATGCCGCAATGGGGTCCAGCTGACTGGTAGGCTCGTCCAGGATCAGGACCTCCGGCTGCATAGCCATAATAGAAGCCAGATTCAGCAGTTGCTTCTGACCGCCGGAAAGATTGGCTACATCCCGATTGAACCAATCCTGAATACCAAAATAGCAAGCCATTTCCGCAACACGGGCACGCATCGTCTTCTGGTCACAGCCAAGGCTTTCCAAGCCGAAGGCCAATTCGTGCCACACCTTGTCAGTGACTATTTGGTCATCGGGATTCTGCATCACATAGCCGATTTTGGCAGACTGATCCCGGCTTTCGACTTTCTCGATAGGTGTTCCATTGAACAGTATCTCACCGGTTTTCTTCCCGTGGGGTGCCAGTACAGATTTTAGCTGTCGCAGGAGTGTTGTTTTACCGCTGCCGGACTTTCCGCAAAGGACAATATATTCTCCTTTCTCTATGGAAAGGTTTATGCCGTCCAAGGACTTTCTACCTTTGGCGGTGGGATAAGAAAAACTCAAATCTTTGATCTGGAAATGTGCCATTGAATGGTCTCCTTTATATGTAATGCAGTAGGGATCAGCAGATAGCAAGTATATGCTGCAAGTCCCCAAGAAACAGGTGCAAGTTGAATTGCCGGAACAAAGGTTGCGGCAAACTGACCGAGACAGGCTGCAACAATGGTAGCGCCAATCAACACCAGCATAACAGCCAGCAAAATCCAGTCTGTTCCGGTCATGCGGTACATCATAAAGCTTGACCGCTTTGCCGCGCCATAGCCACGGGCACGCATGGAATCACCGGTGACGACGCTCCCTTCCAGCGCCCAGCTTGTCAGGGAACCTAAGACGGTGCCGCCATCCTGAAGTTTTTCCTTAGTGGTTGCGTTTTCGCTGATGCCCTTGCCGATAGACTTTCTTGCTCCGATAATCTGCTGCGTCTTTCGAATAAAGTTCGGCACTATCCGGAATACCATCACAAGAAGCAACGAAATTGACGGAATCAGATTACCAAACAAGCAGGTAAATTTGTCACTGGTCAGCACCTTGTTGTAGCAGCCAAACCATAGCATCATAATGACGAACATACTGGCAAGGGCGGCACCGTAAAACAGCGCTTCCAGGGTATAGGGTCTGCTTCCAAAGTGAAACAACGGTGTTGCACCCAAGGTATTAAACAGCGGATTGATGACAGTCAGAATCATAAACATAGGCAATAGGCCCAGTATGGTCTTCCAACCTTTTTTGCCGTTCAGGAGCAGGTAATAGATTGCTCCTGTTATGATTCCGGCAAGCAGATATGCCGGGTGCTGAATCACCACCGACATACCGATGGCACCCACAAAAAACAGGAAGTTCACCGCCGGGTGGCATTTAGAAAAAGCATCATACCTCATAGTCTTACCAGTTACCGCCGCCCACATCAGCACCAAGGCCCACGCAGGTATAGCACCAAACGATGGTTTCGTTGCCCTCCAGCTCATAGGAAGAGCAGCCGTAGTTGGGGAACCAGCCGTTGACCTTATACATCCAACCGGACTCACTACCGCAGTCAAACTCATAAAGATGGTTAATGCCTTCAATGTAGTAGCTATTATACATAGGCGTCCAGCTGTATTCGATCTGGATGCCATACTTGCTACAGACCCGGTTCAATACCTCAAAGACGGTTTCACCTTCCTCAAACTCTACCGTCACCGTAGGCAAAATCACACCGTTGCTGGGAACATAGCCGGCCTTGGACGGATCCAGATTGTCCCAATTATTGAGGATGGTGTCGCACCGGATGGTAATGGTGCAAGTCTTCTTGCCCTGTGTGGTGGGAGGAATGGTGGTTTCAGGAGGTGACGTGGTTTCAGGAGGATCGGTGGTCTCCGGAGGATTCGTCACAGGGGGCTCAGTGCCTACCGTGGGTTTTGTGGTGGGCTGAGTCGGTTCGTCGGTAGGTTTTGTGGTGCCCGTGGTGGGATCTGTTGTGCCTGTAGTCGGATCGGTGGTCCCGGTGGTTGGATCGGTCACATTGGGGGCAGTAGGGGTAGTGCCGTACTTTTCTGCCCAACGCTCCGCTTCCAGAGCATCCAGGTCCGCATCTGTAAAGTAAAGGGTTACAGCATCGCCCACATTACGCAGCTGGGTGATGGTAAAGTCATTCAGCGACTGGATCGCCAGCTTGCCAACGCTTTGCTCTCCGTTTACCCAGTTGAGCATCTGTCCTGCCTGGGCATCGCCCACAGTGCCGGAGAACACGCTGACAGACTGAGCGCCGCTACGGACACTGAGCTGCGCTACAGTATTGCTAAACTGCTCTGTATTGCCCTCAAAGGAAAGGCTGGCAGCAGAAACGGTATTGACAAACACCTCACCGGTTCTGACCTCCGCCCGGAAGCCTTCTGCAGACGCTTCCTCGATTCTCATAACTGCGCTGTTGGAAAGGGTCAGGCTTCCGTCTGCCAGCTTCACAACGGCAGTGGTGCCAGGATTACAGCTGAGCTTATCCCCGGAGCGAAGAACTGTCCCATTCTCCACAGGATAGGACACGCCTTCCCGTTCAATGTTTACGATACCGCGGATCTCGCTGAGTATGGCATAAGACCCGTCGTCGGAGTCGAACCAGCCACGGATGCAACCTACACCCAGTACACCGGCAGCGACGATTACCAGAATAATGGCGACCATAATCAGGTTGGCGATGGTTTTTTTCTTCATTTCTGACCCCTCCAGGCAGGTTTTTTTCACTTACATAAAAACGCAAAAACCCATCCGGAAAAAATGTTAAAATTTCCCGGATGGAACGCAGCAAAATGGCTGCGACGGCGGTATTCAAAAATAATACATTAAAATGCCAAACGGCATGGATATTCGAAGTTAAGAAGATGGGGCAGCAGGCTGCGGCGGGTAATTTCCGAAAGAAGGGGGATCAACTTCCGTGCGTTGTTGCCTGCCAACCCCATAGGTTTGTTTTGTTCCGGAGCAAGAGGTACTTGCGTACCCCCTGCTTCCGGGATCAATTACTTGCTGTACTTGCCGGCGTACTTACGCTTGCGGTCAAAGTACATTACTGCTGCCAGTCCTGCAAAAGAGACCAGCATCAAAGATGTATACAGTGCGATATTGGTATTATCGCCAGTCTGGGGATTGTCGGAAGTCTTAGGTGCTGTCCAGCCTACAGAGATGGGAGACAGACCGGTAACTTCAAACTGAATACCGTCTTTGGTCTTTGTTACCTTTGGAATCTCCACATCACCGGGAGTCTTGCCAAAGGCGTTGCTTGTAAACATGTGAACTACAGTAAAGTCATAGGTGCTGTCGGTTCCTGCAGGATAAGCAATGGTAACGGTGATCCTTCCGTTTGCCGGGAAGTGGGTTTCGTCAGCCTTGAGCCAGGTCTTGCCGCCGTCCTCGGAGTACATCAGAGCAACATCGTAGTGGGCAACATTCTTTTGATCCGTTTCCTTATTCTTTTCGATGATGGCTTCCATCATTTTCTGCTTGACCTCTTCAGGCGTATCAAGTCCAGCCTGTTTCAAGCTTTCGGGAACGGTGGTAATGCCCCCCTCCGTGATCTCAACCTTCGTCTGAGGCTTGTCGGGATTTTCACTTGCAGCCTGCTTCAGCTCTGCCAGCTTTGCTTCAGCTGCGGTCAGCACATCATAGTTCCTAACCAAAGCCTTCTGCTCTGCAGTCAAGGCATCATAGGCTTCACGCGCAGTCTTGATTGCCGCCTCAGAGTCCATGGTAACCGTACCGATCGAGCTTATTTTAGCGGTTACAGCATCAGCAGCAGCCTGATCTGCGGCAGCCTGATCTGCAGCTGCTTTCAAGTCAGAAAGTGTTTTTTCTGCAGCTGTAAGGACGTCGTAATTGTCGACCAGCGTTTTCTGATAAGCGGAAAGTGCATCATATTCTACACGGGCATCAGTAATTACCTTTTCGCTTTCCAATGTAACGGTTCCGATTGCGCTAATCTGCTGGCTGACTACTTCGCCAGGCAACATCACATCGGTCATATCGTACAAAGAAGTATGATCCTCTTTCAAACGGAAGTATGCCGCTAGTGCATATTGACCTTGCTCGGTTGCCATGCCGTTAACACCCTGGGCGGGGACATGGGCAAAGCCACCGCCTTCCACAGCAAACAGACACATAGCGTCCACTACGGACATGCCGTTCTTAATAAAGCGAGCGTCGGTTTCGGGATCAATCCCCAATGTAGCCAGCGCCACAATAACCTGCGCGCAGGACTCGGTGCAGATACCATCAATAGAGCCGAAACCGCCATTTGCCAGTTGCTTATTGCTCAGGCAGATCAGTGCCTTATCAACTGCCGCCTTTACAGCATTGTTTGTATTGTAGTAAGGAGCCAGCGCCTGAATGGCCATACCGGTCATATCCGGGTCGGCCGCCCGGTTGGCAAGGTCCCAGCCACCGTCAGCAAGCTGTTTTTCCAGAATATAGGCTATCAGCTTTTCCCGGGTTACCTGTTCGGTAGCATTGGGGTTAACGGGAATTTCATAGTTGTGGGAATCAAAGGCGATCAACGCCCAGATGGGACCGTTGATACCCTGCCTGAGAATGTAAGTCATATCTGTCAAGCCCATCAGCAGGTTATGACCGTCTACATTGGTTACATCGTAACCGGCAGCGGTCAGAGCAAGAATAATACGGGAGTTTTCCGTGCTCTTAGCTCTGTGAAGCTGCTCTTTGTCGTTAATTTCTTCTTTCACAAAGTCTACCACATTCTGATAATAGCCCTCGGGGCAGGACTGACCGGCACGGGTCAAGTCAATGACCATCCATTCACCGCCGGTAGAACCTACGCCGGGTGTGCCAAGGCCTGCAATATACTTTCCGGTTGTCTCATAAATTGCCTTATGGTCTGCCTTAGCTGCCTGCTTGTAAGCTTCTGTCAGTGCGCTCTCAGCGGTGGTCAATTGATTTGCATTTTCAACCAAGGCTTTTTGTGCGTCAGTCAAAGCATCAAAAGCGGTGCGGGCAGCATCAATTTTCTTTCCGGAGAAAACTGTTACCGTACCAATGGCTGCAATTTGTTCTTCCACGGCGTCTGCTGCAGCCTGGTCGGCAGCTGCTTGGGCAGCTTCGTCCTTCAGCTGCTGTAGTTTTTCTTCTGCAGCGGTCAGCGCGGCATAGTTGGAAACCATTGCCTTGCGGGTATCGTTCAGGGCATCGTAGGCTTCTCTTGCTGCAGTAATTGCAGCTTCCTTGGTCAAGTCCACGGAGCCAATGGCGGTGATCAAAGCTTCTACCGCATCGGCAGCCTCCCGATCTCCCAACAAGATGTTGTAGGTTTTCTGGGCTTCTTCCAGCATTTCTGTAATCTCAGGATCAAGATAGTCTATAACCTCTTTTTCCATATTGGACAAGGCTTCGTAAAGGGTAGTCGCGTTACGGATCGCTTCGCCGCTTTCCAGGGTGATTTCCCCGTTGTCATAAATTGCAAAAATGGCATCCATTGCTTCTAAAGCATTGTCCGTCAGGAGAACAGGCTTGATATCCCAGCTGCCAGAGGTGTTATAAGCACTCTCTAATCCCAATTGGAGATAGAATTCAATGTATTCCTTACCGGTATCCTCGTCAGTATAACCAAAGCCGTAACCGGCCCAGCAATCGTTGCCAAGATCCCAATCCACATAGCCGTCACCGGGATCATCGGCAAAATAATTCTCACCGTTTACATTCCAGCCAAGCACATCGCTGTCTGTGTAGAAATCCACATAGAGGATGTACTGGTCATAGTCTGCCGCAGAGAAGCCGAACTTAACGTTATCACCTGCCTCGCAGGTGTCGTCTAGGTATGCAAAATCGGTCTCGTTCAGATTGTAGGCGATCATACCGCCATCATAAATAGGATCAGTCAGATCACTCAAATCCAAGTTAAACTCCAGGTCAGGCACATTTACAGTAGCAAACGCCGGTGCAGAAACAACGCAGGGTTCACCGGTGATTGAATAGTGTTCACACGAGTAATGCATATCTTCTGTTCCCTGCCCGCCGTTTGCCCAAAGATAATAGGTGCCGGGATCGGAGAAAGTGATAGACGCGCAGCCATCCGCATCGGTCGTAACACTGCCTATTTCATCGTAAAGGGTCGTGCCGTAGTAAACGGTGCAATCGGGAACATCAAGAAAGGCAGTGGAATAGTCGCCACCCATGCTTGCGCCGCCCTTAATCAGCTTGATATTAGTGGCAACTCCTGTCTGGGCAGTATAGGTATGGGTAATTTCATCGTTTTCATCAGCAAAATACTGGAACCCAAAGGCTTCGTCTCCATAAAAGCCCCAACAGCTATATCCGGCAAGGTCAATAAAATCACCGGGCTGTAAAACGATGTGATCTGATGTAGCGCCCCAACTCTCACTCTCCAGAGGATACGCGCCATTTAAGTAATAGTTCAGGTTTTCGCCCTGTCCAAACAGACCGCCTGCAAAGTAGGTGCTTCCGGGCGTGCCTGAGAAATTAACCTCGCTCCAGCTGCCACCATAGAGATTTTCGTGTGCATAAATGATCAGATGCAGCGCGGTAATTTCATAACTTCCGTCGCCATCTGCATCATACAGATAGTCCGCCAAACCATACGCATCCAGATCTATCATAGCAAGTTCATCAAAAGAAACCGGGACATACGCCATAGGTTTGCCTGTTTGATCATTTTTATATATACCATTAAAGCTTACGGACATATACACATACTCGGTGCTACTATCGGTAGCAAATGCCGCAAAGGGGATCATCCCCATTACCATTATGAGTGCCAGCAGCATACTTAAAATACGTTTTTTCATTGTTAGTGTTACCTCCAATTTGTTTGGACATAAATCAGTTCTTTTCCTTGGGCTGTTTCAGCCCGGCAGACTCCAAAGCGCGGGGCCACGGCCCAAGGTAAGCCTTGATTTGGGCGCAAGCAGCATTGTCAAAGTCCTTTTTTGTGGGGAGTCTTCCGAGCTCCGCATACTTTTGTCGCAGAAGATCCTCCGCCCAGGCCTTCTTCTCTTCCGGTGTCACTTGCATCCCTCCTTCTTTTCTCATGTGGTTTTCCCGCAGGCATCACAGAAAACTTTTTTTGATGATTGGGACAACAGATTTTGCTCCAATTCGAGTTTTACAAGTACTGGAATACTTTGTGTATTGTGGGGCTTGTAAAATGAAGAAGTGGGGTAAAAGATGTGTTCAAATCGCAAAAGGGCAGTTTTTTGTGATGCTTAACAAAAAAAGTGCAACCTATTGATCCTCAAGTACGGATCAATTCGGCTGCACTCTCCTGTCAAAGCGTGATAAACCCAATCGACACGGCTGGCTCTCTGACTTATGGCAAGGGGGATGCCAAACACAGCAATGGACGGTTGTTCCGGTTTCTCACCGGATCACCACGCCGCATCGATAAGCAATATTCAGTTGGTTTGCGGGCTGTGACCGTCAGAGCAATCCGTGCAGAAGGGGGAATCCACACGCAGACGGTCACAGCAAAAAAGCTGCAGCAACCCAAAACCTGAGCCGCTGCAGCCGTTTTTCCGCAACAAAAAACCACAGGCTCCGTACTTGCAGACCCTAGTGTTTTTACCTCATTTAAGCAGTTCTTCTGACTTACGCATCTTAAGCTCCACACAGCCTTCTCAGATTTCTCCAATGACCGACTTTCGTCAAGTGTGGTGCCTCCACGCATACAGCGGCGGTACCGTCCGGGATTCGCACCCGGTTTTCTATTCTCCTACGGGGCTGTTACCGCGTCCGCAGGCACTTAAACGGAATATTTACTTGCGAAAACAGTATACACGATTGGTCCCCAAAAGTCAATCAAAAAAGGATATCTTTGAATTTTATATCCCCCCACCCGGCTTGTACGGTGTGGGGGGATTCGCTATAATTGTCGTAAAGGTGCCCCGGCTGGCTGCAACCAAACCGGGGCGTGCCGACCAAAATCGTCAAATAAAGGCAGGCACAATTATCATAGCACAGCCTGCCGGGAAAAGAAAGAGGTATTTCTATGAAAAAGATCATTGCATTCTTCCTGTTGGCTATTCTTTGCCTTAGCCTGTTTGCCGGATGCCAAACCACAGGCGAAAATGCCGGCAATACCCGCACGATCACAGATGGCGCAGGCCGTCAGGTAAATGTGCCGGAAAAAGTGGAATCCATCGTTTGCGTGGGTGTTGGCGCTCTGCGCTACACCTGCTATGTAGGCGCACAAGACCTGGTGGTTGGCGTTGAAGACTATGAAGTAAAACCCGGCATATCCCGGCTTTACAACTATGTAAATTTCGATCAGTTCAAGGATCTGCCAGTAATCGGCACCAATGGCCAGCCCTATACCGAGGAAATCATCAATCTTGCCCCGGATGTTATCGTTATGAGTGCCTATGCGTCCGTGGAAGCGGATGATCTGCAGGCCAAGACCGGTACACCTGTCGTGGTGGTTCCCGGCAGCGATACCACGCTGGACACCGGTGCCTACGAAACGATTCGAATCATGGGTCAGCTTTACGGCATGGAAAGCCGGGCAACGGAACTGACGAATTACTTAAAGGGCATTCAAAAGGACCTGGATGACCGCACCAAGGACATTCCGGATAGCGAAAAGCCTTCTGTTTATGTGGCTGGTGTTTCCTTTAAGGGCGCCCATGGCTTCGAGGGTACAGAGGCAGGCTACGGTCCCTTCGCGCTGATCCACGCCAACAATCTGGCGGATACCACCGGAAAGACCGGCGCCTTTGATATTGATCTGGAGCAGGTGCTAAGCTGGGACCCGGACATCATTTTCCTGGATTTTAACGGAATGAAGCTCATTAACGAGGATTATGCCAAAAACCCCGACTATTATCATTCCCTTACCGCCGTGCAGGAGGGAAGGGTCTATTCTCAGATTTCCTTCCGTTCCTCTGCATCCAATCTGGAAACAGCACTGGCGGATGCTTATTACGCAGCCTGCGTTATGTACCCGGAGCAGTTCAAGGATGTAGACCCGGTGGCAAAGGCAGGAGAAATTTTTGAGAAGCTTCTGGGAACAAATCCCTACGAAGACCTGAAGGAGGCCGGTTATGAATTCCGTACCATCAAAATTGGAGAAAAATAATATCGACGCATTATACCGAAAGAATCAAGTCAAAAGCATCAGTTTTTTGCTTATCTTAGGGGCTGTTCTGCTGCTGACAATTCTGCTGAGCCTGCGGGCAGGTTCCTATGAAACCCCCACCGGAGAATTGATCAAGGGCATCTTCGGCTTGTCTTCTGACCGCAAAATCAATTTGGTGGTGCAAAATAACCGCCTGCCCCGGATCGTTACCGCAATTCTTGCCGGCGGCGGCTTGGGCCTTGCGGGCTGTATTTTGCAGGCGGTGCTGCGCAATCCCCTGGCTTCGTCCTCCACCTTGGGCGTATCTCAGGGCGCAACCTTCGGTGCCGCATTCGCAATTGTCGTGTTGGGATTGGGTGCTACTGACGGCTTTAGAATTCCGCTGTGTGCATTTCTCGGTTCTATTGCTGTGGCACTTGTAATTTTGGGTCTGAGCAAATTCCGCCAGGTGTCCCCGGAGGGCATCGTGCTGGCGGGTGTGGCCATCAGCTCCATGTTCACCGGCGCAACCACCCTCATCCAATACTTTGCCGATGAAGTGCAGCTTTCCACCTTGGTGTTCTGGACCTTTGGTGATTTGGGCAGTACCGGCTGGGAAGATTTAGGCGGCATGGCAGCTATCGTAGCCGTTTTGTGCGTGTACTGTATTATCCACCGCTGGGACTACAACGCCCTTTTAAGCGGCGAGGAAACGGCAATCAGCCTTGGTATCAATGTAAAGCGGCTGACCCTTGTGGGCATGGTGCTTTGCTGCCTGACCAGCTCCGTGGTGGTTTCCAATGTAGGCCTCATCAGCTTTATCGGTCTGGTTGCACCCCATATTGTCCGGATGGTAGTTGGCAACAACCATGTGTATTTGATTCCCGGCTCGATCTTAGGCGGTGCGACGCTGCTCCTGCTGGGCGATTTGTTTGCAAGAACGGTGATCAGTCCCGTGATCCTGCCCATTGGCGCCATCACCTCGTTTCTGGGCGGCCCATTGTTCCTTTACCTGCTGTTCAAAGGAGGTAAGAAACAATGATGCAAGTCAAGAATCTATGCTATCATTACAAAGGCTGCCCGGAAGTTTTGAAGGATGTATCCTTCGATATCGAGCCCGGCAAATTTCTGGCCATTTTAGGAAACAACGGCGTAGGCAAAAGCACCTTACTCAAGTGTTTTAACCACATTCTGAAGCCGGATTTTGGCGAGGTTTTGCTGGATGGCGAGAATCTGTTAAAGGAATTGCCCCGGGAAGTAGCAAAGAAAGTCGCCTTTGTATCCCAGAGCGTACCCAGCACCCAAATGACCGTTCACGATGTGGTGATGCTGGGCCGCAGACCCTATATGAAATGGGGCTTTACAGAAGAAGATCACAACATTGTCCACGATGCCATGCACCGGCTGGACGTGGAAGATATGCGAGGCAGATTCCTAAATCAGCTCTCCGGCGGTGAAAAACAGAAGGTCATGCTTGCCCGTGCTTTGGCGCAGCAGCCGAAGGTACTGCTTTTGGACGAGCCTACCAGCGCTCTGGACATTCAGAATCAGTACCAGGTACTGAAGCTGGTACGGGAATTTTGCCACAAGGACAATATGATCGCCGTGGTGGTGATCCACGATTTGAATCTGGCATTGCGTTTCTGTGACCGTTTTCTTCTTTTGAAGGATGGGCAGGTCTACCGACACGGTGACCGCAGCATTCTGGACAGCGAGGCGCTGCGAGACGTCTATGGTGTGGACGCAAAGGTAGTAGAAATTGAGGGCCGGCACATGGTGCTGGTGGATGAATATGGAGGATAACTTATGAAAACATGGAATGATTGTGTGGCTTTTCACGGTCACGAATGCGGTGGCCTAACCATCGGCTACAAGGCAAGTCTTTACGCAATTGAGCTTTTGAATCTGGAGTTTTCCGCCGACGAGCAGGTGGTTTGTATCTCCGAAAATGATGCCTGCGGTGTGGATGCGGTGCAGGTCATGCTGGGCTGCAGCATTGGCAAAGGAAATCTGCTGTTCCATATACGTGGCAAGCAGGCATTCTCGTTCTATAACCGCAAAACCGATAAGTCTGTGCGCCTGGTGCTGAAGCCCAGACCGGAGGGTATGACGAAAGCAGAATCTTTCGCCTACTATCAGGGATGCAAGCCGGAAGAGATGTTTGATGTAAAGGAAACTACGATCCGGTTGCCCGAAAAGGCACGGCTGTTCGATTCTTATGTCTGCGACTGCTGTGGAGAAACCACCGGTGCCAACTGGATCCGGCTCTCCGGGGGGAAGAAGTTGTGTTTGGATTGTTATGAGTCCTATGACCGATTTGATGTATAATTTCTAATACGATATAGAACAGCGCAGGCCGAATGCAGGCTTATATCAACGACATTTTGAATCTATAAGGGAAAAAGTAAGAGAAAAACCGAAATTTGGTCTATGCGCACTGAACTTTTCAAGACCAAAAGTGGTGCAAAGCAAAGAAAAATCCGGTCAGGACTAACTTCCTAACCGGATTTCACTGGCGGAGTGAGAGGGATTTGAACCCTCGCGCGCTTTTTAGACGCCTACTCCCTTAGCAGGGGAGCCCCTTCGGCCTCTTGGGTATCACTCCGAATAAAAGTATATCATTGTACGCCAAAGTATTTTAGCATAGCGCCTCTGTTTTGTCAAGGCTTTTTAGAAGAGGAATAATTTTAATATTTTTATAAAAAACAGTAAAAAAGTCTTGCATTTTTTAAAATGGTGTGCTATTATATGCAGGCACATTACGTGATGTGTATGCGCCGGTAGCTCAGTTGGATAGAGTGACTGACTACGAATCAGTAGGTCGGGGGTTCGAGTCCCTTCCGGCGTACCAACAAAAATGAGGAGATGGCTTCTGCCATCTCCTCATTTTTGTTGCCGAAGGGACTCAGCTGTATTCGCCTTCGGCGAGTTATATTGGCTATCCAGTTATATATGCTTCGCAAGTGATATTGGGCTTTGCCAGTTAAGGAGTCGAATATAATATAACTAAGCAAAGAATAATCTCTCCACCCTAATATTAACAGTGTTGGGGTGGAATTTTATTGTTGACTACAATATTAAAAAGTGCTAAACTGATTATGCCAAACTAACTTAATAAATGTGAAATTGGGTGCATTTTTTCTTTTTTAAGAATAAATGTGCCGATTTTGGCATACAAAAATAATGTGAATTTGATAAAAATGCAAATTCCATCATTGTTTTTGTGTGCTTTTGCGCCCATTTCACATTGAGTTAGTTTGGCGACTATCGGAGTTTGCGTTTTTTGTGCGGTTGCTTCGGTAGCCGCACTTTTTATTAAGGAGGGAAAAGTAATAATGGAAAATAAAAATGGTTGGATCGTTGCAGTTGTTATAGTTCTGCTTTTTTCGTTGATCGGCTCTTGTAGCGATGGAGGCGGCGATAGCAGCGGTGGAAAATGTAAGTATTGTGGAAAAGATACAAATTGGACATATAGAGGCGGCGGCTATATTTGTTACAGCTGTGACCACTAAATACACTATTGCTGCTCAGCATACTGAGCTAAGTTAATATCATTAATTAAATAATGCTGTACTATAGACAGCACAAAACTATGAGGTGAAAAAAATGAGAGCTCCGGCAAAATGTCCTATGTGTAATGAAGCCATCAAATGGATAAAAGTAGATCAATCTAAGAAGGGGTTTAGTGTAGGAAAGGCTGCATTTGGTGCAGTACTGCTTGGCCCGGTTGGTTTGGTAGGTGGTGCATTAGGAAAAAAGAAGGTTTGTTATTGTTGCGGAAAATGTGGATTCGAGCACGAATATGATTCATAAATAACTCCATAATTGTAATAAGATTTCCGTACTGATGAGATGGGTACTACAATTGGTGTAAAATCCTTGGTATTACATACATTTTTTCAAAACATAAAATCAATTTCATCAAAAAGGCCACGGTTTCGGTAGAAACCGTGGCCTTTAGCATACAGTACAAGCTGTAGCTGATAATATACACCTAACGGCGATGATGTCCCATCGCTTTGAAAGGTTCATTTTTAGTCATAGGGGTACAAATTGGGTTTCGGGAGTTCAAAACTTTACCTTTCTACGAAGCGATTGATATTCCATGTTGTTAGATAATCAGGGTTCACAACTATTTCTCCGGTAGAATGCAATCGATACTCTCCGGGCGCGGCAACCTGCGTTGAAGAAAGATCGGGAGGAAGTTCAAAAATCTCACCGTCATTCAGCTTCACAAGTATTCTGTTCTCGTTTGATTCAATAACCCTTCCCCAACACTGCTTCTGTTCAATAAATTCGTTAGTCGAGGTATAATAGGTAAACCCAATCAATATCGTTTTCCCGATAAGATCAGAAAAAGTGATTTTACGCAATACGGTCTCCTCCTTTCCCATATTGTATACTCATATTTGCTCTTCATGATCACTGATTGCTTTCGCCAAAATCGGCGGTAGGAAGTAGTGAAAAGCGAAGCGTGAATATTAAAAAATAAAATCGACAATCTTCCATCGAAGATTGTCGATTTTGGCGGAGAAGGAGGGATTTGAACCCTCGAAACCCTTTTGAGGTTTACACGATTTCCAATCGTGCGCGCTCGGCCAGCTACGCGACTTCTCCATACGCTGCAGTTCTAACCGCCTGTGTATATTACTGCATTTATGCCGTTTTGTCAAGACCTAAATTCAGAAAACAAAACAAAAAATAAGAATTTTTTCCAAATTTACTATTGACAAATGTTCTTTTATCCTATATAATCAGCCTGTTGCCAAAGACAGCAGGTGGTTTAGACCATAAATCCTGCCGAGGTGCGCTAATGATGTTATTGGTGTGTCTTTCTGTCTTCTGGCAGGAAGACATTTATTTTTTCGGAGGTGAAAACACAATGCCCAACGCAAAGGTTCTTGAGAGCAAGAAGGCTGCAGTTGTTGCCCTGTCTGAGAAAATCAAGGAAGCTACTTCCGTGGTTTTTGTTGACTACAAGGGTATCACCGTCGCACAGGACGCTGATCTGCGTAAGCAGTTCCGTGAGGCCGGCGTAGAGTACTCCGTTGTAAAGAACACCTTGACCCGCTTCGCAACCAAGGAAAACGGTTACGATTTCGACGAGGTTCTCAACGGCACGACCGCTATGGCCAGCACCACCGGCGACCCCATTGCTCCCGCACGTATCGTATGTGAGTTCGCCAAGAAGAACAAGCTCAAGATGAGTATCAAGGGTGGCGTTGTTGAAGGCAGTGTTCTGTCCGCAGACCAGCTTAACGGTTTCGGCGAACTGCCCAGCAAGAATGCTCTGGTCGCTCAGGTGCTTGGCACATTCCTGGCTCCTATCTCCAGCCTGGCTTTTGTTCTGGATCAGATCCGGCAGCAGAAGGACGGCAGCGCTCCTGTAGCAGAAGCTGCAGAAGCTTAATCCAAACACAAACAAACAACAAAACAACTATTTATTATTTAGGAGGAACATTACAATGGCTAGTGAAAAAGTCACTGCTCTCGTAGAAGAAGTTAAGGGTCTGACCGTTCTGGAGCTGTCCGAACTGGTACACACTCTGGAGGAAGTTTTCGGCGTTTCCGCCGCTGCTGCTGCTGTTGCCGCTCCCGCTGCTGCCGCTGCTGCTGAGGTTGAAGAGAAGACCGAGTTTGACGTCATCCTGAAGGAAGCCGGCGCTTCCAAGCTGAACGTCATCAAGGTTGTCCGTGCCGCTACCGGCCTGGGCCTGAAGGACGCTAAGGATCTGGTTGACAACTGCCCCAAGACCCTGAAGGAAGCTTTGTCCAAGGAAGATGCAGAGAAGCTGGTTGCCGAGCTGAAGGAAGCTGGCGCTACTGCAGAGCTGAAGTAATTTTTACTTTACACAAACAAAAAGCCGTTGGAGTAATCCGGCGGCTTTTTTTCAATTAATAGAGCTTTCTCTCCCTCAGTCTAATTGCCTAAAATCGGCAATTATCCAGCTTTCTCATCAGAGGGAGGCATATTTGCGGCAAGATTGTTCTTGTTCATGCAATCTTCTCTTGATTTCAGCCCATTCTGCTGTTATAATGTGTACGAAATATTAGTTCAAAAGGAGATTTACTTATGTTTATTACAGACGACATTCGCTATATTGGCGTCAATGACCACAAGGTCGACCTGTTTGAAGGTCAATATGTGGTCCCCAACGGAATGAGCTACAATTCCTACGCCATTATGGACGACAAGATCGCCATTATGGATACGGTGGATCAGCATTTCACCCACCAGTGGCTGGACAACATTCAAAATGTTTTACAGGGCCGTACCCCCGACTACCTGGTCGTGCAGCACATGGAGCCTGACCACGCCGCAAATATCGCAAACTTTTTGGAGGTCTACCCCACTGCAACCGTGGTTTCCTCTGCAAAGGCTTTTGTGATGATGAAGCAATTTTTCGGCAGTGACTATGCAGACCGCAGAATCGTTGTTACCGAGGGCGACACCCTCCCCTTAGGCAAGCACACCCTGGCCTTTGTTACCGCACCCATGGTGCACTGGCCTGAGGTCATCGTTTCCTACGATGTGACCGACAAGGTGCTCTTCGCCGCCGACGGCTTCGGTAAGTTTGGCGCACTGGATGCAGATGAGCCCTGGGACGACGAGGCACGCCGCTATTTCATCGGCATCGTGGGCAAATACGGCCCGCAGGTCCAGGCACTTTTAAAGAAGGCCGCCACCTTGGACATTCAGATCATTTGTCCCCTTCACGGACCTGTGTTGAAGGAAAACTTAGGCCACTATTTGACAAAATATGATACTTGGTCCAGCTACAGTGTGGAAGACGAGGGCATTGTGGTTGCCTATACCAGTATTTACGGTCATACCAAGGATGCCGCCCTGCTGCTTGCTGAGCAGCTGCGCAGTAACGGCTGTCCCAAGGTAGTTGTATACGATCTGGCCCGCTGTGATATGGCTCAGGCTGTTGCCGATGCCTTCCGCTACAGCAAGCTGGTGCTGGCTACCACCACCTACAACGCCGATGTATTCCCCTTTATGAAGGAATTTATTCACCATCTGACCGAACGCAACTTCCAAAACCGTACCGTTGCCTTTATGGAAAACGGCTCCTGGTCACCTCTTGCCGCAAAGGTTATGGACAAGATGCTGGAAGGTAGTAAGAACCTGACCATTGCAGAAAACACCGTCACCATTCACTCTGCCCTGGACCAGGAAAGCCGCGACAAAATTGATGCCCTGGCAAAAGAGCTTTGTCAGGAATACCTGGCACAGCACAGCACCACCGCCAACAAAAACGATCTGAGTGCCCTTTTTAACATTGGCTACGGTCTGTATGTAGTGACTTCCAACGATGGCAATCGGGACAACGGTCTGATCGTAAACACCGTCTCTCAGGTCACCAGCACCCCCAACCGCATTGCTGTGACCATCAACAAGGAAAACTACTCTCACCACGTGATCAAAAATACCGGCATTATGAACCTGAACATTTTGGACATCACCGCCCCCTTCAGCATCTTCCAAAAGTTTGGCTTCCAGTCCGGTCGCCGAGTGGACAAATTCGCAGATTGTGAGCCTCTGCGGGCAGACAACGGCCTTGTTTTCCTTCCCCGTCACATCAACGCCTTTATCAGTCTGAAGGTGGAAAACTACGTAGACCTGGGCACGCACGGAATGTTTATCTGCGCCATCACCGAGTCCCGTGTGATCAGCCACACCGAGACCATGACCTACTCCTACTATCACAGCAACGTTAAGCCCAAGCCGGAAACCAAGGACAAAAAGGGATACGTTTGCAAGATCTGCGGATGGGTCTACGAGGGGGACACCCTGCCTGACGACATCGTTTGTCCCCTGTGCAAGCACGGTGCCGCAGATTTCGAGCCTATTTCCTGAGAAAATACGGATTCCCCCTTGTATTTTGGGGGTGAAACGGTTATAATATGCAATGAATTTTGTTAGGAGGCTCTACTATGGCTGTAAAAATTGAAAAAGATACCATTATTGGTGATATTTTGGATGTAGCACCTCAGGCTGCTCCCCTGTTCTTTGCGATCGGTATGCACTGCTTGGGCTGTCCTTCTTCCCGCGGCGAAACCGTAGAGGAAGCCTGCCAGGTTCACGGCATTGACTGTGATTCCTTCCTGGCACAGCTGAACCGCTTTTTAGAGGCATACGAGGCTGATCAGGCTGAAAAGAACCAGTAATCAAACGGCCTGCCATCCTTGTGGATGGCAGGCTTTCTTTTGAGGTTATATATGCATAACAAACTTTCTGCCAGACTTTCCGCCTGCGCGGATTTCGTGCCGCAAGGAGCGCATATAGCGGATGTGGGCTGTGACCACGGCTATTTGAGCATCTACTTACTTCAAAACGGGATCGCCGCCCGGGTGTATGCCGGTGATATCAACGAAGGCCCTTTGCACAGCGCGATCTTGAATGCGGAAAAAGCAGGGCTTAAAGACCGCATTTCCTTTTATCTCAGTGATGGCGTAAAAAATATCCCAAGGGATTTTAACACCCTCGTCTGTGCCGGTATGGGCGCAGACACCATGATCTCCATCTTGGAAAATGCCCCCTGGCTTCAAAACAAGCAGTATCGGCTGATTTTGCAATGCCAGTCAAAAATCCATTGCCTGCGGCAGTATCTATACGAAAACGGCTGGCATATTGTAAGAGAAAAGGCACTGAAGGACGGGCGGTTTTTATACACGGTTATGGAGGCTGTTTTTGAAAAGATGGACTATACCGCGCCCAGGGATTATTACTTCCCCCCTGCCCTTTTGCACTGTCCTACGGAAGTACTTCCTGCATACTATCAGCAAACCGTGGGGAAACTTCAGCGCATCGCAGACGGCAAAAAGGAACACACAGACCCCGAGATTTTAAAGGCACTTTATCAGCTCGATTCTGAGCCCTTATTCCAACACCTAAAGGAGGAATCTTTATGATTACTGTAAAGGATATTTTAGATCGTGTACAGCAGTTTGCGCCCCCCTATATGCAGGAAAGCTGGGATCGGGTGGGTCTGAATTGCGGCAGACTGAGCGCCCCTGTAAAGAAGGTGCTGATCGCCCTCGACCCTTTTACCCCTGTATGTAAGGAAGCCAAAGAATGGGGCGCGGATCTGATCGTCACCCACCACGCACTGATCTGGAACGCGGGCTTTGTCACCGACGAATCGGTGACCGGTGAAAACACCATGTTTTTGATTGAAAACGGCATTGCCCACATCAACGCCCATACCAATTTGGACTGTGCACCCGGCGGTGTCAACGACACTTTGGCCGCCGTGCTGGGACTTGACAACATACAGGTCATTGCGCCGAAGGGTACGGACGACCAAGACCGTCCCTGGGGACTTTTGCGTCAGGGTACTGTTGCGCCCCAGTCGCTGGATGCCTTCCTTTCCCACGTCAAAAACACACTGGGCTGCAACGGTCTTCGTTACATCAGCGGCGGTAAAAATGTGGAAAAGGTTGCCGTCGGCGGCGGTGGCTGTGCAGGCGCTTTAAAGCAGGTGCGGGATGCCGGCTGTGATACTTTTATCACTGCCGATGTGCACTACAACCACTTTGCAGATGCTGCGGATTGGGGCATCAACCTGATCGATGCAGGCCATTTTTACACGGAAAACCCGGTCTGTCAGGTTCTATTGGATCTGATATCCACCAGTTTCCCCGAATTAGAGGTAAAAATCTCCGAAATTCACACCGACCATACAAAATTCTTCTGATAAACAGTTGATTTTTTATGGTCAGCTATGGTAAAATATATTGAAATTTCTGTACAGCAGAGGAAGGAAGTTACATTATGTCCGGACATTCCAAATGGCATAACATCCAAAAAACCAAGGGCGCTCAGGACGCAAAACGCGCTGCCGCCTTTACCAAAATTGCAAAGGAAATGATCGTTGCCGTTAAAGAAGGCGGCGGTTCTATTGACCCCAGCTATAACTCCCGTCTTGCCACCATCATCACCAAGGCCAAGGCCGCCAATATGCCCAACGATAACATTAAGCGTGTACTGGACAAGGCTGCCAATGCCGGCTCCGGTGACAGCTACGAGGCCATCACCTACGAAGGCTATGGTCCCGGCGGCGTAGCAGTGATCGTGGAGACGATGACCGACAACCGCAACCGTACTGCAGGCTCTATGCGCCACCACTTTGATAAGTTCGGCGGCAATTTGGGCGCCAACGGCTGTGTTTCCTGGAGCTTTGACCGCAAGGGTGTTTTGGTGATCGACAACGAAGACGGCGATTACGACGAAGACACCGTGATGATGGACGCAATGGACTGTGGTGCGGACGATTTTGAGGCCGATGGCGATTGCTTCACCATTTACACGGATCCCGATGATTTCAACACCGTGGCAGACGGTCTGACCGCCAAGAAGTATACCTTCGCTTCCGCCCAGATCGAAATGGTGCCCCAGAACTATCAGAAGCTGGACAGCGCCGATCAGCAGGCACAGATGGAAAAGCTGATTGACGCCATGGAAGACGATGACGATGTGCAGAACGTTTGGCACAACTGGGATCAGGAGTAAACCTATCTTTATAAAACTCCCGCTGTTTTCGGTGAAAACAGCGGGAGTTTTTATTTCTAAATGGGTATTGTGACCTTCGTGTTTTCTTCGTTTGCACCATACATAAGAAAGAAATATTTACAAAAACCGGGCTGCCACAATGTCCAAAGTCGTTATGGCTGTATACCTCTTTTTCTTCGAGCAGGATTAGGCGTGGTCCCAAGCAGATTGTCCGCTGAAGCATTGTAGAATTTACATAATGTA
Organism: Oscillospiraceae bacterium; assembly: GCA_017621795.1. GTDB lineage: Bacteria > Bacillota > Clostridia > Oscillospirales > Oscillospiraceae > Faecousia. The sequence continues at coordinate 4,352 of JAGASJ010000099.1, read as the reverse complement.
ATGAAATGACGGATGGGTAATTCGTTAGCGCCGCGTTCATAACGGGCATACATCGTTTGAGAAGTACCCAGGATCTCTGCAATCTGAGACTGTGTTAGGTCGTTGTCCTCGCGAAGTCCGCGAAGTTTGTCCATATAAGTCAACATACAATACGCCCTTTCGTAGCAAGTATGTAGATAATCTAACACAGTAAATAAGTTTACTATTGACTTTAGTAAATATGTTTACTATAATCGTTTTGTGGTTAGGGTTTACCAGCTTTAATAATTCTGTGTCAGAAATAATATGCAGTGAATCCTCCGCTTCACGGTGCAAAGACTCAAAGATGGTTTCAATTTCGCGATTGAAGTCATTCACAACAAAATTAAGAGAGGTAGTAAAATATGGCAATGATAATTTGTCCTGATTGCGGTCAGGAAATTTCCGACAAATCAAAAAAATGCATTCATTGCGGCAAAGTTTTTATTGAAGAAGTTGTCCCCAAAAAGTTCTGTGCTGAGTGTGGAAACGAAATTGACATTGGGGCAGTGGAATGCCCGTTCTGTGGATGCCCTGTCGATTCAGAAGCCCCCGAAACTCCCACCGTTGCGAAAATCACTAAAACCATAAGCAAGCACAAAAAACCTCTTATTATTGCAGCCGCAATTGCCGCAGTAATCCTTGTGGTTGTTTTGATAGTAAGTCATATTGGTTCAACCCTAAATGAAGACGAACAGCTCGCCTATCAAAACGCTGTCGAAATGAAGAGTATGATGCGAGACCCGGATTCTTTCAGGCTTTACGATGAAATGTTCTTACTTAAACACTTTGATGAAAACGGCAATAATGATTATACCTATACTATTTTCAAGTATGGTGGAACCAATGGCTATGGGGCTGTTACAACTGATGAAGCGATTTTCAAAGATGGCGAATACGTAATGGACTACGCGGACGAACCCGACGGGGAGGATTCTGATTACTTAGAGCAGCTTTCAGTTCAACTGGATATATTATCGTGGCAGATCTCGGGTGATGGTGACTCTTGGAAAATGGTCGAAATCGACATTGGCAAAATCAAAGATAAAATGGGATTAGAATGATGCGTTGCACTAAATGCGGAAATAAGGCCAAATCGGATGCCACATTTTGCACATATTGCGGGCAAAGAACAGGCTACACCGATCTTGCTACCAGTGATAAAGAAAAACAAATAACCAAACTCCCACATAAAAGGTTTCTGATAATTGGAATTTTTGTCGTGTTCTGTCTCGTTTATTTCCTTGGTTTTAGGTGCAAAGCCGGGATTTGCCCTTTGCCACGTTCTGCTGGTGGCGAATACTGCTTTTCACACACTTGCGAATGGAGTAAATGTAAAAATAAGAAAGCCGCAGAGCGAAACTACTGTTATACACACTCCCCATCTTATTCATCACACATTGCTTATACTCCCGAATCCGCGGAAGACGTTCTTGAATTTTCAGACATAAACATAAGTCACAATAGTTCTTATACAGTATGCACAGGAACACTAACAAATAACGGTCGTAGAAGATACTCCTTTGTGGAAGTAAAAGGCAAGTTTCAAAATTCTTCCGGAAAAGTTCTTGATACCGATTGGACTTATGCTGTTGGCTCGGAGGGATTGGCACCTGGAGAATCTACGACCTTCAGGATATCTGTTGACAAAAATTACGACATCAGAAAATGCACTATGGAAATCATAGACTACGACAGAGAATAGCAACGCAATCGAACAGTTTTTGTCCTATAAAATAAAATGTGCTGTATAGAAACAGGAATGTTTCTCTACAGCACATTTTTCTATATCATTAAACGGATAGTTTCATATCGCCGTCTTTTACCCAGCCGATTTTCCGCAAAATGCGGTCAAAGACCATAGATAAAGCCGCCGGCAGTATAATACAAATCATCAGAAGTCCCAGCCAGTCCAGCGCATTGGGTGTTACCGCCACAGCGCCCTCTGCCACCGGGTCAAACCAACCGGAAATGACGCCGATCGGTCCTACCATACCACAGGTGCCCATACCGGCAGATACCGGCGCACCGTTCATTTGCAGTTTGAACACGGTGGTGGCAATCGGTCCTGTAATAGCAGACGCAAGGGTGGGCGCGATCCAAATACGGGGGTGCTTCACAATGTTAGGCACTTGCAGCATCGATGTGCCCAAGCCCTGTGCAATGAGGCCGCCCCAACGGTTTTCCTTAAAGGAAATGACCGCAAAGCCTACCATCTGGGCACAGCAGCCGGCAACAGCCGCACCGCCTGCCAAACCACTAAGCAGTAATCCGGCGCAGATTGCCGCTGAGCTGATGGGAAGGGTCAGGATCATACCCACAACCACAGAGATCACGATGCCCATTAAGAAGGGTTGCTGAGCAGTTGCCCAGGTGATGATGCCGCCCAAGGCTTTCGCGCCGTTTCCGATGGGCTCGGCAATCAGAAGTGCCAAACCACAGCCCACCAGCACGGTTACAAGAGGTGTTACGATCACATCCACCTTTGTTTTCTTGCTGACAAGCATTCCCATTTCCGAAGCGACAATGCCCACGATCAGCACCGCCAGCGGACCGCCGGCACCGCCTAAAACGTCGGTGGCATATCCAACGCCCGCCAGGGAAAACAACACCAGCGGATGGGCTTTCAGCGCGTATCCAATGGCCATTGCCATGGCGCATCCGTCAGCGGCACAGGCAAAGTCACCGACTTTTACCAGTATCCCGCCAAAATCCTGCGCCCAGGTGGCCGCAATGAGATTTGCCATCTGCTGACCCAAGGTCTTGATGATGGTACCAATGAGCAATGTCGCAAACAGTCCGTTTGCCATTGCCCCCATTGCGTCAATAAAATACCGTTTTGCGTACTTTTGAAGCGTGGCTTTTGTGCCCAGCTTCTGCTTTTGATGATTCAATTTTTTCTCCTTTCTTAATCCGGAGGCCTCCTCCGATTGGTGCTTATTATAGCACTCCTTTATGTACATCGCAATGAAAATTTTGGCTATAAATCAAGAATTTTATTGAAATGGAATCTTTTATATGGTATGATTTAGAAAAATATAATGGGAGGTGTGTGTTATGAACAACCTTTTTATTCCCCAAGAAACACCTGTGCTGCAAGAGGTTCTTGCCGCCTATGACTTTCCCGCTACGCTGATGGGTGCTGTGCGGTACGGTCAGGGCCACATCAACGACACCTTTTGCGTAATATGCCAGCCCCAGGACGGCGATGCCATTCGCTACATCCTGCAGGGTCTTTCCTCTGCCGCATTCCCCCACCCTGAGGAACTCATGGAAAACATGGTGGGCATCACCTCTTATCTGAAAAAGCAGATCATTGCCGCCGGCGGTGACCCCCTGCGGGAAACCCTGAGCCTTGTGAAAACCAAGGACGGCAAGGATTATTATACCGACAGCAGCAATAAGGTTTGGCGGCTTACAAACTTTATTGAGAACACCGATTGCTACCAAAAAGCAACCCCTGAACTGTTTGAGGCTTCTGCTCGGTCCTTTGGCCGCTTCCAGTTTATGCTTCAGGGCTACCCCGCGGAGACCCTTCACGAGCCCATTGCCCGCTTCCACGACACGGAAAACCGTTTTGAAAAGTTCATCGCCGCCTTAAATGCGGACAAGATGGATCGGGCGAAGGATGTGCAGGCTGAAATTGACTTTGTAATGGCACGAAAGAACGACTGTTCTGTGGCCATGCAGGCCCTGCGGGACGGAAAGCTCCCCCTTCGTGTCACCCACAACGACACCAAGCTGAACAACATCCTCATTGACCGCACCACCAAGGAAGGTATCTGTGTTATTGATTTGGACACCACAATGCCCGGCCTGTCTATCAACGATTTCGGTGACTCTATCCGTTTCGGTGCAAACCACTCTGCTGAGGACGAAAAGGATCTTACAAAGGTCAATTTCGACATTGAGCTGTATGAAGCCTATACCCGTGGATTTTTGCAGGGTGCACAGGGCTCTCTTACCCCCGCTGAGCTGGAATACCTGCCCTGGGGCGCAAAGCTGATGACCCTGGAATGCGGCATTCGCTTCCTGACCGATTACTTAGATGGCGACCATTACTTCCGCATCCACTATCCGGAGCAGAATTTGGATCGCTGCCGCACACAGTTTAAGCTGGTCTCCGATATGGAAAAGCAGTTTGATGCAATGCACGCCGTTGTTGCCAAATACGCATAAAAAGATGCGCCTTCCTTGGGCAGTGCGCCACAGTGATAAATTGCCTGAAAAGGCGTGGATTTCCCCAGCATTTCACCAAAATCCTTTAAAATCCACAAAGGATTCCCGCAGAATTTTGGTTCATCCTGAGAAAATCCCCATCCTTTTCAGGTGCT
>JAGASJ010000098.1 GCA_017621795.1 Oscillospiraceae bacterium | reverse complement strand
TACATTTACTTTTACAACCATGAACGAATCCAAAACAGAACGGGAGTGGCGCCGCTGACGCTACGCCACTCCGCTTAAAATTCAATTATCCTGCAAGGGAGTCCCTTTTTTGTGCTGTTCGCACAAACTGGGGCAGTTCACCATCGTCGTTCCCCTTTCTTTTTTATAGTGGAAATTTGAAAATGCTTGTGTTATAATGTAAAATGAGGTGATGTACAGTGCTTATACTGGGAATTGACCCCGGGTACGGAATCACCGGCTTCGGGCTGATCGACGCCCAAAGAGGTGTAAGCCGGCTTTTGCGCTGTGGCGCAATTACCACCCCTGCCGGTGCGGAATTTCCCGCCCGTCTGGAAATGATTTTTAACGATATGACCCAGCTTTTACAGATGACAAAACCGGATGCGGTTGCCATTGAGGAGCTTTTCTTCGGCCATAATGTGACCACCGCCATCGGTGTTGCACAAAGCCGCGGTGTTATTTTACTAGCCGTGCGGCAGGCAGGCATCCCCATTTTTGAATACAAGCCGATGCAGGTAAAGCAGGCTGTTGTGGGTTACGGAAACGCCACAAAGCACCAGGTGATGGAAATGACCAAAAGGCTTTTGCATCTGGAAAAAAGTCCGAAGCCGGATGATGCCGCGGACGCAGTGGCCATCGCCCTGTGTCACGCCCGTTCCAGTACCTCTCTGCTGGCACAGCTTCAACGTTCATAATCTTTTTAGGGAGCAGTTTTATGTTTTACTATTTAAACGGAACAATAACGGTTTTAGAGCCGGGGCTGGCAGTGGTAGACTGCGGCGGCGTAGGATACGGCTGTCGCATTACCGCCTATACCGCCGGTCAGCTGAAGCTCAATCAGGGCGCAAAGCTCTATATCACCGAGTCCATTCGGGAGGACGCCCACGATCTATATGGCTTCATCTCCCGCGAGGAGCAGCAGTGCTACGAGTTGCTCACCTCCGTCACCGGTGTAGGTCCCAAAGCCGCCATCGCCATTTTGGGCGCAGGACCGCAAAATTTCACCATGGCAGTTATGACCGGTGACGAAAAAATGCTCACTGCCGCCCAGGGTGTGGGCAAAAAGCTGGCACAACGCATTATTTTGGAGCTGAAGGACAAAGTAGGCGGCAGCAATGTGACGCTGGACTTCTCTGTTCCTACCGCTTCCGCACCGATGCAGTCCGGCAGCGTGCCAATGGCAAACGCCGCGCTGCAGGAGCTGGGCTACTCCCCTGCCGAAATTGCCTCTGCCCTGAAGGGTGCTGACCCCAACGCCACCACCGAAGAACTGATCCGCTATGCTCTGCGTGCAATGGTGATCAAGGGATAGGGAAAGGATTAGATTATGAGTTTGGAATTTTCACAGGAAATGAATACCCCCATCATCTCCCCCACCTTTATCCCTCAGGATGGCGGCGAGATCGGCTTGCGCCCCAAGCTGCTGCGGGATTACACCGGTCAGGAAAAAGCAAAGGACAACCTGTCTGTTTATATTGACGCAGCCCGCCTGCGCAACGAGCCTTTGGATCATACCCTTTTATACGGCCCTCCCGGCTTGGGTAAAACCACCCTGGCAGGTGTTATTGCCAACGAAATGGGGGTCAATATTCGCATTACCTCCGGCCCGGCCATTGAAAAGCCCGGTGATCTGGCGGCCTTGCTGACCAATCTGAATCCGGGGGACATTCTGTTCATTGACGAAATTCACCGTTTGAATCGGGTAGTGGAGGAAATCCTCTATCCCGCAATGGAGGATTTTGCCATTGATATTATCGTGGGTAAGGGACCTTCTGCCAACTCCATCCGCCTGGATCTGCCCAAGTTTACACTGATCGGTGCCACCACCAGAGCCGGTCAGCTCTCTGCGCCTTTGCGGGACCGTTTCGGCGTCAGTCTGCGTTTGGAGCTTTACACCACCGAGGAGCTTGCCCGCATCGTCACCCGTTCCGCTACCATTTTGGGTATGGAAATCGAGCCGGACGGCGCGGCAGAGATCGCCTCCCGCAGTCGCGGTACGCCCCGTATTGCCAACCGCTTCCTGCGCCGGGTGCGTGACTTTGCCCAAATTATGGGCGACGGTGTCATCACCAAAGAAATTGCCGATTTGGCACTGAAGCGTTTGGATGTAGACCATTTGGGCCTGGATGCCATCGACCGCCGTATGCTGGGTGCCATTATCGGAAACTACAACGGCGGGCCTGTAGGTTTGGAGACCCTGGCCGCCACCATTGGCGAGGAGGCCATCACCTTAGAGGATGTATACGAGCCCTATCTGATGCAATTGGGCTTTTTGACCCGCACCCCGCGGGGACGTTGTGTTACCAAATTGGCATACGATCATTTGCATATTCCATATATGGGGCAGCAACAATTTGACATTGGATGAATGTTTTTTGTGCAAATTACCAAAGTCTTTAAATTTTGTCATTTTTCTTTTATTTAGGATTGACAAAATCGCTCTCTTTCAGTATAATGTCGTTTAGGGTGCTAAATAACGCCATAATATAACTGACCCTGAGTTGTTCCGGACCGTATCGGCAGGCCACCGCGGGGCATATCAAACCGAAGAGAGGTATTATCCAATGTACGAAGACAAGACTTTAGTTTGCAAAGAGTGCGGCAACGAATTCGTTTTCACCGCCGGTGAGCAGGAATTCTACGCAGAGCGCGGTTTCCAGAACGAGCCCCAGCGCTGCAAGGCATGCCGTGACGCCCGCAAGAACAATGCCCGTGGCCCCCGTGAGTTCTTCACTGCTACCTGCGCCCGTTGCGGCGGTGAGGCAAAGGTTCCCTTCGAGCCCAAGTCCGACCGTCCCGTATACTGCAGCGAGTGCTTCGCTCAGATGCGCGCAGAAGGCTAATAGAATTACCAAAGAAAAAGGCTCTGAGATTTTTCTCAGAGCCTTTCATTTTTATGACAAATGCGGTTTTCCATTCTGGAAGAATGCACAACAGGCGGCTTCGGATCTACTATTTCTTCCGTAATGGGTTTTTGTTCCTTTTCCCGTTTCATAATCTTCCCCTCCCTCAGTATTATGTCTTAAATGGGGAAAATTATGAAAAAGTATCGATTTTACTTTTTAAACAGGTCAGACAGCCATTTTCCTGCCTCTTGGAGCCATCTTTCTGCGTAGGCCACTTCCTCCGGCAGAGGCGGGTTGGTTTGATCGTCCACTGTCGCCAGACCGTGGGTGCCTTTTGTATAGATGTGCAGTGCAAAGGGTATCCCCTGCTCTGACAGCGCGGCGGCATACCGCAAGGAATTCAGCACCGGCACAACCGGATCTTCGGCGGTGTGCCACAAAAATGCCGGCGGTGTTTGAGCTGTGACCAGCCGCTCACAGGAAAACTGCTCCGCGGGAATAGCCTCCAACGTATCCACACCCAGCAGATTGTAAAACGATCCCAAATGGGCATTCATTCCATCTACAGTAATTACCGGGTAGCACAAAACGGATGCCTGCACCGGTTTGCTCTCGGGAAACACCTGACGCACCTGGGGAATATTCCAGCAGTTGGAATAATGGGCCGCCAAATGACCGCCTGCGGAAAAGCCCATCAGCGCAATGCGCTCCGTGTCACAGTGCCACTGCTCGGCGCAGTCGTAAATGGTTTCCATAACCGCCGCCACTTCCTGCAGCTGAACGGGGAAACGGTGGGGGGCGACAGAATAAGTCAACACAAATACATTATAGCCCTTCGGCAGAAAATGAAAAGCGATGGGCTCTCCCTCCCGCTGGCTGACCATACCGTATCCGCCGCCGGGACAGATGACCAAACAGGGACGCTTCCGATCCTCCCATCCCATCTCCGCCATCGGCTCAGGAAGATAACACTCTACAATCGGATCCCGTCCGTCTGCGCCCAAAAAGGGATAGCGGTCCTTTAAATGAATAATCGTATGCAGCATACAGATCCCTCCACATTCAGATAACATCATTGTAGCTTATTTGCTTCAAAATAGCAAGCAAAAACGGTGCAGTAAAGAGACCTTTACTGCACCGTCTTTTTATCAAATTGCCTCTGATGCCTGCTCGGAGCCGTCTACAGTACGGGAAGCGGGGGTTGCACCGGGCTTGAAATCCCGATAAGCCATCAGACCGGAGCCTGCGGGAATCAGCTTACCGATGATCACGTTTTCCTTCAGGCCGACTAGGTGGTCCACCTTGCCCTTGATCGCGGCATCGGTCAGGACCTTTGTGGTCTCCTGGAAGGATGCGGCAGACAGGAAGGAGTCGGTAGCCAAGGAAGCCTTGGTAATACCCATCAGCACCGCAGAACCGGTTGCAAGCTGCAGCTCGGTCTCGCCGGCGTCAATGCGTGCCTGTACCTCTGCGTTGGCATCTTCAAATACGAAGTTGTCCACCACGGTGCCAACCAGCAGGTTGCTGTCGCCGGGCTCTTCCACGCGGGTCTTACGCATCATCTGACGGATGATCACTTCAATGTGCTTGTCGTTGATCTCAACGCCTTGCTGACGGTACACCGCCTGAACAGACTGCACCAGGTAATCCTGAACAGCCTCTACGCCGGAAATACGCAGAACATCCTGGGGATACAGCGCACCATCGGTGATGGGCTCACCCTTACGCACCGTCTTTCCGTGGGCAACCTTCAGACCCACAGAGTAGGGCACCTGATATACCTTGACCTCGCCGTCCTCGGCAGTGATGGTGATATCACGCTGAGCAGAGCGATGGGTATCGTCGATGGAGACAACACCGGTAATCTCGGAGATCTGCGCCATCTTCTTGGGACGGCGGGACTCGAACAGTTCTTCAACTCTGGGCAGACCCTGGGTAATATCGTCACCTGCAACGCCGCCGGAGTGGAAGGTACGCATGGTCAGCTGCGTACCAGGCTCACCGATGGACTGTGCGGCAATAATACCGACTGCTTCGCCCAGGTCCACTTCCTTGGAGGTGGCCAGGTTCATACCGTAGCAACGGGCACATACACCGCTTCTTGCGCGGCAGCCCAACACAGTACGAATATAAATCTTGTTGATGCCGTGGTCTTCAAACTTCTGTGCGTCCTCGGGCATCATCATCACGTCCTTGGAGTGCAGCAGCTCACCGGTAACCGGGTCAAGCACATCATTGACGGGATAACGGCCACGGATACGGTTGCCGAAGGTATCGATCACGTCATTATTCTGCATCACCGCGCCAACCCAAATACCGTTGGTGGTATTACAGTTGTGCTCACGAATGATCACTTCCTGAGAAACGTCCACCATACGGCGGGTCAGGTAACCGGAGTCTGCGGTACGCAGAGCCGTATCGGTCATACCCTTACGGGCACCTCTACTGGAAATAAAGTATTCCAGTACAGACAGACCTTCACGGAAGTTTGCCTTAACAGGGATCTCGATGGTGCGGCCTGCGGTATCGGCCATCAAGCCACGCATACCTGCCAGCTGACGGATCTGTGCCATAGAGCCACGGGCGCCGGAATCCGCCATCATATAGATGGGGTTAAATTCGTCCAGGTTGCCCTGCAGTGCGCCGGTGACGTCGGCAGTGGTCTTCTCCCACTGCTGAACCACCAAACGATAACGCTCATCATTGGTGATAAAGCCCTGACGGTAGAAGTTTTCGATCTCCAGCACCTTCTGCTCTGCTTCGCGGACCAGCTGATACTTGATCTCAGGCACCACCATATCCGCAATGGATACGGAGATCGCGCCCTTGGTGGAGAACTTATAGCCCAGGGACTTGATGCGGTCCAGCATCTCGGTGGCAATGGTGAAGCCGTGCTTGCGGATACACTTGTCGATGATCTTGCCCAGCTGCTTCTTGCCTACCAGGAAGTCTACCTCCAGGTCGAAGGCCTTGGCAGGATCGGTGCGGTCCACAAAGCCCAGATCCTGAGGAATGGGCTCGTTATAGATCAGACGGCCAACGGTGGCATTGATGATCCTGCTGCTCTTGACGCCGTCCACTTCCTTGGTATAACGCACGCGAATGGGTGCGTGCAGACCCACATCGCCGTCAGCATAGGCGGCAATGGCCTCATCCACAGAGGAGTAGTTCAGCAAGGGGCGGAAGGAAGCCTGCTTCTTGCCTTCGGCTTTTGCCTTCTTGTTGGCCTCCACAAACAGGTCTGCATCCACGATCTGCTCTGCAGGCAGGTCGGTCTCCCCTGCGTCCACCACAAACACATTCTCGGCACCCTTCTCGGCCTTGCCCAAACGGGTATAGGTCAGGTAGTAGGCACCCAAGATCATATCCTGAGTGGGCACGGTAACAGGCTTGCCGTCCTGAGGACGGAGCAGGTTATTGGCAGAGAGCATCAGCATTCTGGCTTCTGCCTGTGCCTCTGCGGACAGGGGCACGTGAATTGCCATCTGGTCGCCGTCGAAGTCGGCGTTAAATGCGGTACAGCACAGGGGGTGCAGCTTCAGTGCACGACCCTCCACCAAGATCGGCTCAAAGGCCTGAATACCCAAACGGTGCAACGTCGGTGCACGGTTGAGCATCACAGGACGGTCCTTGATGATCTCGTCCAGCGCATCCCAAACCTCGGTAATGCCCTTGTCGATCATCTTCTTGGCAGACTTGATGTTGCTTGCCAGGCCGTCTGCAACCAGCTTCTTCATCACGAAGGGGCGGAACAGCTCAATGGCCATCTCCTTGGGCACACCGCACTGATACAGCTTCAGTTCCGGACCGACAACGATAACGGAACGGCCGGAATAGTCCACACGCTTACCCAGCAGGTTCTGACGGAAACGGCCCTGCTTGCCCTTGAGCATATCAGACAGGGACTTCAGTGCTCTGTTGTTGGCACCGGTGACTGCACGGCCACGGCGACCATTGTCGATCAGAGCGTCCACCGCTTCCTGCAGCATACGTTTCTCGTTACGCACAATGATGTCGGGTGCGTGCAGCTGGATCAGTCTCTTCAGACGGTTGTTACGGTTGATCACACGGCGGTACAGATCATTCAGGTCGGAAGTGGCGAAACGGCCGCCGTCCAGCTGAATCATGGGACGAATATCGGGCGGGATGACGGGCAGTGCGTCCATCACCATCCAGCTGGGCTTATTGCCGGATTCCCGGAAAGCTTCCACAACCTCCAGGCGCTTGACAATACGCAGCTTCTTCTGAGAGGAAGCGACCTTCATCTCTGCGCGCAGCTGCTCAGACAGCTCATCCAAATCGATCTTTTCCAGCAATTCCTTGACAGCCTCAGCGCCCATACCGGCCTTGAAGTCGTCTTCATACTTTTCGCGCCAATCTCTGTATTCCTTTTCGGAAAGCACCTGATTCTGTGTCAGAGGTGTATCACCGGGATCGGTCACGATATATGCCGCAAAGTACAGCACCTTCTCCAGAACCTTGGGGCTGATATCCAAAATCAGGCCCATCCGGGAGGGAATACCCTTAAAGTACCAAATGTGGCTGCAGGGAGCCGCCAGTTCAATGTGACCCATCCGCTCTCTGCGGACCTTGGCCTTGGTCACTTCCACGCCGCAGCGGTCACAGATCTTGCCCTTAAACTTGATCTTCTTGTACTTGCCGCAGTGACACTCCCAGTCCTTCGTCGGTCCGAAAATCTTTTCGCAGTACAAGCCATCCCGTTCAGGCTTTAAGGTACGGTAGTTGATGGTCTCGGGCTTCAAAACCTCGCCGAAGGACCATCCCCGGATCATTTCCGGTGAAGCAATACCAATTTTAATTGCATCAAATGTTGCATCTGCCATCAATATCGCCTCCTTAATCTTCGTAATCGGCGTCATCGTCGTCGCCGATGTTCATAATGTCGTCAGGACTGCCTTCATCCACCACAAAGCCGTTGCCCAATACCTCATCGGCATCTACAACCAGCTGGCTGTTGGGGATCTCGGTGTAGATCAGATCGTCGTCCTCATCCTCGTCCTTCAGTTCGATCTCGTTGCCCTGCTCGTCCAGCACACGGATGTCCAGACACAGAGCCTGCAGCTCCTTCACCAAAACCTTGAAGGATTCGGGCACGCCGGGGGTAGGAATGTTGCTGCCCTTTACAATGGCCTCATAGGTCTTCACACGACCGGTCACGTCGTCGGACTTGACGGTCAGGATTTCCTGCAGTGTGTAGGCGGCGCCGTAAGCTTCCAGCGCCCAAACTTCCATTTCGCCGAAACGCTGACCGCCGAACTGGGCCTTGCCGCCCAAGGGCTGCTGGGTAACCAGTGCGTACGGGCCGGTGGAACGGGCGTGGATCTTATCGTCAACCAGGTGGTGAAGCTTCAGATAGTAGGGGTAGCCAACGGTAACCAGGTTATCGAAGGGCTCACCGGTGCGGCCGTCATACAGAACGGTCTTGCCGTCCTCACGCAGACCTGCCAAGGTCAGGGTGTCGCGGATATCCTTCTCGTTTGCGCCGTCGAACACCGGGGTGGCAACCTTCCAGCCCAATGCCTTGGCGGCGTAGCCCAAGTGGACCTCCAAAACCTGACCGATGTTCATACGGGAAGGCACGCCCAGGGGGTTCAGCACCACGTCCAGGGGTGTGCCGTCGGGCAGGAAGGGCATATCCTCTTCCGGCAGGACGCGGGAAACGACGCCCTTGTTACCGTGACGGCCGGCCATCTTGTCGCCCACGGAGATCTTACGCTTCTGGGCAATGTAAACACGGACAGACTTGGTCACGCCGGGTGCCAGATCATCGGAATTTTCCTTGGTGAACACCTTGACGTCCACAACAATACCGCTTTCGCCGTGGGGCACCTTCAAGGAGGTATCACGGACTTCTCTTGCCTTTTCGCCGAAGATGGCCCGCAGCAGGCGTTCTTCAGGGGTCAGCTCAGTCTCGCCCTTGGGGGTGACCTTACCGACCAGGTAATCACCGGCGTGGACTTCAGCGCCGATGCGGATAATGCCGTTTTCGTCCAAATCCTTCAGGGCATCCTCGCCCACGTTGGAAATATCGCGCGTAATTTCTTCCGGTCCCAGCTTGGTATCACGGGCTTCCACCTCGTGCTCCTCAATGTGGATGGAAGTAAAGACGTCCTCACGCACAAGACGCTCGTTAAGCAAAATGGCGTCCTCGTAGTTGTAGCCTTCCCAGGTGACGAAGCCGATCAGCACGTTCTTACCCAGTGCGATCTCACCGCCGGAGCAGGAAGGACCGTCGGCAATGATCTGACGGTCGTGGACACGCTCACCTACGGTGACGATGGGACGCTGGTTAATGCAGGTACCTGCATTGGAACGGGCGAACTTGGTCAGGGTGTAAGTCTGCACATCGCCGTCGTCATATTTGACAGTGATCTCGTCGGCAGAAACAGCCATTACGGTGCCATCACCGGTAGCCTTCACACAAACCTCAGAGTCTACCGCGGCGGCATGCTCAATACCGGTAGCCACGATGGGCGGCTCGGTCGTCAGCAGAGGCACAGCCTGACGCTGCATGTTCGCACCCATCAGGGCACGGTTTGCGTCGTCGTTCTGCAGGAAGGGAATGAAGGATGTAGCAATGGAGATCATCATTCTGGGAGAGACGTCAATGTAGTCAATGACCTCTCTGTCCACTTCGATGATTTCATTGCGGTGACGGCAGGTAATACGGGCATTTGCCAAACAGCCGTTCTCGTCCAAAGGCTCATTTGCCTGGCCTACATAGAACTCGTCCTCGATGTCGGCGGTCATATAGTCCACCTGGTCGGTGACACGGCCGGTAGTCTTGTCTACCTTGCGGTAGGGGGCTTCAATAAAGCCGTACTCGTTGATCTTGGCAAAGGTTGCCAGGTAGTTGATCAGGCCGATGTTGGGACCTTCAGGGGTCTCGATGGGGCACATACGGCCATAGTGGGTATAGTGAATATCACGCACTTCGAAGGATGTGCGCTCACGGCTCAAGCCGCCGGGGCCCAAAGCGGACAGACGGCGCTTGTGGGTCAGCTCAGCCAGGGGGTTATTCTGATCCATAAACTGAGACAGAGGGCTGGAGCCAAAGAACTCCTTGATCACCGCAGTCACAGGACGGATGTTGATCAGGCTCTGCGGTGTGACTGCATCCAGATCCTGAACGGTCATACGCTCACGAATGACCCGGTCCAAACGGCTGAAGCCGATACGGAACTGATTCTGCAGCAGCTCACCTACGCAGCGCAGACGGCGGTTGCCCAGGTGGTCAATATCATCGGGCACACCGATACCGGTGGCAACGCAGTTGAGGTAGTTGATGGAGGCCAAAATATCGTCGGCCACGATGTGCTTGGGCACCAGCTCGTTCATACGGGCAGCGATTGCCATCTCCCAGCCATCGGCGGGAACGCTCTCCAGCATTTCCTTCAGCACGCGGAAGCATACCTTTTCCTTAATGCCGTACTGCTTGGGGTCGAAGTCCACAAAATTGGACATATCCACCATGCCGTTGGAGAAGATCTTAACCTTCTGATCGCCAACCTTTACCACCGCTTCATTCACGCCGCGGTCAGACAAGGCTCTGGCCTGCACACGGGAGATGATCTCGCCGGGCATTACCAAAATCTCACCGGTCATCGGGTCAGCAATGGGCTCTGCCACTTCCTGACCTGCCAAACGGGAGGCAATATCCATCTTCTTGTTGAACTTATAGCGGCCTACGGCGCTGACATCGTAACGGTGGGCATCAAACAGCAGGCCCTCCAGGTGCGCAGTGGCAGTCTCCACCGTGGGAGGCTCACCGGGACGCAGGCGACGGTAAATTTCCATCAAGCTTTCGGAACGAGTCTTGCAGGTATCCTTTTCAATGGTAGCCAGGATTCTGGGATCGTCGCCGAACAGGTCCTTGATCTTCTCATCTGTATCCACGCCCAAAGCGCGAATCAGGCTGGTAATGGGCAGCTTGCGGTTCTTGTCGATACGCACCCAGAAAATATCGGAGGTGTCGGTCTCGTATTCCAGCCAGGCACCGCGGTAAGGGATCACGGTGGCGGTATAGGTGTGCTGGTCGGCCTTGTCTACCTCGTGACCGTAGTACATACCGGGAGAACGGACGATCTGAGAGACGATTACACGCTCTGCGCCGTTGATCACGAATGTACCGCCATTGGTCATAATGGGGAAATCACCCATAAAGATGTCGCTGTCCTTAATAATACCGGTTTCGGTATTGCGCAGGCGCACCTTCACCTTGATGGGACGGGCATAGGTAGCATCACGCTCCTTGCACTCCTTGATGGTGTACTTGGGCTTGTCTTCCATAGAGTAATCCAGGAAAGAAAGCTCCAGCTTCCCGGAGAAATCGGTAATGGTACCAACATCCTTAAAGACCTCGCGGAGGCCTTCATCCAGGAACCACTGATAGGAGTCCTTCTGGATTTTCAGCATATTGGGCATTTCCAAGATCTCGTCGTACTTTGCGTAGCTCTTACGCATGGTCTTGCCGAACATTTGGTCCTTGACCATTGCCATATAGATCATCACAGCCTTTCTTTCGGCTTTCGCCGGAATGATGTGTTATTCACCAATTAAATGATACGCACGGTTCGGTTGTTAGTTTGTTTCGAAGAACACTTGACAATCGCCATCACATGTGGTAAGATGCCAGTGTAAGTTATAAGGCGCAATATGGCATACTATCACAGTATGGAAAGTCATTGTACCATACTTCACAAATTTTGTCAATCATTTTTGTACAATATTTTTTCGGGGAACGGTCCCCGATTTTTTATTTTCAGGGCTTGCAAAAAAACGCCGCATCGGGTTAAAAACCGATGCGGCGTTTTTGCTTATTTAGTTGATGATCTTATCCATCATACCGATCAGGTAGGAGGAACGGACCATACCGATGTTATTGGCAAAAATAATATCGTTTGCGCCCACTTCCTTTGCAAAAGAAACCAGATCTCCGTTCCAGTGGCGGTAATCGATCTCATAAACGGTGCTGTAGTGGTCCGCGAAATAGGACATCAGCACATTTCCGAAGGACTCCTTCACCACAATGGCCACAGAGCCATCGGTCACAGCAGGATTGGTAAACTTTGCATAAGGCTGGTCGCCTGCAGCAAAGCACAGATATTTGCCGGTGGCGTCATAGCCGCTGACGTCCATGATCACCGGCCACTCATAGGAGCTGCCGCCGGATGTGGTATAGACCATATTGACATCGTTGTAGCAGTGATAGGCATATACCGTATCCGGTGTTTGACGCAGTGCCGCATCGCCGCCGGTGGTCTGACTGTACAGGCCGCCCAGGTAGCCTTCAAACACGGAGCACTTGCGCTGCTCCATCGTATAAGGCGTAATGCCCTTATCGGCACAGAACTGCTCATAGGCGTAGTATGCGCCGGTGCCTGTCCAGTGCCAGTCGGTACGGAAATACAAATACTCATCCCGATGCTGCATCATTCTTTCGAAGCAATTCACGCCCACCACATTGTCGCTCATCATGGCGTATACTTCGTCAATTTTCTGCCCCTGAGGGATCTGTGCGTCATAAACCTGATCCTTTAAATTGTCGGGAAATACCACGCCGATGGCAGTGGGGATGATCAGGCTGTAAACAGTAGCCTGGCCTTCCAGCTGGTCTGCCACATGACTGACCAGCTCCGCGTAATACTCTGCCGCGCCACTGTTGTAGCTGTACATCTCGTATGCCATATTGCCCACCACATAGCAGGCGGAGAAGGTACGGATATTGGTATCGTCGCTGACAATGGCGGGATAGCCGTCACTGTTCAGGTTGCTGGGAACGGTAGTAGGAGGCACTGTGGTCTCCGGCAGGGTGGTCATCGGCACAGTGGTCCCGGGCAGAGTGGTCGCAGTGCCGTCTGTTGTGTGATCCGGTGCATCCTCGGTCTGGCTGGGTGGATTCTTCACCAGCTCCTTCGCCGTCGCCTGGTCGTTGGTGACACAGGCAATGACCAGCAGGCCGCTGTTCCAAATCACCGCACCGTCGATCTTGGGCAGTTCCGCGGTATTGTAGCTTGCAAACTGGTCCCGCATCTGCTGAATGTGGTATTTGATGCTCTTAATGGCCAGCTCACTGTCGGATTCCTCCGCCAGCTTTACGACCACCAATTCATCGGCACAGTAGCCGGTGCCGGAATACACTGTCACTGTTGCACCCTCCGGCATATCCTGGAACATTCTCTCTGCGTTTTCCGCTTCTGCCAGCACAGAATCATATTCCACCTGATTGAGCAGCGCATCGATCAGCGCGCTTTCATTGATGGGTGCAGTGTTCTTCTTTCCGCCGCCGCAGGCCGCCATGGGCAAAACCGTGCACAGCATCAGCATAAAGGCAATCACTTTTATAATATTTTTTTTCATTTTTTCTCTTCACTTTCTATATCTTTATAAGTTTTATACTAATCAAAGCTGCTGAATCTCCTGCAGCCACGCCGCAGACACCGCATCGCTGGGCATACGCCAGTCCCCACGGGGGCTGAGGCAAACCGCACCCACCTTGACACCGTCGGGCAAGCAGTTGCGTTTAAACTGTTGGGTAAAGAAGCGGCGATAGAAGGTGCCCATCCATTTTTTAATGGTTGCCCCGTCATATTCTCCCGCAAAGGCACGGCAAGCCATAAAGTAAATCTTTGTAGGCGCAAATCCGTGGGAGATCATGTGATACAGGAAGAAATCGTGGAGGCTGTAAGGTCCAACCAGATCCTCTGTCTGCTGGAGGATCTGCCCCCCGGCATCCGGCGGCAGCAGCTCCGGACTGATGGGTGTTGCCACCACATCCAAAAGCTCCCCTCTTACGCCGGCAAATTCCTCTCGCTCTGCAAGCACTTCGATCATTTTAGAGATCAGGGTCTTGGGCACAGAGCCGTTGACGCCGTACATACTCATGTGGTCGCCATTGTAGGTGCACCAGCCCAATGCCAGCTCACTCAGGTCGCCGGTACCCACCACCAGGCCGCCCACCACGCCGGCATAATCCATCAGGATCTGGGTGCGTTCCCGCGCCTGGGCGTTTTCGTAGGTGGCGTTGTGCAAATCGGGGTCTTGACCAATATCTCTGAAATGCAGGGTCACCGCCTCGGCGATGGGCACTTCCTTCCAGGTAATTCCCAGCTTTTTCATCAGGTTGACCGCATTACGGTAGGTGCGGTCTGATGTGCCGAAGCAAGGCATTGTAATGCCGTGAATGTCCGTCAAGGGTCTGCCCAAACGGTGCATCGTACGCACTGCAACCAGCAGTGCCAGGGTGGAATCCAAGCCCCCGGAAACGCCGATGACCAGCTTGCCGCCCACCACCTTCAGCCGTTGGGCCAGGCCTACTGACTGAAGCTCAAAAATCTCATCGCACCGCTGACGCAGCTTCTCCGGGTCGGCAGGGATGAAGGGGTATTTTTCATAGCTGTAGAGGCTGCCGTCGCCCCGCAGCTTTCCGCCGGGACAGCAGATGCGCTCCATCGTCTCTACACCACTGTATAGCGACACCGCATCCCGCACGCTCTTATTTTGGCGGCGATGGGCTCGGATCTTGCCCAGATCCGCATCGTGAATGAGCATATAGTCGGTTTGCATCAGCTCCGCGTTTTCCGCAAGCAGCTTGCCATCGGCGGCAATCATACTGTGACCGGAAAATACCAAATCCGAGGTAGACTCTGTATAACCTGCGGAGCAATAGGTATAAATGCAGCGGCAGGTCCCGGATTGATGCAACACCAGCTCCCGGCGGTGGCGGCGCTTTCCTACCGTTTCATTGGATGCGGACAGATTTACAATTACATCCGCACCGTTTAAGGTCATCAACGTGGATGGCGGCATTGCCGTCCACAGATCTTCACAAATTTCCGCGCCCAAAACCGTGCCTTCACCAATGGTAAAGAGCAAATTGCGTCCCACAGGGATCGGCTCCGTACCGCTTAGCCCTAGTTCCCCGGGCAATACCGTTTTCTGCTGCAGATCCTGGGAAGAGGAGAACCAGCGGCGTTCATAAAACTCGCTGTAGTTCGGCAGGTACGTCTTCGGCACCAGGCCCATCAGCTTTCCCGCGCACAGCACCGCACAGCAGTTATACATCTGATTGGTGATCAGCACCGGCAAGCCCACCGCCACCGTTACTGCCGGATGGGCACGTGAGCAGTCCAAAATGGTTTTAAGACCCTCCATTGCCGATTGCAGTAGGGTTTTTTGAAAAAACAGGTCCCCACAGGTGTAGCCGGTCAGTGCCAACTCCGGGAAGGTCAGTACGTCCGCACCCTGTTCATCAGCACGGGCAATATAGTCACAGATATCCTTTGCATTGGCCTCCGGATACGCCACCTTCACCGGTGGCACCGCACAGGCAATGCGGATAAAATCCATCATATTGATTCCTCCAATACGAAAGGGCGCCAAAAAGCAATGCCCTTCTTATCCCCATATTTCTGCTATTTTATATCTTATTGTGTATTATAATACACTTTTTATAAGAAGTAAAGAGATAAAAAATGAGGCGCAACAACGCCTCATTTTCTCGGTGTGTTTATGATGGCCACATTTTGCAGCGGTCTGCAGGTCAGAACAGCTCCAGTTCGCTAAGCACCTTCACAAAAAACAGAACGATCACCAGGATCATCACAGGACGGACAATTTTCGCCCCACCCTTTTCAAAGCAGACCGTACCTGCATAGCTGCCTGCAATGCTGAAAAGTCCGGCGCCCAAACCCAGTAGATACAACGCCGACCCGTTTGTCAAAAATACCGCGGCAGCGGCAATATTGGTTGCCAGGTTGATGGCCTTGGCCACACCGTTGGCAGTATGTAGTCTCAGATGGGCCAGCGAGGTGAGCAAAAGGATCAAAAACGTGCCTGTGCCCGGTCCGTAAAATCCATCATAAAGCCCCAATCCCACGGAAATAAGCATTCCCAGGAAAATCGTTCTCTTTTCAGAAAGCGGAGGTCTTTCACGGTCAAAGGCTTTCTTGCGGGTGACCAAAACGCCGGTAATCGGAAGCAGCACCAGCATCACGATCTTAAAATACCGGTCGCTGACCAGCAGTGCCAGGCGTGCACCTGCAGCTGAGCCTGCCAGTGCGCAGACCACGCAATACAGCGAAAGCTTCAAGGGCGTGTAGCCTTTTTTGGAATACCGCCACGCAGATATCACAGCGCCAAAGGTGGCACTGAGCTTATTGGTGCCCAGCGCCATGTGGGCAGGAACGCCTGCCAGCATATACGCCGGCAGAGAGATCAGCCCTCCCCCACCTGCAATGGCATCTACAAAGCCTGCCAAAAATACCAGCGGGCATACTATTAAAAAATGTGTAACCGTTAATTCCACCGCATTTGCTCCCCGATCACTCTTTTTGCCGTTTTAAAGCAAACGACAGCCGTAGTGTAGCATATCTTTCGACTCAATTCAACATAAAAAGGGCGTGTTGCAAAATAAAAGCAACACGCCCTATAAGCTTACTGCACCTGATCTACAGAATCAAACAGTGCGGTAACCTCCTCGTCGGGCTTGGGGGACAGCAGAGATGCCACCACCGCGGCAATCAGTCCCAGCAGGAAGCCGGGGATGATCTCATAGATGCCTGTGCTCTTGAGAAATACCAGCCACAAAATGTCGGCCAGTGCACCTGTGATGATGCCTGCCACCGCACCCTGGAAGGTAAACCGACGCCAGAACAGGCTCAGGATCAGTACCGGTCCAAATGCCGCGCCAAAGACGCCCCAGGCGTTCTCAACCAATCCCATGATCGTGCCGCTGCCGGGATTGGAGGCAATGAGCACTGCCACCAAAGCAATAATCAGCACCACAACGCGGCTTGCCCACAGCATTTCCTTGTCGCCTGCTTTTCCCTTGCGCACCACCGGCTTATACACATCGCTGGCAAACGCAGAGGCAGAAGCCAGCAGTTGAGAATCCGCCGTGCTCATTGCGGCGGCCAGGATGGATACCAGCAACAGTCCGCTGATGACCGCGGGGAAGATCTTCCGTACCATCTGAATAAACACGGTGGAGCTGTCGCTGATCTCGCCCAACAGCAGATGGCCGATACAGCCTGCGGCCACAGAGAACAGGACGATCAGAACGTTCCAGGCGATGCCGATTTTTGCACCCTTGCGCAGATCCTTATCGGTTTTTACCGACATAAACCGCACAATGATGTGGGGCATACCAAAGTAGCCAAGACCCCAGCCAAGGCCGGAGACAACATCCTTCCAGTTTGCAAACAGATTCCAGTAGTTATCCGGCAGCTGGGAGACACTGCCTGCCGCCTGACCGCCCTGGATCAAAAACAGCGCAAAAATCGGGGCAACCAGCAATGCCGCCAGCATCAATAATCCCTGGAAGAAATCGGTCCAGCATACTGCAGAGAAGCCACCCATAAAGGTGTAGGCAATGATGATGGCCGCCGCCAAATACATAGCGATGGTGGGATCCATCCCCATCACCGTATTAAACAGCGTGCCGCAGGCCTTGATGCTGGAAGCGGCGTAAACGGTGTAGGCCACCAGGAAAATAGCGGCGCAGATCAGCTGCAAAGCCTTGCTTTTAGATAAAAAGCGGTTGGTCAAAAACTGGGGGATGGTGATGGAGTCCTTTGCGGCGATAGAATACTTCCGCAGACGGGGCGCAAAGGCAAGCCAGCTGATGGCGTAGCCAATGGCAAGACCAATAGCGATCCACGCCTGACCGATGCCGGCGGCATAAATCGATGCAGGCAAACCCATCAGTACCCACGCACTCATGTCCGATGCTCCGGCGGACAGTGCGGAGACCCAGGGGCCCATATTGCGGCCGCCCAAGAAGTAATCCTTCTCGCCGCCGCCTCTGTTGCGCAGGAAAAAGTAAAGCCCAATTCCCACCATAAACACAAAATAGGCGATAAATACTACCATTTCTGCCGTTCTCATAATCATAACCTCTCTTTCATTTTCTTTTAATATGAGAAAAACTAATCTCTAACATTACTTGACTTCATATTATTTTTGGATTATACTATATACATATTAAAAATGCAAGAGGTTTTTGCGATGTCTGTATCAAAATATGAAATTTTTTTAAAAGTCGTGGAGTTGGGAAGCGTCACAAGGGCCGCAGAGCAGTTGGATTACACCCAATCCGGAGTCAGTCACGCCATCAGCGGTATGGAGGAGGAATTTGGATTCCCCCTGCTGATCCGGCGGCGCAGCGGCGTTCAGTTGACCCCGGACGGCGAGCAGATACTGCCTGCCATTCAGAACATTGTGAACAGTCGGGAGCAGCTGCACCAGATCGTCTCCGCCATCCACGGACTGAATGCCGGCACGGTGCGCATCGGCGCCTTTACCAGTGTGGCCGTTCACTGGCTGCCGGGTATGATCAAGGGCTTTCAGGCGCTTTATCCAAATGTAGAGTTCCGTCTGCTCAACGGAGATTACTACGACGTGGAGCAGTGGCTCAATAGCGGCAGTATTGACTTGGGCTTTGTAAACCTGCCCTCCCCTCAGGAGCATCCCTGCATCCCCCTTTTGGAGGATCGGCTGCTGGCCGTTCTGCCCCTCGACCACCC
This sequence comes from Oscillospiraceae bacterium, assembly GCA_017621795.1. Taxonomy (GTDB): domain Bacteria; phylum Bacillota; class Clostridia; order Oscillospirales; family Oscillospiraceae; genus Faecousia. The sequence goes on along the minus strand of JAGASJ010000098.1, from coordinate 51,864 downwards.
CTTAGCCTCGGAAGAACGGTTCCCCCTGCAGGCACTGGCCACAGAGCCCTTTATCGGTCTTTTGGAAAGCTCCGACCACGATGCCCGCAGAGTGATGGAAAAGGCAGGTATTCGCCCCAATATCAAGTTTACAACCAAGGACGATTATGCCATCATCGCCATGGTGGAGCACGGACTGGGCATCAGCATTATGCCGGAGCTGCTTTTAAAGGGCAGAACAGATAAAGTCAAGGTGATGGAGCTGTCGGAGCCTATGACCCGCACCATCGCCCTGGCAACACCGGAAGCCGCCCAAAACACCCCCTGCGTCCGCCACTTCACCCAATACATCCGGGAATATCTTTCTGTATAACGTATAAGTCTCAACGACTCACAAAAATTCGGAGGATCTCAGAAACGAGATCCTCCGTTTACTTATTAACCCTTTTTCTTCTTAATCGCTACAACTACAACCACGCCAACACCCAAAACAGCAACAGCGGCGAGTACGATCCACCAGGGGAAATAACCGCCATTGTCGGCAGCCGGATCGTCTTCTTGAACGGTCGGCACCTGTGTTTCCGGCTCACCCAAGGCCGGAGCAATTTTGTAGCCGCAGATGGTACAGGTCTGAGCAGTGGTATCCGTTGCCTCCGGACCGGGCTCGTGTGCCGCTTCATCCTGCTTTAGGCCGCAGCCGGTACACTCGTGCCAGTGGTTGTTTGCATCGGTGGTCCAAGCTTCAGAGAACTTGTGCTCAGTCTCACGGGTATAGCCGCAGACGGAGCAGTCCTTGTCGCAGGCATTCTCAAAGTCGTGATCGGCATAGCTGCCCTTTTCTGCACAACCGGAACATGCATACCAGTGACCGGCATCATCTGTTGTCCAGGTGGTTGCGTAGTCATGCTTATGCCCCAAAGCAGCCTTAATGATGTAGCCGCAAACGGTACAGGTCTGTGCCTTGGTTTCCGTTGCTTCCGCGCCGGGGGTATGTTTTGCTTCGTCCTTTTTGTCACCGCAGACAGAACATTCATGCCAGTGATTATTTCTGTCCTTGCTCCAAGAGGTCTTATAGCTGTGGTTGCCGTTTTCTTCCTTCTCGCAAACGCTGCAGATACGCTTATGGGTATCAGCATCCACCTTGGTCCACTTGCCCCAGGTATGGGTAGTTGTTACAGGAATAGTTTCCACTTTGGTTGCATTACAGTCGGTGCAGGTATAGGTCTTTTCGCCCTCTTCCTTGCAGGTTGCTTTCTTTGTTACAGAGCCGCTGTTCCAGCTATGGTTTGCGGTTTCTTCCTTAGAGCAGACGGAACAGGTGTGCTTGTGTGTATTTTCGTCGATCTTTTGCCATGCTCCGTAGCAGTGATTCGGTGTTTTGTCGATTTTTTCGGTTTTACTATACTCACATCCGGTACAAGTGATGGTCTTCTCACCTTCCTCTTTGCAGGTAGCAGGCTTTGTTACCTTGCCGTTATCCCAGCTGTGCGCTTCTGTAATTTCCTTTTGACACACCGAGCAGGTATCCTTATGATTTGCGGCATCCACTGCAGTCAAATTACCAAAGACGTGGTCATTGGTTTTGGGAATGGATTCCGTTTTGGATGCGCTGCAGACTGTGCAAGTGTAGGTCATGATACCCTCTTCCTTGCAGCTTGCAGCTTTATAAACGGTGCCATTATTCCATTTGTGAGCTTCCCACAATGAATCTGTACAAATAGAACAGCTTTTGCTGTGAACAGTATTATCAAGCTTTTCCCAGTCGCCATAGTCGTGATCGCAATTTACAGTCACCTTGGCCGAACTTGCAGAGAAGCTGTTCTCATTGTAATCGGTATCATAAGAATCGATAAACTGCAAAGAAACTGCGCTGCTGCCGATAACAGCCGTATCCAAAATCTTGAATGTAAAGGTTGCAATAGTACCGGTGGCCATATTGTTGACCGTGGTTGCACCGTCTACCCAGGAAATTGTATAGGGAGAGCCATAACTGGTGTTGAGCTGCGCGCCCACCAGTAAACCAGAGTTAGACACATTGGTCAGCTGTAAAGCAGAAGTATCATAGCTGACCCGGATGGTCATAGTTACCAGACCGGGGTTGCTGTTAAGATACACACTCAAAGTAACAGTGTCACCCCGATAACCACTGGCAGAGCTCATGCTTAAACTGCCGTTGCCGGCGGCAGAAGTGGGAATAGTCACAAATGCACACAGCATTACAAGTACAATTAAACCAGAAATCAATCTTTTCATTTCTCTTTCTCCTTATCCTAAAGATACATTCCATCCATTAAGATAACGCATTAAGATCAGACCATCCAAAGAGTTGACCTTGCCGTCGCTATTTACATCCATAGCATCCGGGGATGCAGCATTAACATTCCAGCCGTTTAAGTGCCGCAAAAGCATCAAGCCGTCCAGGGAGTTGATCTTATCGTCACCGGTGAGATCGCCCGGGATATGCTTTCCATAGTTGAATCTAATATTCGCCTCGCGAAGACAAGAATTCCCAGCTCCTATGTCAATTTGTTCCCACTCTGCGACGGTTCCTGTATAGCAAACTGTTTTTAGCTCATTGCAAAAAGAGAATGCATAATCACCGATGTCCGTTATGCTGCTGGTGATTATGATTTCCGTTAATCCGTCGCAATCCTTAAATGCATATTCTTCAATGCTGGTAATACTGTCTGGGATCGTAATTTTCGTCACGCTTCTACAGCCCATAAATGCACCTTCCGGAACGGCAGTTATGGTGTTATCCAGCACAATCTCCGTTACTTCGTTTCCATTCTCATCTAAAATGTGCAGATTGTCCTCATATGCTACAGGATTAACGCTGGAATCGTCAGACAAAATCTTACACCATATATTCGGGTCAAAAATGTATACATCTGTCACTCCAGTGCAATCCTTAAATGCGCCATAACCAATACTGGTAACGCTATCCGGAATGGTAATTTTTGTTATGCTTTTGCAATTCCTGAATGCATTTTCCGGAATGCTTAATACGGTATGATCCAATATCAATTCTGTTGCTTCGTTTCCGTTCTCATCTAAAATATGCAAATTATCCGTATAAACGGCAGGATTTGCGTAGTAGCCGCCAAAATCATATTTGATCTTACACCACGCATTTGGATCAGAAATATATACATCTGTCAGTCCGGTGCAATTGGAAAAGGCATAGTTTCTAATGTTGGTAACACCTTTGCCGATGGTGACACTTGTCAATCCGGTACAATTCTCGAACGCATAGACACCAATACTTGTAACCCCATCCGGAATGGTAATCTCAGACAAACCTCTACAGTCACCGAATGCACCATAACCAATACTGGTAACACTATCCGGAATGGTCATTTCGGTCAAACTACTGCATCCTTTAAATGTTGATTGCTCGATCGCCGTAATACCATCCGGAATCGTAATATCCGTTAAACTGCTACAACCGTAGAATGCATAAGCACCAATGCCGGTAACACTATCCGGAATAGTGATTTTCGTCAAACCTATACAGTCCTGGAATGCCGATTGCTCGATTAAAGTAACACTGTCGGGAAGCAAAACTTCTGTCAGTGTATTACATCCATAAAAAGCAGACTCGCTGACAGTGGTGATACCTTCGGGGATTTCAATCTTCGTTGCGAGCTGATTGTTAATATACAAATTTTTTGCATAACGCAGCGGATTTGCGTGTTGTCCATAAACTGTAACATCAGTTGAACCGCTATTCACGAATTCAATTTGACACCATGCCGCTAAATCCCGAATGTATACGCCCTTTAATCCCGTACAATCAAAAAAGGCCGCATTTCCAATATAGGTAATACCTTTGCCTATTTCAATTTTTTTCAGGCCGGAACAACCTCTAAATGCAAACTGGTAAATATCGGTAACACTGTCCGGGATTACAATTTCTGCCAATGAAGCGCAATTATAAAATGCACGGCTTTCAATAAACGTAACCCCATTTCCGATCGAAACCTTGTTCAAAGCCGTACACCCGTAAAACATTTGGTAAGGAACAGAAGTAACACCATCCGGGATCTCCACTTCTGTCAACGAACTGCAGTTGTAGAACACTGATCTGCCAATGGCAGTGACGCTATTCGGAATATGAACTGAGCGCAAACCGGTGCAGCCCCAGAACACAGAATCCGCAATAGTGGTAACGCTGTCCGGAATCGTTACTTCTGTCAATGATGTGCAATGACCAAAAGCATAATAGCCAATCGTTGTAACTCCAGATCCTCCGGTTATTTTTTCCAGTCCGGTGCATTCGATGAATGCATACTCTCCAATACCGGTAACGCTATCGGGAATTATGACTTCCTTCAACGCGGTGTAATGGCCGAATGTATACCGGCCAATGCCGGTAACACCATCCGGAATCTCAAGCTTCGTTACAAGTTGCCCATTTAAATACAATGCTCCGGAGTACAGTAACGGATTTGCATAGCCAGCCTCAAAATTGATGTTACACCATGCCGCTAAGTCCGTAATATATACACCGGTCAGGCTGGTGCAATTGCGGAACGCTTCACCCCCTATATATGTAACACTATCAGGGATAGTAACCGAAGTTAGACCGGTACAGCCGTAAAAAGCACCTATATCAATCATAAAAACGCTGTTGGGAATCGTTACATCTGTCAACTCCGTACAGCCGATAAATGCACTGTCATCTATAATATCAACGCCATATGGAATCGCATAAGAACCTGCGATTTTATAAGGCGCTCTTATTAAATAATTTTTGTTTTTATCAAAAAGAACGCCGCGTGAATCACTATAGAAACTGGGATTGTCTGAATCAACCCAAATGCCGGTAAGATTTTTGCATCCACTGAACGGAAGGTAGTCGCCCACAGATGTCACGCTGGCAGGAATATTTATAGATGTTAGATTTTCGAAATTCTCAATGCAGATTGCAGTAACACCTTCTTCAATCACGACTTTTTTAACGAGAGCCGTATCTACATGCAATGACAATGTCATTGCGCCGGTGCCGGAAATTGTGAGTACACCTTGTTCGTCCAAGGTCCATGTCAAATTTGTTCCGCAGGTGCCTGATACATTTGTTGCGTCGACTTCCACAGGCAGCAGTATGGCGCAAAGAATCAATATTATCCCGGTTATGGCAAATGTGTATATCTTTTTCACGTTTTCCCTCCAAATATATTAGAATAGCTTTAACTATTTAGGCAAATAATAGCCTATGCAGTTTATGTCATTTTAGCACTAATGCCTATATAATTCAAGTATAATTTTACTGAATAGGCGGTGATCTCCTTGGATTACTACAAAATCGGGCAGCGGATCCGCAAATGCCGAAAAGCGCACGGATTATCCCAAGAAGAGCTTGCAGCACGCGTAGATATCTCCACCACCCATATGAGCCATATTGAAACCGGAAATACAAAGCTAAGTCTGCAGGTTTTTGTAGATATCGCAGCCGCTTTGGATGTACGCGCCGACGACCTTTTAAATGACAGCTCTTTTGCAACAACCAACGCAAATCTGGAAGAGATTTCTGCCGTTTTAGAGTACTGTACTGCCAATGAAATAAAGGTCATTGCCGATATTGTAAAAGCAGCAAAGCTTTCAATGGATAAATATCTGTAAGAACAAGGGGCGGCACACAGGCCGCCCCTTGTAATACAAAAATATATCTTTGGGGGTGTCTCATATATCGAGACACCCCCTTTGCTGCCAAGAAGCAGCTAAATTATTTGATTATTTTTCTCCGACAAGAAGGTTTCAAGGTTTATTTTGTGATTGTACTTAACGGACGCTTTTTTATCCTTTTCAATCATCAGTGCTGTAAGGTCAATGTGGTTGATCGCGGCAATGGCAACGATATAGTGTATCATATCCACCAGCTCAATGCCCAATTGCTCCTGCAGGTCATTTTCATTGGAGGCCTTGCGTCCTGCACGCTTGTTTAAAACCTCGGCAACCTCCCCCATTTCCTCCACCAGCTTCATAAACATACTTTGCTCGGTTGCCCAGCCGCAGTACCGGTCTGCTAAATACGCCTGCAGCTCATCAATAGAAATTTTCATTTTGTATTCTCCTTTGCGGTTTTGCATGATGCGATCAGCAATCTGCGAATATTGCTGCAAAGTTTTCCAGCAGATTCTTTAAATAATATCATATCATAAAACCCTTTGCTTTTCAATGATATATTGCTAACGCGATATGATGCATTTGCTTTGCAAATATGATGTTGCTCCCATTCGGTCGCTAATGATGCGATGTTTGCCAGAACACATTAGCGAAGCGCCATCATCAGGCGCAGCCGACATCATTGGTGCAACAACATCATTTGCCGAAAAGGCAAACATCATTGAAAAGACCGTAATTGTGGTATCACAATTACGGTCTTTTCATGGCATATACTGCACAATTTGATACAATGCAACGCAGTTTCGCCCAGCGTTGCATTCGTTAAATCACCGGAATACTCTGACAATGGAATATCCGATATAGAAAAACACTTCCCTTGCTAAGAATGGAATCTGTGTTTTTGCACTTCTGTACATAGATGTTGGCGTTGGGGAGGAACAGGCATCTATACCGTAGTCACTTGCCATTAACATAGCTCGCTTCATATGTAGCGGATCACTAACGATGATCGCCGTATCTAACGAATGCTCATCCATGATTGCTTTTGCGTATTCCAGATTTTCCTCGGTGATCGTGGATCGCTCCTCGATCAGTATCGCCTGTTCAGGAACACCATTTTCAACTGCGTATTGTTTTGCAACAAAAGCATCCGATTTTTCATTTCCTTCGCCCACACCGCCGGTCAAAATCAAATAGTCAACATATCCGTTTTCATAAAGCCAGATGCCGTGATTGATTCTTTCACGGTACACAGGTGAAACCTCTTCGCCCCATGTTGCTGCACCCAAAACAATTGCGACATCACACTTGGTTTTGTTGTCTACTTTTCCGTATTGAACAATTTGTACAGCAGCAATGATTGTATAAAGCACTATAAGCAATGCTGTCAAGAGAGAAATGAGAACAACGATCTTTTTTACGCCAAACCTTTTCACCTGTGTTCACCACCTTTCTTTTATTATATCGAAATTTTTTAGCTGTTGCAACACAAACATAAAACCGACCCTAACTGACACAATTGTATCAATTAGGGTCGGTTAAATGGTGCGGATTGTGCCGGTGTCCTGTTGCGGTGCCCGACATCGTAGCACAGGGGACGGTTCTGTGTGTTTGCGGTAGTGGTTCTCATAAATCCAACGATAGCCCCATAAGTCTAACGATTACCCCACAAATCCAACGATTTGTAGTGGGAAATCGCCCTAAAAATGCAAAACGCCCAACCGGGAAATCGCTCCAGGTTGGGCATTTGAAGTTATATTCCGGTTTTGCCGGAGTTATATTTTTGCTTTGCAAAAGTTATATTGCTGCTACGCAGCAGTTATATTATATTCGCCTCCAAAACTGCCCGAAGGGCAATATAACTTGCGAAGCAAATATAACTGGCACCGCCAATATAACTCGCCGCAGGCGAATATAGCTGCACCAAAAGAAAAAGCAGACCGTTTCGGTCTGCTTTTTCTTTTGGTGCCGGTGGCCGGACTCGAACCGGCACGCTGTCGCCAGCGGTGGATTTTGAGTCCACTACGTCTACCATTCCATCACACCGGCAGGTGTGTATTCATTACCTGATGCATTATACATCAAGTTTTTGAAAATAGCAAGGGGAATTTTTGCAAATCCCCCTTTTTTATGGATTACAGCCCCTGCAAACCCTGCAGGGGCTGTCTTATTTTACTGTGTTCAAATGCGGACGTCCCGGGAGGACAGGTACTTGCGCACCATCAGCGCCACCTTAAACACGATGGCGTGATCAAATTCCCGCAGATCCAGACCGGTCAGCTTCTTGATCTTCTCCAAACGGTACACCAGGGTGTTGCGGTGTACGAACAGCTTCCGGGAGGTCTCGGACACGTTCAGGTTGTTCTCAAAGAACTTATTGATGGTAAACAGGGTCTCCTGATCCAGCGCATCAATGGAGTTTTTCTTAAACACTTCCGTTAAGTAAATATCACACAAAGTGGTGGGCAGCTGATAGATCAGACGGCCAATGCCCAGATTCTCATAGTTGATGATGCTGCGCTCTGTATCAAACACCTTGCCCACATCAATGGCGGTCTGGGCTTCCTTATATACATCACTGAGCTCCCGCAGATGCTGTGCCACCGTGCCGATGCCGATGACGGTTTTTACGTACAGCTCGCTCTTCATCTTGTCTTCAATGGTCTTGGCCATTGCTTCCAGCTCTTCTGCAGAGGTCTCGCCTGGCAGCTGCTTGATCACAGCGATATCGGTCTCGTTGATACTCAGGACAAAGTCCTGCTGCCGATCGCTATACATCTCCGACAGCATATCCACCGCCGCCACATCGCTACGGCCTACCTGACGCACCAAAAATACTGCGCGGGGCACATCGGTAGCAAAATGCAGCTCCTTGGCGCGGATATAAATATCGCCGCTGAGGATGTTATCCATAATAATATTCTTGACGAAGGTGCCCCGGTCGTGCTTTTCCTCGTAGAAGGTTTTGGCATTGTTCAGCGAGACATACGCCAGGGAGCAATAGGTCCGCGCCTGCTCATCGTCACCGGTGCAGAATACTGCGTACTCAAACCGATTGTTGCCGCCGAAAATTGCCTTAAAGGTCTTTTGCCCGAAGGTCAGCAGCTGTCCTTCGCTGTTTGCCAGCTTCGCGGCAACATCCGTCCAGCGCTCACCCAAAAGCGTCACATCGGTACAGGACACCACGCATCCGTCGTTATCAATGACACCGAAGGTCATATTGGTTATTTCCTTCAGCTGTACGATTACACTTTGAAACACATTGTTAGACATAAGGGGAAGCCTCCTAAATCTTTATTCTCTGTGATTTATACAAATATGTAATTTGATTATATACTGCTTTTGAACATTTTGCAAGTGTTATTTGACGTTTTATTGCAAAAACACCCTTTATTTTTGTGGATTATGCCAGTATGACTCTTATTTGCTCAATTCCCGGATTTCCTCAGGGGTCAACGGACGCACCTTTCCCCGGGGCAAATCCCCCAGGCTCAGTGTTCCCTCCTGCTGTCGCTCCAGGTAGAGCACTGTTTTGTTCCGCGATGCCATCATCCGCCGCACCTGATGATATTTGCCCTCGCAGACCGTGATCCTGCTTTCTCCCGCAGCAATGCGCTCCAGCACCGCAGGCAGACACACCGTACCGTCCCGCAAGGTTATCCCTGCAGCGAAGGCCTTTACATCTTCCTCGGTCACATCCCCCTCATGACGGGCATAGTACACCTTTGGCACTTCCTTTTTGGGGCTGATCAGCCGGTGGAGCAAATCTCCGTCGTTGGTAAAAAGCAGCAGTCCCTCGGTCTGCTTATCCAAACGTCCCACCGGCTTCAGGTCCAAAAATTTATATTCCGCCGGCAGCAGCTCCATCACGGTCTGCTCCTGCCGATCCTCGGTGGCCGTCACATAGCCTGCCGGCTTATTGAGCATCACCACCACCTGCCCCGCTTCCCGAAGAGGCGCACCGTCCAGCAGAACTGTCTGCTTCTGCGGGTCGATCTTACAGCCGTTATCCCGCTGCACCACACCGTCCACACGCACCCGTCCTGCCTTTAAAAGCAATTTTACCTGACTGCGTGTTCCCACACCGCAATCGCACAAAAATTTATCCAGTCGCTCCATAACTGCTCCGTTCTATTCCCCCTGCCGGCTCATAGACTGATAGTGTGATTTAAGATGTAGGAGGAATGGTTATGATGTTTATGACCGCCAAGGTCAATATAAAGAAAATCGCCATTGCCGTTGCTGCCGCTATCGTGGCAATTTTGGCATTGAGCGCCATATTCGGGGGCAAAAAAGAGGCAACCCCCACCGCCGTACCGACCCTTTCCGGCAACGATGCCCGCGTAGCTTTCCTGAAAAGCTTTGGCTGGGAGGTCACCACCTCCCCCACCGAATCGGGACAGGTGCGCATCCCCAAGGCATCCAGCGAGGTCTTTGACCGCTACAACGCCCTGCAAAAAAGCCAGGGCTACGATTTAAGCGCCTATGCCGGCAAGACGGTTATGCGGTACGTATACAAAATCGAAAACTACCCCAACGCCACCGACCCGGTTTACGCCACGTTGCTGCTCTATAAAAACCAAGTCATCGGCGGGGATGTGACAAACACCTCTCCCAAGGGAGCCGTCAGCGGCTTCAAAATGCCTGCCGCCGCACCCACCGAACCGGAGGTGCCGCCCACAACCTGAGTTTACCATATTATTCCCCACTTGACAACTATGTAAAGTCGTGGTATGGTGGTGTAAATCAATATCACTTCAGGGCAGGGTGCAATTCCCGACCGGCGGTAAAGTCCGCGAGCCGAAAGGCCGAATCGGTGTAACTCCGATACCGACAGTACAGTCTGGATGGAAGAAGTAATCTTTTAGTATAGCTATGCCCTGAGCATTTGATGCTCGGGGCATTTTTTATGATGAAAAGGAGGAATCCTATGCTGTGGGATCAGCTAAAGGAGCATTTAAGCTTTGTGCTCACCATTATCGCCATCATTGCAGGGCTTGTTCTGCTCTCTATGCTTTTTGAGCGATATTGTAAAACCAAAAGGAAGGTATCATCCACAAGACGGCTGTGCATTATCTCCGTCTCCTCCGCATTGGCCTCTGCGCTGATGCTTATTGAATTTCCCCTGACCTTTCTTGCTCCTGAATTTTATAAGTTGGACTTCTCCGATGTTCCCCCGCTGCTGTGCGGCTATTATTTGGGACCCACCTCTGCGGTGCTGTGTGAGGCGGTGAAGATCATGCTGAAGCTGCTTCTGAAGCCCACATCCACAGCATTTATCGGGGAGTTTGCCAATTTTGTGGTGGGCTGTTCATTGGTTCTGCCCGCGGTAATGATCTACAGACTGAATCAGAAGCGCAGTTATGCCATTTGGGGTATGGTTGCAGGCACGATCAGCCTTGCAGTCATCGGCAGCAGCTTCAACGCCTTCTTCCTGCTTCCCAAATTCGCGGATTTTTACGGCTTGCCCCTGGATAAGATTGTAGCAATGGGCACTGCCATCAACGGCAGCATCCACTCCGTGAGCACCTTTGTTTTGTTCAGCGTTGTACCGTTAAATATTATAAAAGGCTGTGCCGTTTCCATTCTGACTCTGCTATTGTACAAGCGGGTCGCACGGCCGCTGTATTCCATCTGAGTATAAATAATAGGACGAAAGAAGAAAATGGCAGAAATGATCACAGAAAAAGAAATTGCCAATATGGCAGCCTTTCTCAACTACATCTACACCCACTATAAAGAACGCACTGCCTTTTCCTTTACTGCAGGAAACGGGCAAAAGGAGATCACCTACGGCACATTTGCCACGGATGTCGATGCCCTGCGGCATTGGCTTCAAAATCAGGGCTATTGCCGCGAACGCATTGCCCTGATCGGCGAAAATTCCTACAGCTGGATCGTCGCTTATTTTGCAATCACCACCACACAAAACACGGTCGTCCCTCTGGACCGGGAGATCACATTGGGCGAGGCATCCCGCATTGCAAAAGAATGCGAAAGCAAGCTGCTGATACACAGCGCGGGCTACCAAACATTTGCCGACGATCTTGCAAATGAGACAGGCATCGGGCTTTTATGTATGACCGATTTCCCCGTGTCCAATAAAGCCTATCAGCTGATCAGCGAAACGGCAGAATCCCCTGACGACATTGCCTCCGTCATCTACACCTCCGGCACCACCGGTGCTGCCAAGGGTGTGCAGCTGCGGCAGAAAAGTATTTGCCTGGATACCGTCATTACCGCAGAACGGCTGGATCTTTGGGGCAGCACCCTGCTTCTGCTCCCCTTCCACCATTCTTACGCCTGGACTGCAACAGTGATGTGCAGTCTGTATTGCGGCATCGTGCTGGGCATCAACCAAGGTATGCGCTATATACTGCAGGATTTTCAGCGCATCAAGCCTACCACCGTTTTTTTGGTCCCGCTGTATGTGGAGACCTTCTACAAGACCCTGACCCGGGAAGCGGAGAAACAGGGCGTGGCTGTAGCAAAGGTTGCAAACGCCTTTTTTGGCGGACGGCTGAAGGTACTGGTCAGCGGCGGCGCGAAATTGGACGGGCAATATGTAACAGCCTATAAGGAAATGGGCATTGAGCTGCTGCAGGGCTACGGCATTTCCGAATGCTCTCCGGTGGTTGCGGTAAATACCGTAGAGCGCCACCGCATCGGCAGTGTAGGTCCCGCCCTTTCCCACACCTTGGTAAAGGTACGCAATCCCGACGAACAGGGCATCGGCGAGATCTGCGTCAAGGGCGATATTGTTATGGCCGGCTATCTGAAAAATGAGAAGGCCACTGCCGATTCCTTTGACGGCGACTGGTTCCGCACCGGCGACCTTGGCTATATAGACGAGGACGGTTTTATCTTCATCACGGGAAGAATCAAAAACCTGATCATCCTCTCTAACGGCAAAAACGTCTCGGCAGAGGAATTAGAACAAGACTTGATGCGCATTGCAGGCATTGCAGAGGTGCTTGTTTATGAGCAGGAGGACAGAATCACGGCAGAGATCTTCCCGGACGTTGCCTATTGGGGCACGGAAGACGAGGCGCAGTTGCAAAAGCTGCTTTGGGCTTCCATTGAAAAGGACAACGCCGGAAAGCCGATGCACAAGCGTATCGGAAAGCTGAAAATTCGCCTGACTGAGTTTCCCAAAACCTCCTCCAAAAAAATCAAAAGATAATTTCGGGTTTAAAAGAAAGAGAGAATGCGTATGCTGGAAAAAGTTGTAAAAATTATTGCGGACTATCAAAAAATCGACCCTGCCACCATCACCCCCGACAGCAGACTGGTGGCGGATTTGGGGCTCAGCTCCCTGGATGTGGTGATGCTGCTGTGTCAGTTTGAGGACACCTTCGGCATTGAAATCGCCGACGAGGATCTGATGAGCCTAACGAATATCCAAAGCATTGTGGACTATATCTGTACAAAAAGCAAATAAAGCAGAACACAAAAAGGGTTGCAACAGATGCAACCCTTTTTGTGTTCTGCGCTCGACAATTTTTTTGCAGGCATCGGGGTATAATGAAAGAATATGGCGGTTTTTTATGCTTTTAACCTTTGTTCCACAGGTTTTGGCCGATTTTTGTGAAAAGCAACAGATTGAAACCTGTATTTTTATGAATTTTCCCACTTTTCTTATGGCTTAAAATATGGTATGTTATGCGTGGATAAGTATGCACTTTTGCAAAGACAGGGCTATATAATACTTATCACCCACAAGCGCAACAAATAACAAGGAGATGTCTTATATGTACTTCCAGAAAAAACGCTGCATCGCAATGCTTCTTGCCGGCGGCCAAGGCAGCCGACTAAAGGTTTTGACGGAGAAAACAGCCAAGCCCGCCGTCCCCTTCGGCGGTAAATACCGCATCATTGACTTCCCTCTGAGTAACTGCGTAAACTCCGGCATTGATACGGTGGGGATCCTCACCCAGTATCAGCCCCTTGAACTGAACGAATACATCGGCAACGGTCAACCCTGGGGCCTGAACAAGACCCATAGCTGTGCCCAGGTTCTGCCCCCCTACGAACGCCACGACAAGAAAAGCGGCTGGTATAAGGGCACTGCCAATGCCATTTATCAGAACATAGACTTTATTGAGCGCTTCGACCCGGACTATGTGGTAGTCCTTTCCGGCGACCATATCTACAAGATGGACTATGCTGCCATGGTGGCTTACCACGAGAAAAACGGTGCCTCCTGCACCATCGCTGTGCGTGATGTGCCTTTGAAGGAGGCCTCCCGCTTCGGCATCCTGAACACCAATCCCGACGGCTCCATCTACGAGTTTGAGGAAAAGCCCAAAAAGCCCAAGTCCACCAACGCCTCCATGGGTATCTACGTATTCAACTGGAGCGTTCTGCGGGAGTTTCTGATCGCCGACGAGGAAGACGCAAATTCCTCCAACGACTTTGGCAAGAACATCATCCCCAACCTGCTCAACGCCGGTCACAAGCTGATGGCCTACTCCTTTAACGGCTACTGGAAGGACGTGGGTACTATTGATTCCCTGTGGGAAGCCAATATGGAGCTTTTGGGTGACGACCCTGAATTTAACATTCGCGGTGACGAGCGCAGCAAGATCTACGCCCGTAACAACGCCCAGCCTTCCTCTTATATCGATGCCCACGCCACCATCGACAACAGCTTTATTGCAGAAGGCTGTGAAGTCTACGGCAAGGTGCATCACAGTGTGATCTCCATAGGCTGTACCATCGGTGAAGGCGCCGTGGTAGAGGACAGTGTGGTGATGCCCGGCGTGGTGATCGAGCCCGGCGCCATTGTCCGTCACGCCATTTTGGGCGAAGACAGCCGCATTGGCAGAAATGCCGTGGTAGGCGGTTGCTTCAATTCCGACGAGAAAATGCAGATCAGTGTCACCGCCAAGGGTGCAGTTCTGGCGCCGAATGCCGTTCTGCAGCCCGGCGAGATGATTTAAGGAGGATATGGCTATGAATGTTATGGGTATCATTTTTGCAAACGATGCCAAGCTGGGTGCGCTGACTGATATGCGTACCATGGCCAGCCTGCCCTACGGCGGTCGTTACCGCCAGGTAGACTTTGCCCTTTCCAATTTGGCCTCCGCCGGTGTGCGTCACGTGGGCCTGATCACCCGTCAGAACTATCAGTCCCTGATCAACCACGTAGGCTCCGGCGAAGAATGGGGTCTGGAGCTGGAAGAGGGTGGCTTGGAATACATCACGCCCTATGCCGCTTCCACAGTGGACAACTACCGCGGCAAGCTGGAATCCATTTATACCGCACTGCCCATTTTGGAAAAGGGCGATGAGGATCTGGTGGTGATGATCGACGCCGCTGTGCTTTGCAACATCGACCTGAAAAAGGTTCTGCGGGCGCATGTAGAAAGCGGTCGGGATATTACCGTGGTTGCCAAGGACGGTATTTGCAACGGCAAACGGCAGTTAGACCTGGCCGTGAAGCTGGATGCAGGCGGTGAGATCGCCGACCTGGCTGTAGACTACTGTGCGCCGAAGGACTATTTGGCCGGTATGGACATCTATGTGCTGTCCAAGCCCTGGCTGATGGCACAGGTACGGGAGCACATTGCCCACAACCTGTACCACATGGACCGGGATCTGGTGCTGAATCTGTGGCAGAAGGGTGACATCACTGTCAACGTATACCCCTTTGACGGTGTGGCGCTGTTCACAGAAACCGCGGAAGAATACTTCCAAAATTCCCTTGCCCTCATTCAAAAGGAAGTGCGTCACGACCTGTTTGTGGGCAATCACCCCGTTTACACCAAGGTGCGTGACCGGGTACCCTGCTACTACGGCGCAGACAGTGAAATTAAAGACTGCATCATTGCCGACGGCTGTGTGCTGAAGGGCAAGGCCGAAAACTGCATCATCTTCCGTCAGGTGACCCTGGATAAGGATGCAGAGGTCGAGCACTGTGTGATCATGAACGACACCGTAATTGGCGAAGGCGCTAAGCTGAAATATGTGATTTTGGACAAGGATGTCACCGTCCGTCCCGGCACAAAGCTGATCGGCACCGCCACCACCCCCATCATCATCAAAAGAGGAGACACTGTATGAAAATCGCAATTCTCGCCTCCGAGGGCGCACCTTATGTAAAATCCGGCGGTCTCGGCGACGTGATGGAGGCTCTGCCCGCCGCGCTGGCCCGCATCCCCGGTAACGAAGTGACCCTGATTTTGCCCTACTACAACAAAATCAAGTATAATCCCCAATATGAAGTAGAGCAGGTGGCGCAGTTTTATGTGGCACTGGGCTGGCGGCAGCAATATGCCGGCATCATGAAGCTGAAGGGCCGCACCGACGGCGTGCAGGTCTACTTCATTGACAGCCAGTACTACTTCGGCGGACGGGAAGCCGCCATTTACGGGCACGGTGACGACAGCGAGCGCTATGCGTTTTTCTCCAAAGCCTGCCTGGATGCACTGGTAACACTGGGCGCACCGGACGTGATCCAGTGTAACGACTGGCAGACCGCCTTGGTGCCCACCTTCCTAAAGGCCCACTACCGTCCCCTGTTCCCCAATACCAAATGTATGTTCACCATCCACAACGTGGAATATCAGGGCTGGGGACACGGCAATTACTTTGACGATGTGCTGTGCCTGCCCTGGGAATATCGGAGCGTGATGGATATGGGCGGTGCAGTCAATCTGATGAAGGGTGCGATTGAAACTGCAGACCTGGTCACCACCGTTTCTGAATCCTACGCCCGGGAGCTGATGTATCCCTATTATGCCCACGGCCTGGACGGCGTGCTTTCCGAAGCTTCCTGGAAGCTCACCGGCATTACCAACGGCATCGACACCGGCGTATTCAATCCCGAAACCGACAAGGCACTTCCCGCCCACTACAATGCGGAGTCCTTTATAGAGGGCAAGGCCGCCTGCAAGGCCGCATTGCAGCAGGAGGTGGGTTTGCCTGTAAAGCCGGATGTGCCGCTGATGGTGATGGTCACCCGCCTTGCAGGCCACAAGGGTCTGGACCTGCTGTGCTATATTGCCCGCAGAATGCTGTGGGAGGAGGATTGCCAGCTGCTCATTTTGGGCACCGGAGAAAGCCACTTTGAGGACTTCTTCCGCAACCTTGCAGACGAATTCCCCGACCGTGTAGCTGCCAAGATCACCTTCAATTTAGGGCTTGCCTCCCGCATTTACGCCGGCGGCGACATCTATCTGATGCCCTCCAAGAGTGAGCCCTGCGGTCTGAGCCAAATGAACGCCATGCGCTACGGCACTGTGCCTGTGGTGCACGCCACCGGCGGTCTGCGGGACACTGTTCCCCCTGCCGACGAAAACGGCAACGGCGGACTGGGCTTCACCTTCCAAAGCTACAATGCCGACGATTTCTATGGGGCATTGACCCGCGCCCTGCATCTGTATCGGGACAATCGGGACGGCTTCCGCGCTCTGCAAAAAAGAGATATGGAGCAGGATTTCAGCTGGAACATCCCCGCGCAGCGGTATATGGAGCAATTCAGAAATATGCTTACGCAATAATATTTTTTGACCGGGACAAGGCATTTGTCCCGGTCTTCATTTTAAGAGGGCGTGTCAAAAACTTGTCTTGACACGCCCTCAAACAATATGCGCTTGTAGAACAAGGAAGGCCGCTTAATCACAGCATTTTTCCTGTGTTTCAATTTTTGCCACACGCACCACCAGGCTTCTGCCGTAGATGAAGGGCACGGTCTTTACCACCGTCTCCTCCCCTTCCTGATGGAACTCCACCTTTTCGCCGTTATCCATCCAGGTGACACTGCGGATAGGATCCTTCAGGCGGAATTTGCTGTCGTACTCGGCAGTGGTGTACATTGCAACGTTGGCGTCTGCCACCATCGGCAGGTCGTAGCAGAACAGGTAATATGTACTGCCGTCACGGAGTATAAAATCGTTGGGCTTTCCCTCGATCACAATGTCTGTAGGCGCAGGCTTGCGGATGGCCTCGTCAAAATAGGAGACCCAGCGACCCAACACGCCAAAAATCTGCGCATCTATGGGACTGATGCTGCCATCGCCCATCAGGCCCACGTTCATCAGCATATTGCTGCGGTAGCGGCGGCAATCCGCCAGCTCCCGAATCAACTGACCGGTGCTTTTGTAATTCAGGTCCTCGCCCGCGTAGCCCCAGTGATCACAGGTGATCTCACACATTTCACTGGCCACATATTTCGGAGCCCCCTCCATATTCAGCGGCTGGGGCTTTCCCCGTTCAAAGGTCACACTGTCCAGCTCGATATGGCCCAACGCACCCAATGCCGACAGGCCGGTATTATTGATGATCATTGCCTCCGGCTGGTGGCGGCGGATGGTTTCATACAGCGCATCCTCCTGCCAATCCGCATCCGGCTTGTGCCACATCCCGTCAAACCACAATCCGCCAATTTTGCCGTAATTCTTGCACAGGATCTCCACACTGTCCCGCAGGTACTGCAAATACCGGGGGAAATTCTGCTCATAATCCGGGTGATGCCAGTCCATCAGGGTATGGTAGAAAAAGGGAATCAGCCCCTCTGCCCGGCAGGCATCCACAAATTCCCGAATCAGATCTCTGCCGCAGGCGGTGTGAGGCGCATCATAGTCGCTCAGGCCGCAGGTATCAAACAGAGAAAAGCCATCGTGATGGCGGGTGGTGATGTTAATGTATTTACAGCCGGCTTTTTTAGCGGTTTTTGCCAGCTCCACAGCCCAGTCAGGGCGGGGATCAAAGGTCTGTGCCAGCTGCTCGTATGTTTGGACAGGAACGCCGTGGAGCGCTTGCAACCACTCCCCTTTTGCCTGCTGGCTGTAAATGCCAAAGTGGACAAACATACCAAAACCAAGCTGTTCAAAATCCCGAATATACTGTTTTACGATCATTTTGCAAACTCCTCACCAAGTGATCAGTGCGGCGTTACCCGGCTCCAGTGTGACCGTAAAGCAACCGTTTTCTGCCTGCAGCAGCGATTCCTTTCCGTCCTTATAAAGCCGTAGCTGCTGTACGCCGTTTCCGTGCAAAACCACCTGACTGGTTGCTTTGCGGATGGGATCGGTGTAGTTTACCAGCATATAGGCCTTTTCACTGCCCCGGGTAAGGCAGCCTACCAATGTATCATACTGGCTTTCGACGCCAATGTCAAAGGGTTTGCAGAATAAATCTTTTGCCATCACCATCGCAGAGGTATTATAGCTGTATAGACTGCCGGGCACCATATAGCCGCCGATGCTGTCATACCGGCTGCAAATGGGCTCAAAATACGCCACACGGTCACCGGCAGTTTTTACGATGTCATAGATCCGATCGTTGCCGTCGGGATCTAATATGCCGAACATCTCCCGATTGTAGCTGCGGTAGCAGAAATACTCAAACAGTCTTGCACCCAGTGCCATACCTGCAAACATCTGCAGCGAAACTTCCTCCGGCATGGTAATATCCCGCTTGCGGTCGTCAAACATAGATTTTGCCTTGAAGGTCTGGATACAGATGCCGAACACCGCCTGATCCTCCTGCGCCGCTTGCTCATTGTAGGCTCTGGTCACCTTTGCGGCGGTCATCAGGTCGAACAAATAATCCTTTTCCATATAGTTTTCGCCGATGAACGGATAATTGTCAAGGCAAAGACTCCTGCCACAGCCCTTCAGCCGCTTCAGGATCACATTGGCATACTCTGTCAGAAAATCCTCGTAATCGTAAATCTTTCCGTCACGGGGCAGATAATGGTCCCAGCTGGCACCGGGGACATGATTCATGTGGAAAAAGGCCCGGGGATAGTACTTGTTTTTCCAATCCACCAGCTTTGTAAGCTGATCAAAGGATGCATACAAGTGACTGTCTGACCGCATCCAGTCGATGTTCACAGCCTGCGGCAGCTGATACATATAAGCCTCGTCTGCCATATAAAAGCCGGTAACCCCGGGAAAACGGCGAAATTCATCGGTGATCTGCCGCTTTTTCATTTCGTAGCTCCAGCCGTAGTTGGAGCCGGTTTTATCCTCGGCGCACTCAAAATAGTCCGCATCGTTAAACATATTCCGAATCCAAACCTGCATACCGGCATCAGAAATGTTTTGGATGGCCTGCCCGTATTCCGGGTTGAGCCCGCCATCGGCTACCAGCTTCACCTGATCCTCTGTCAGCAGGCACACATTCATCCCAAGGGCTTTGTAATGCTTCAGGTCTTCTGCGTTTGTGGGGTCCGGCGGCAGATCCGCCAGTCTGATAAACTTGTTTTCCATCGTTTTGTCCTCACTTGAGCGTTTTTACAACGTACCGGTCCGCCTCTACTGCATTTAGAAACAGACCGCTGCATTGCAGTTTTGTATATGTTTTGACGGTTTGGCGCTTCCTTGCCCTCTGAGGGGGTGTTGCATTTTGCAACACCCCCTCTCTTTTATGTTATGCGGGGATGATGAAGCAGCCTGCGCCGGGAGCCAGGGTTGCGGTATAGCTGCCATTGGTCAGCTCTACCACTTCACTGGTCAGCACGCCGCCTGCCTGCGTATAAACTCTGGCACGGGTGCAATCAGCGAAGGTTACAGTCACCGAGTTGTTGCCGGTAACAGCAGCCGGGTCATTGTAGTTGACCAGCATATAGCCGTTCAGGCCGTCCTTGGTGAAGCAGCCGATGATGGCATCATCTGTGGAGGAGTAGCTGTCCAGCACACCGTTGGTGTCATTGGTCAAAACCATATCGGCAACACTGTTGAAGGCATCGCCATTGTGGTTGTTGGAAGAACCGGCGCTGGTCACGATACCGTTCCAAGCGAAGGAATTGACCACATCTGCGAAGCACAGAGCGTTGTTGCCTTCCTTCACCAGGTCATAGATGCGCTTGCTGCCGTCCTGGTTCATAATAGCACTGAAGGTGCTGTTAGAATTGTAGGCAAAGTACTCAAACACGTCTGCGCCCATAGCGAAGCCGGTGTACAGCTGCAGAGAAACCTCTGCGGCAGATACAATGTCACGGGTGGTATTGTTCTTCTGGTCGGTGGCCTCGAAGGTCTGGATGCACAGGCCGAAGTCGTCCTCACCTGCCACCTGGGCAGCGATCAGGCAGTTCAGCAGGTAGGTATCCTGAATACCGCTTTCGAAGGTGCCGCCAAAGCCCAGGAAGCCGCCGTACTTGCCCTGGTCGTGAACGAAGGGATAGTTGTCGAAGCTGACAGAAGTGCCGGAGGCGCTTGTCAGCAGATCGTTGAAGTTCTGCTTATAGAGTGTCAGGAAGTTCCGGTAGCCTGCCGCATCAATGGTGCTCAAAGTTTCACCGTTTACGCCGGTGTAGTGATCCCAGGAGCTGATGGGCACGTGGTTGACATGGAAGTACTTATTTGCAAAGTTCTGATTAAACCAATCTCTGACTGCGGTCATAGACTCCAGGTCGCCTGCGCCGGTCTGACCGGATGCCTGCAGCATAGCGGCAGTCTGGAAGGGCTCGTCGGTCATATAGAAGCCGTCGATGGTATCCTCATACAGCTTCAGTGCTGCGGTCAGCTCTGTGGTAAAGTAATCAGAAGTGTTGTGGTGGTTCCGGATCCATACCTTCAGACCTGCATTATTCAGATTCTCCAAAGCGGACAGATAATCGTTCTGCACGGTCAAAATGTAATCCCGATCGGTGGTGTAGACTTTGTCGCCGGCCTTCAGGGTGGTGCCGGCCTTCAGGGTGTACCGGGTGCCGGGCTTCTGATAGCCGTTAAAGTTCAGTGTCAGATACACCGCGCCGCTAAGCTCGCTGTAGCTAAACCACGCCACATCCATTGCGCCGTCAGACTTCTCCAGAATCAGGTTGCCCTTTGAAGTGTCACCCACCAGGAAGTCGCCGTAGCTTAAGCCTGTGGGAATGTTGGTCTTCAGCTGCATATACTTGGCAGCACCGGAATTGAGGGACATCTTCAGCACAGAGCAGTCGGTGCTCCAGTTGGTGCCGTCAAAGGTGAAGGTGTAGTCGCCATCCAGCAGGTACATATTGCCATCGGTGAAGCCAAAGAGTGCGTCCTTGGGCAGCACATAGCTCTGTCCGGCGGTAAAGGCGTTATTGAAGTGGAAGGTCAGGACGATCACGCCGTCCACATTGTCCATACCGATCCAGCCAACCCATTGCACAGTATTACCGGACTGGTCAATATCACACTCGTTGTCACCAACGGTGAAGTTGACGCAAGGCGTATCAGAGGGCAGGTTGGTATTGACCTGGATCAGGTTACCCGTGCCGTAGCGATAAGTAAAGCTCAGGATGTCGGAAGGCTCGTTGGCGGTCTGCAGAGAGACGCTGTAGCGCTCATCCGGACCCTGTGCATTGGTGTGGTCCTCTGCAATCAAAGAGGTGTTGAAGCCCAGTGCCACATACTCAGCCAGCTTGGCGGCATTGTTGCCGTCCACCGGCAGGTCGGCGAAGGTGATCACATCACCGCCTGTGAAGTTGCTCTCATCCAGAACATCCTTCACTTCGGGAGCATCTGCACCCCAGGAAGTGCCGTCCCAGTACAGGTTTACATCCGCAGGCAGGGTGTAGCTGCTGCCATCGGTGAAGCCGAAGACAGAGCCGGCAGACAGTACATAATTTTCGCCTGCATTGAATGTGCCGTTAAAGTGGAAGGTCAGAACGATGGTGCCATCCACATTGTCCATACCGATCCAGCCCACATTCTGATACCGGTTGGCAGTCTGGATCAGGTTGCTGCCGTTCTCGGAAGCGGTGAAGTTGGCGATCGGCGTGGTTGCAGGCAGGTTGGTGTTGTACTGGATGGTATTTGCGTTACCCCAGCGGTAATCAAGAGTAATGACGGGATCGTCACTCCATACAGAGCCGTTCCAGTAAAGATCTACATCGGCGGGCAGTGTATAGCTGCTGCCATCGGTGAAGCCGAAGACAGAGCCGGCAGACAGTACATAATTTTCGCCTGCATTGAATGTGCCGTTAAAGTGGAAGGTCAGAACGATGGTGCCATCCACATTGTCCATCCCGATCCAGCCTACATTCTGATACTGATTGGCGGTCTGGATCAGGTTGCTGCCGTTCTCGGAAGCGGTGAAGCTGGCGAGCGGCGTGGTTGCAGGCAGGTCCGTGTTGTACTGAATGGTGTTATTGTTACCCCAGCGGTAGGTCAGGTTGATATTCTGAACCTCAGGCTGCGGCTCCACAATGCTCCAGTTGCTGCCGTCAAAGATGAAGGTGTAATCTTTATCCAGCGCATACTTGCTGCCATCGGTGAAGCCGAAGATCGCGCCCTTGGGCAGGAAGTAGGTCTGTCCTGCGCTGAAAGCACTATTGAAGTTGAAGGTCAGCACGATGGTGCCCTCTGCATTGGCCATACCGAACCAGCCCACCTGCTGATACTGGTTGGCAGACTGATCGATCTGACAGCCGTTGTCGGTTGCCAGGAAGTTGACACAGGGGGTGGTGGCAGGCAGGTCGGTGTTGACCTGGATCAGCTTTTCTGTGCCGTAACGGTAGCTAAAGCTCAGGCTGCC
Organism: Oscillospiraceae bacterium; assembly: GCA_017621795.1. GTDB lineage: Bacteria > Bacillota > Clostridia > Oscillospirales > Oscillospiraceae > Faecousia. The sequence continues at coordinate 28,803 of JAGASJ010000098.1, read as the reverse complement.
CACTTCCGGCTCCACAGCAGGAGGTTCAGTGCCCCAGCTGGTGCCGTCCCAGTACAGGTTTACATCCGCAGGCAGGGTGTAGCTGCTGCCATCGGTGAAGCCGAAGACAGAGCCGGCAGACAGAATGTAATTCTGACCGATTGCAAATTCGACGTTAAAGTTGAAGGTCAGTACGATGGTGCCCTCTGCATCAGCCATACCGATCCAGCCCACATTCTGATACTGGTTGGCAGTCTGAATCAGGTTGCTGCCGTTCTCGGAAGCGGTGAAGTTGGCGATCGGCGTGGTTGCAGGCAGGTTGGTGTTGTACTGGATGGTGTTTGCGTTACCCCAGCGGTATTCCATGGTGATTTCCTTGACAGGCTCAGTAGTGCTCCAATTGCTGCCGTCCCAGTACAGGGTGACATCTTCATTGAGCTGATACTTGCTGCCGTCAGTGAAGCCAAACACAGAGCCCGCAGCCAGGGTATAGCTGCCGCCAACTGCAAAGGCTCCGTTAAAGTTGAAGGTCAAAACCACGGTGCCGTCTGCATTTGCCATGGAGATCCAGCCCACGTTCTGATCGCCGCTTTGGGCAAGCTGACAACCGTTGGCATCTGCCAGGAAGTCGCCGCCGATAGTCTCTACAGGCAGGTTGGTATTGTACTGGATGGTGCTTGCGTTACCCCAGCGGTACTCCATGGTGATTTCCTTGACAGGCTCAGTAGTGCTCCAATTGCTGCCGTCCCAGTACAGGGTAACATCTTCGTTGAGCTGATACTTGCTGCCGTCAGTGAAGCCAAACACAGATCCCGCAGCCAGGGTATAGCTGCCGCCTTCTGCAAAGGCTGCGTTAAAGTTAAAGGTCAAAACCACGGTGCCGTCTGCATTTGCCATAGAGATCCAGCCCACGTTCTGATCGCCGCTTTGAGCCAGCTGACAGCCGTTGGCATCGGCCAGGAAGTCGCCGCCGATGGTCTCTACAGGCAGGTTGGTGTTGTACTGGATGGTGTTTGCGTTACCCCAGCGGTACTCCATGGTCATGGCAGGCTCTGCAGTCGCCATAGTCCAGCCGGAGCCGTCAAAGGTGAAGGTGTAGTTTTTGTCCAGTGTGTACTTGCTGTTGTCGGTAAAGCCGAAGATCGCGCCCTTGGGCAGGGTGTAGGTCTGACCGGCTTCAAAAGCGCCGTTGAAATGGAAGGTCAGCACGATGGTGCCGCTTGCATTGTCCATTCCGATCCAAGCCGCCTGCTGATACCGGTTTGCACTCTCATCGATGGAGCATCCATTATCGGAGGTGGTGAAGTTTGCCAAAGGTGTATCTGCGGGCAGGTTGGTGTTGATCTGAATCAGGTTGCCCGTGCCGTAGCGATACTGCAGGCTCAAAGCGCCGGTGCGGTTTTCTGCCACGCCGGTAAAGACCTTTGCCGCGTCAAAATAGTGCTTTGCGGCTACCAGCAGATCCTTTAATTTGCTGTCGGTGGTAGCCCGGTTGTACATACGGGTGATGTATGCGTTGGGGCTGTAGCTGAAGCTCAGCTGGGAAGTGCCGTCAGATACCTCTACCAGCATTTCCCGGTCCATCTGATCGGGGTTAATGTTGGCAACCTCGATGTAGCACTGTCCCTGCTTCATGGTGGGCTGGATCTCAACGCCGTCCACCTTATAGGTGTAGCCGGTTGCTGCATCGGTTGCAAAGTAGTAACGGATGGCGATCTTGGAACGAAATACCATAGAGCTGCCATAGTACTTGATTCCCGAAACACTTCCGTCTACCACAACACCGGGGACTTCGGAACCGATGGTGCTTTCTACCTCGATCTTATAGTCTTCGTCTGCCAAATTTGCTGTATTGTAGCCGAAATACAGCTGTGCCTTTGCACCGTAGTGCAAAAGGCTCTTGGCCAGTGCCTTGGTTTCGTCGGTGTAGTTGTTTTCGAGCAGATAGTGGATGTAGCTCTGAATGGAATAATCCGCATTCAGAACCTCCGTTTCACCGTCAACGATCCGCAGATTGATCACATCGGCCATCTGCGGCGCGCCTAAATGAACGGACAGGTCATAGCTGCCGTTTTCCTGGGCAGTCATTTCCCGAATGTTGTAGGTTGCGGCAACCACTCCGGCTACGGAAATGGTGGCCACCGGGTTTGCCAGCTCCTGGCTGACATTGGTGTGCAGGTGCATACACAGGTCATCGCCCAGCATCAGCTGCTGACCGATCACTTCGGTGTTTGTTCCTGCGGCCAGTACGCTTGCAGGCAGTACGCCCACCAGCATACACAGGGTTAAGAGAATCGCGCACAGTTTTTTACCGGTTTGCATAGTGTTCCCTCATTTCTTGTATTTTAGGGAAAGGCGACACGAAAAAGCATCGCCTTTCCGAAATGACGCTCAATTCACCGACCAGCTGCTGCCGTCAAAGGTGAAGGTGTAATCCTTGTCCAGCGCGTAGCTGTTTCCATCGGTAAAACCGAAGACGCTGCCTGCAGACAGGATATACGTTTGTGCAGCTTTAAATGCCGCGTTGAAATGCAGTGTCAGAATCACCGTGCCGTCAGCCTTGTCCATCCCGATCCAGCCGATGCGCTGATACTGGTTTGCGTTTTCGTCAATGACACAGCCGTTATCGGACACCAGAAAATTGACACAGGGTGTTTCTTCCGGCAGATTGGTGTTCAGCTGGATCAGGTTGCCCGTGCCGTAGCGCAGCTGGAGGGACAGGGTGTTTTCCTCCGGCTCTGTCACCTCCATGGACCATCCGTCATTGTAGGTGAAGATGTAATTCTTATCCAGCTCGTACTTGTTGCCATCGGTAAAGCCAAAGATGCTGCCCGCGGGCAAAGTATACGTTTGACCGGCGGTAAATGCGTCGTTAAACCAGATCATAAAGTAGATCTGACCGTCGCTGAGCCGCATTTTAATATTCTTCAGTGCCTGCACGTTGCCGGTTTCGTCAATCAAGCACCCATTATCCTCTGCCGTAAAGTCTGCGCAGGGGGTAGTTTCCGGCAGGTCGGTGTATACCTGAATGATCTTGCTGGTGCCGCCCTTCATGGTAAAGCTCAGCACCGGCAAGGTGGGCTCGGTAACAGGCGGCTCCTCTTCCTCGGTGGCAGTCATTGTCCAGGATGTACCGTCAAAGGTGAAGGTATAATCCTTGTGAAGCGTAAACTTACTGCCATCGGTGAAACCGAAGACGGCGCCTGCAGGCAGGAAGTAGGTTTGTCCTGCGCTGAAAGCACTATTGAAGTGGAAGGTCAGTACGATCACGCCATCCACATTGTCCATACCGATCCAGCCCACCTGCTGATACAGGTTTGCAGACTGGTCGATGCTGCAGCCATTGTCTGTTGCCAGGAAGTTGACACAGGGGGTGGTGGCAGGCAGGTCGGTATTGACCTGAATCAGAGTGGCAGCACCGTAGCGATACTGCAGATTCAGCACGCCTTCCTCCGGTGCGGGGGGATCAACGGGATCGGAGGGCTCGATGACAGGAGGCTCCTGACTCTCACTAAGCGTCCACACCGTGCCGTCATAGGAGAAGGTATAATTCTTGTCCAGCGTGAACTTGCTGCCATCGGTAAAGCCGAAGACTGCGCCTGCGGGCAGGAAATAATCCTGGCCTGCGCTGAAGGCGTTATTGAAGTGGAAGGTCAGCACGATCACGCCGTCCACATTGTCCATACCGATCCAGCCCACCTGCTGATACCGATTTGCGCTTTCATCAATGGAGCAGCCGTTATCTCCGGTGGTGAAGTTGGCCACCGGGATGGTAGCCGGCAGATTGGTATTGACCTGGATCAGGTTGCCCGTGCCGTAGCGGTATTGGAAGCTCAGGCTCCCCTCCTGGGGCAGGCTGGGCTCGGGAATCTCACTGACTTCCGTCCAGGAAGTGCCGTCCCATACCCCGTTAAAGGTGGTCTGCACCTGCACGGCGGCAGTATCATTGTAGAAAACTGCGCCTTCCATCACCGTGACCACTTTTCCCTTGTGATTCAGCTTCTCCAAGCCGATGGTGGTGGAGTTTAAGTAGCCGTTAACGGAGGGGTCATTTACCTTGACGCCCTGCAGCAGAACTGTACCCTCGAAGCCGATGGGTGTGCTGTCTGCCGGTGCGCCAAAATCATAAATATCGGGGAATTGCACCAAGGTATCCATTGTGAAGCCGGGAACCAGGGTCACGGTCGCCATCAATTCTCTGGTCGTGCCGTCACTTAAGGTGATGTATTGGGTTTCCGGGATCGGCGGGACTTCGGAAACAGCACTCCAGCTGCTGCCGTCCCACTTGGCATTGAAGGTTTCGGTGACCACAAAGGCCGCATCACCGTAGTAGATCACAGCATCCTTCAAAATGGTAAGCAGCTTGCCCTGATGGGGGGCTTTCAGCGCGATGGTGGCATTATTGGGATAACCCACAAACAGCGGGGAACGGAAAATCTGTCCGTCCAGCATCACCGTGCCTTCAAATTGCAGCGGTGTATCATCTGCGCCAACGCCGAAATCGTAGACATTCAAAAACTGCACTACGCCTTCAGCGGTATAACCGGGCTCCAATGCGCCCTTATTTTCTACAACCTTTTGGGTGCCGTCGCTGACCGTTACATATTCTGTGGCAGGGGGAGACGGGATATTTGCCACCCGCACCCATTTACTGCCGTCCCAGTAAGCATTGAAGGTATCCTCCACCTTGACGGCAATGCCGCCGTAGTAGACTACAGAGCCCTTCATAATGGTCAGGATCTTGCCGTTATGGGGCACTTTGAAGCAGATGGTATCAGTGTTCGGATAGCCCACTACAGTCAGTGCACTGTCCTTTACCTGCTTGCCATCCACCAGCACTGTGCCGGAGAAGCTCAGCGGGGTATCACTGTAGCCAACACCGAAGTTGTAGAACGTGGTGAACTGCACCAGGTCCTTATTGCTGAAGCCGGGAACCAGCTTGCGGTTGCCCGCGCACATCAGGCTTTGGCCGTTTACGGTAATGGGATAGTAGGTATTTTTCAGGCTGATCTCCTTGAAGGTGACGGAAACACCGCCACTGACAGAGGTGAAGCTGCCGTTGGGTCCAAAAATCAGCTGCACGCCTTCCAGCTTTCCGTTGTATGCCGAAATGTCCAGCTCGTATTCACGGAACTGACCTGCGTCCGCATCGTTCAGCTTCAAAACGCCCAAGGGCTTTCCCTGATAGTCGTACACACGGATCTGGTCATAATCCGCATTGCTCAGCATCATATTCAGCACCATGGTGGTATTGCTTCCCTTCTGCTGTGCTTTGGGGAACAGGAGGCGCACACCACTAACCACGCCCCAGGAGCCGGTGCCGATATCCATCTGCACGCCTTCTGACAGCAGTGTGCCGTTTAAAGATACCGGTCGGTATCCGTTATGCTCTGCTTCCGTGCTGAATTTTAAAATATCGGTAAACAGGTCGATGTATAGCGGATCGTCGAATTTTGCAAGGCTGTCACCGGGGTCCACACCGTAAACGCCTGTTACGGTTTGGGCATCCAGGGTGGTCACGCCGTTACCCATCGGGGTCACGCGCACAAAGCCCTTTTCACCGGGCAGCTGGATCTGGGTTTCCTGCACCACGCTCTGCGTGCCGTTCAGGTCAATGCGATAACCCACAGCGCCTTCGACCTTCGTCCAGCTTGCCTGTGTGCCGGAAATGGTCAGCTCTGTATCCGGCAGGAAATCCGCAATGGAGATGCTGTCTACATACAGCACCATATTGTTAAAGTATCCTGCCTCTCTGTGGAAGCACAGCTGGATGGAATCGGCAGGGTCACCGCCTTCGTAGAAGGTGGTATTGGGATTGTAGGTGGCATTGGGATACATACCGATGTGCTCCACCATATCCGCTTCCAAATAGTAGGTCTTCCACGCCCCGGTCTCCAGGCCGGTAACGGCAGTGGTGAAGGCTCTGGTGGTGGCATCCTCTTGCCGGAAGGCTACATTGTTGCCGGCAAACAGGAAGCTCTCCTTAATGTGCTCGCCCTCTACATACATCCGCACTGCCAAATATTTTCCCTGCAGATCCTTTTGGGTAAAAGTACGGGGCAGACGCAGACGGATGGTGTTATTACCATAGCCCGCCGACTCATTAAAGGACAGTTCTATCTTCAGAACGCCCTGGGCGCCCTGGAACTCCTCCAGATGGCTGTCATAATAATCGTCGCCGATCTTATAGTACTGATTGGCATCGCCGCCCTCCACCAGGTTACAATAGCCTTCGACGGAATAATCCGCCAAAATGTCCTCGCCGGGCAGCTGAGCAGGCATCCACTGCCGATCCTTCACCTTCCACTGGGCCACCTCTACAGTTTGATTGCCGTAGATATCGGTAGCCGTCAGCTCATAGCGGAAGACGCCAAATTCGGTAATTTCATAGGAATTGTTGATCTGACGGTAAGGATACTCTCTGAAATCCGTATCCCCTTCCCCCTTGAAGGTCAGCTTGCAGACCAAATCAATGCCGTCATTGGAGGAAGCGTCCTCAATGCTGTAAAGGGGCAGCTTGTTGACCGTATCCTCGGTGATGCTCTGCAAAAACAGGCCGTTGGGGATATCTAAAAATTCCACAGAGGGACTGACGGTGTCCTTTACGGAGAAATGCACCGTCTTGGATACCGACTGATCCTTCGCATAAATATACTTGATCTGATATTCGCCGGTTTTCAGATCAAAGGTGGCATATTCATCTTCTACCGTGCTTTTGTCTGCCAGGTCTACCACCTGGTAGCGCACATCATAGGAGACGATATTCCCCGATTGATCCTCCACGCAAGCCATGGGAAACTGGATCGCTTCGCCGGTATACTCAATGACCGCGCCGTCCTCCAAAACGCCCTCGATCCGAATCTTCTCCGATCCGCCGCAGGCAGCACAGCACAGCATCAGGCATACGGTCAGAATCACCAGGATCCCCCATTTTATGGCCGATGTCTTATATTTTTTCATAAAAAGTCCTCAGATTACTGCCCCTGCTGAACCAGGAACTGCTCGATCCGATCCTTCCAGGTAGCAGAATATGCCTGCAGGGTGCTCTCATAGATCTCATCTGCGGTCAGTGCGTTTTTGATGTAGAGGTTGCCGGACAGCGTGCCGCCGCTAACAGAGGTATCCTTATACCAGCTCAATCCCACAGCCAGGTGCACGGGCTTGTCAAACTTGGCAATATCCACCACCAGAGCGCTGTCCAAAATGTCGTAAACGCTCTGTGTAAACTCTGTGAAGGCAAAGCCCAGCTCTTCCTCAGTAGGTACATAGCCATAGTTCAGCACAGGCAGACCGTTGCAGTGCTGTGCGGCGATCAGCTGCGCTCTGTCGGAGGTCAGGTAGGCCATAAAATTCAAAATATCTTCTTTGTTCTGCGCATTTTTGGTCACCACAAACTCACGGCAAACCAGCTCAGCCATCATATTCCGTGCCTCAGTCACGATGGCGGCATCCTCCTGGGTCACGCCCTCAGGAAGCTGGCCCTTTCCGTCTGCGTAATCCACTACCGCAGCCAGGGTCGCATCGTCTTTGATGCTGGGCGTTCTTTCGATGATGGAGCTGATGACAGGCATCTTCATCATCCGAACATCCTGCTGCTGAATGATGCCGTCCTTCACATAGTCGGTCATCTCCTGCTGTGCGGATGCGCCGTTATAGTAAAATGCGATGGGATACTCCTGTGCGCCGCGGAAGCTGCCCTGATTGAGCAGGAACTGGGCATCCAGGAAGGTCAGGCTTTCCGATTTGGAGTGGATAAACTCCATGCCGTTACGGCCCTGGCACAGGGTTTGGGCAACGGCATAGGTCTTTTCGATGGCATTTCTGTGCTCCACAATGTTGTGGGGGTAATCCTTCGCCAGCTCGTAGGTGCCGTTATTGTTATACAGGCAGTTAAAGTAGTTGTTGTAGCCCTCCATACCGGTCATCTGCGCAAACCATACCTCGTAGCAGTAACGCAGGTAATCGGCACCGCCGGTGGTATCCTTACCGGCAAAGGCGGTCAGAAATACATCCTTTTCAAACAGCTTTTCGCCCAGTGCGAAAAGCTCCTCGGTGGTTCTGGGAAGCGCCCAGTTGCCCTCGCCCAGCTTGCTGTCCAGCAGGGTCTTGTTGTAGGTCCAGTTCCAGCCCATAAAGTTGGTGGCAGGCATCTGATAGTAGCTGCCGTCCTCTTCATAGTAGGAAAGCCACTGGGGCTCGATCTTGTCCTTCACCTTCACACCGGCTTCACCGGGCACTTCCATCTCCAGCAGGCCGGACAGCTCCTCCAGCACTGCGGACTTTTTAAACATATCCACCTCGATAAAGTACATATCGTAGGTGCCGGTTTGGGTGGTGATCTTTTCTCTTGCCACCGCATTGTCGGTGCTGTTCTTCAGGCTGATATAGACATCCTGATTGATGTTGTCCATATAGTCTGTTACTACAGCACGAAGCCAATCCGCGCCGTAACCGCCCTCGTAGTAGCACAGGGTAAATCTTTTGCTGCGGTTTGCATATTTTTCGTCATCTTCGCTGTCGCCGTTTCCGGTGCTGCCACCGCCGCCGCAAGCCGCCAGGCTCAGCAGCATCACTACTGCCAGCAATAAACAAAGCCATTTTTTCATAAATATATACACTCCTTTTCCAAATTTATCCTTTAATTCCGCCGGACATCTGAATATCCATCAGCTTCTTCTGGAACACGGCGAACAAAGTTACGGTGGGAATCACGCACAGCAATATAGCGGCAAAATATGCCGGATACCGCTGCATACCTGCTACGGTGATCACATCGCTTCGGAAGTGATACAAGCCGGTGGACAGGGTGGGCAGATTGGGATAGTAGACCAGCGAGCTTTCCACATCCGCCCAGAACAAAATGAAGTCCGACAAGATCAGTGCTGTCATAGGAGAAATAACCTGGGGCAGCATAATCTTGAAGAATACCCGGAAATGCCCGGCACCGTCAATAAAGGCCGATTCGGCATACGCCCAATCCACACTTTGGAAGCAGCTGTACATAATAATGAAGGCCGCATTAACGGTTTGGCACATCGCCAGCACATACAAGGGCGAATCGTATACGCCCAACGCCGAAACGTACTTGAGTGTACTGGGCATACTGCCCACGACCGGGATCATCATGGTGATCAGGGCAAACCAGTACAAAAATTTTCTGCCGAAGAACTTGTACTTCGCGCAAACATAGGCGCCAAAGGTAGAAAGCGTTACGCCCAGCACCGCACCGCCGCCGGCGAACCAAAGGCTGTGCAGGATCATTTGGGGAATACCGTTGCCTTCATAGCTCAGGTTGTTCCACGCGTCAATGTAGTTGTAAAATTTCAGGCCGTTCTTGGGGAAGGGAAAGATGCTGAAATAATACTCCTTATAATCGGAAACAGAGGCGAAAAACGCATACACATAAGGAATCAGCAGAATCAGCAGGTAAACAGCACATAATGCAAAGATCAGCCATGCCGCCTTGGGCATAGACAAGCGATTTTTTCTCATCAGTACGTCACCTCCGGATTCACTTTATTGATGATGTGTCGGCTCAGCAGCAGTATGGGAATACCCAGCATGGTAAAGACCAGGCCTACTGCCGCCGGATAATTGTAGGAGTCACCCATAACCTGACTAAACAGCCAGAAGCCTAAGGTCGTGGTGTTGGCACCGCCCTGTGTCATATACAGGATGGGGCCGCTGGCCGCGAAAATGCCGCACAGACTCATCAGGAAGAAGGTGGAATAGGTACCGAAGGTCAGGGGGAACACCAGCGACCAAAACTCTCTCCAGGTGGAGCAGCCGTCCAGCTTACCGGCTTCAATGATCTCCTTGGGGATCCGATTCATCGCGCCCAGGAAGATCAGATAGCTGGTGCCGATGCCAGACAGGAACATATAAGTGATAATGGTGTGGGTCGCCGATTCCGGGCGGGACAGCAAATCGTTATAGGTAATACCAAACAATTCTTGTGCCAGCTTATAGATGGGGCCGCCTACCCGAATCAGCTCCATAAAGATCGCTGTAGAGATTACAGGTGCGATCAGACAGGGCAGATAAAAAGCAAATCGGAAAACCTTATGACCGGGGATCTTTTTATACAGGAAATAGGCCACCACATAACACAAAAACTGCTGAATGATCCCCACAAGGAAATACTGCAGGGTGTTGGTCAGTGCCATTGCCAGTGTGCCGTTTCCCTGCATCTCCGTCCAAAACATATTAAAGTTACGGAAGGTGAAGGGGTCTTTAAAGGGTGTACCGTCTGAAAATGCCAGCAAAATGGAATACATATTCACCGCAACGTAACGGAAAATACCGTAAAGCGCCGGAATGATCATCACGGCAATAAAAACATTGCGATTGATTTTGGATCTGCGCTTACTTTTCTTGATGTCCGCATCCGATGTAAGCCGATATGTTTTTTGTTTCATTTCTCGTTCTCCCCACATCAAACAGGAATCACAAACGCAGCTTCACCGCAGCCAAGCGTCAGACGAAGCTGCCCGCCATCCACCAGATTTTGCTGACGCACACCGTCTTCGGTGTAGATCAGCACATTTTCACAATCCTGGAAGGTCAGCGTCACCACATTGGTCAGATTCAGGTCCGGCGCTGTATAGTTGACCACCATATAGCCATCCTGATCGCCCTGCTTGAAGCAGCCGACGATGGCATCATAGCGGCTGTCGATATCCGTCATTACACCGGTATCTTCCGCGGTCATATTTTCCACGACCTCGAAAATATTCTCCATACCGCTCTGACTGCCGTGGTTTACAGCCGTGCCGTACCAATCAAAGGCACACACAATTCTTTGGAACGGAAGCGCTCTTTCGTTTGCCTCCTGAATGTGATCATAAATTCTGGGTTGGCTGGTCATATCAATGATTCCGAACAGGCCGATGCCGTCGATACTTCTGTAGCAGAAATACTCAAACAGCCGTGCACCGCAGGCCATACCGGTATACATCTGCAGTGTTACGTCGCTGGAGGATGTAATATCCCGCAGCCGCAAAGATACATCACGGAAGGTCTGCAGACAGATGCCCATAGTGGCCTGCTGTTCCTCAGGAACCGTTTCGTTGTAATTCTTTGTGGCGTGGGCTAACACCAGAACATCGTGGAGAAACGCCTCTTTGATCACGCCGCCGCCATCCGGCAGGGGGTAATGGTCCATACAAATGCTTTTTCCGCCATTGCCCTCCAGTTTTTTGAGCACCGTTTCCACATAGGCATTTATGAAGTCGGCATAGGTATTGCCTGCCGGCCAGTGGTCCCAAGAGCCGCTTCCGATGTGATTGACGTGCCAGAATGCATCAGGGTAATATGTATTCTTCCACTGAATCAGAGCATCCAGCTGATCAATGGCCGGGTGCAGGTTCTCCCGATCTTCTGTGAAGGGATCATCGGTTTTGGTGACCTGGAAGGGTTCGTCCATCATATAAAAGCCGGTAACTGCCGGGAACTGGCTGAAATCATCGGTAATATCCCGGGGCTCCAGCGTATATTGATAGCCATAGTTGCTGCCGGACTTTGCTTCCGAGAGCTGGAAATAATCAGGATCGTTTTGCATATTGCGGATCCAGATCTCGAAGCCTTCCTCTGTAAGGATCTCGATGGCCTCCTTATAGCTGTCGTGAAGTGTGCCTTCATAAACCATCGGCGTATGATCCTCCGTCAGGATCCAATGGGTAAAGCCCAGATCCTTATAAAGCTTTACCTCATCCGCGATAAACGGACTGGGCGGCATATCCGCAACCAAGATCATTTTCTCATCGGTTTCGTAGTCAGAAGGATTCAGCGTCTGTGCCTTTCCCGAAGAATCCTTGCAGCCTGCCAGCATACTGATCAAAATCAGCATTAAAAGCAACAAGCTTCCTGTCTTTTTCATATTGTCCCTCCGTTTTTCAATTCGTTATACCCCGGATCCAGGATGAAGTCATAATACCCATCGCTGTCGGGATAATAGATCTGACCTGTTTTGGTATTTTGCAGGTACGCACACTTTGCCGGGAAATGGCAATGCGCTGTCAGTCCCCGGGGAATACACACACGAAGATCATACGCCCCTTCGGTATTGGACCAGTTTACTGATACCGCACCGTAGGCCGTGATCTTGCAGGCTTTTGCCCATTTCAGATGATCCGTAAAATATGGCTTTATATGAACTGTTTTGCGATGAAGCGCGCTTAAGTCCAATCCCGCCACTCTTTCATAGAGCCACGAAACCACAGAGCCGTACATCGGGTGGCAGTGGGACAGATCCCCTCCGCCCTTCACAAGTCGGCTGTTCCCCGGCTCGCCGAAATAGTAATCCGGCCATTTTTTGCTCCAATGCTCCGAAAATGTGGTGTCATTTTCCATCAGGCTGTGATAAGAGGGATAGGTCTTTGCAGTCATGATCTTATACGCAATATCCTGAAAGCCGTGATCTGTCAAATAGTCCAGCAGCACCGGGGTCAGCACAATACCGGTATCCAAATGGTAGTTCGTTTCCTCGGTGTAGTGGTGTCGCAGCTCTGCTTCCATCTGCTTTTTATACTGCGCGGGCACAATGTTCTCTGCCAATGCCAGCATATTTTCGCCCTGCACGCCGTTGCCGTATCTGCAGCTGTCTTTGTGGAAAAACACCCGATTGATGCCCTGCACGATATGCGCGCAAAGGTCTGACCATTTTTCACACCGGGCAGGCTCGATACATTGCGCAAGCTGCAAAGCGGTTTTTGCCGCCTGCAGATAGCAAACTGTGCTGATATAATACACATCGGAGCTCACGGCATCCGGTGCCAGCCAATCGCCCAGCATCCAGCTATGGCTGTTGCTTCTGATGATATAGTTTTCATCCCGCTTGCTTTCGTAATACAAAAGCCAGCGCACAATCGCCTCATAACCGCTTCGGGCCACCGTTTCATCCCCGGTAATGGCATAAAGCTGCCAGGTGACCGTGGCAATGGCGTTGCCCCAGGCATAACCGCCGCCACCGCCCATATAGGGAGCAGAATTGGGGATCAGCCCTTCTTTGGTCTGTGCGTCCAGCAGATCCCGGAACCATTTATAATAAAAATCGATCAGATCCTGACTGTAGCAGGCCGCCTTCATGATCAGCTTTCCATCGCCGGTATAGGGCAGCCGCTCTCTGTGGGGACAGTCCATAATGATTCCGCTGTGCAGGTTGCAGCGCAGGGTTTGCAGAAACATTTGATTGATTCGGTTCAGTGTTTCCTCACTGCACTCAAATTCCCCGTCCGTCTGCACATCCATATAAATAAAATTGGAGCACAAATTCTCGATCTGTACGCTCTTGTTATGGGGGATCAGGGCGTAACGGTAGCAAAACCAACTAAATTGCGGCGTGATCTCCTGCTCCCCTTCCCGTAAACGGTAAGTATTTTCCTGATAGATATACTTTTCTTCCTCGGTTTGCAGGTGTTTTCCGTGCCATGCGCCGGTTTCATAATTCAAGCTGCCGTCGCTTTTCAGTACCTCTGCAAAACGGATGGTCAGCTCGGTAGCCTTCTCTGCACGGGCAGAAAAGGTCAGGCCACCGGAATGGTTTTGGCCAAAATCATATACGGTCCCCTCCGGTGTATCCCAGGATGCCACCGGGTACAGCACCTTTTGCAGCTTATCGCTTGGGCAGGACGGTGCCACCATTTCCCCATCCGGGGCAGGGCAAAGCTTGGCGCTTTCCCAAGGTGTGTATGCTTTGGTAAAGTCGATTCGGTCACCGGAATACAGGCAGGCGCTTTCATTTGTGCAGCAAACCTGAACCGTATCGTCACTGCATATCCAGCAGCTGCTACCTTTTTCATCTTCTATATACAGGGCAAAGCTCATACAGGGTCTGCCGAAGGAAAAATCCGGCTGAGGCTCAAAATCCAGCTTTTCCCGATTGGAATAGTAGCCCCCCGCGACCTTTGTTTCCAGCACATTGGTGCCGGTTTGCAAAATTTCTGCCACATCGTATGTATAGTAGGTCACACGATAGCCCTGACCCACGTGATCCTCATCCACACCGGGCCGCCGTGTGTAATTGGTCAGCGGTGGAATAAAGTAGGATTCATCCAGCCCTATTCCGTTCAGCATCGGAACAAAATAGCCCAGGCCGCATATATACAGACGCGCTTTTTTTACTGAAGCATCGATCTGTATCTTCTTTCGGAACACTTGCACCGCGTCATTTTCATCCGATCCGCAGATCCAGCTTCCCCGCCAGATATTCGGTCCGGTTTCAAAATGCGCCTGTTCCGATACGACTGTTTTTCCATCTGCAGTAACCGCCTCTACCTGCCAGGTATAGGACGTCATTTCCTCCACCGCTTCCGGTTGCAACCAAACCGTTGTGCCATTGACCGGCAAGCTGCAAACGGTCTTCCCGGTATCCGTCTGAAGCAATCTGACCGCACAGCGCGCGATCTCAAGGTCTCCGCAAAGCGCAAACGACAGCCTGATATTGTTTTTATCCACGCCAATGGGATTACTCTTCCCACAGCATTTCAGCTTAAAATTCATGCGCACTCTCTTCCTAACAAGTAGCAGAAATAATGGTAAACGCCGAATGTCCAGCCCAGCATGGTGGGCATTTCATATTCATCCACCACTTCTGCATTTCCCTTCACTACATTATATTTTTCCCACAGGTGACCGGTTTGGGCAAAGCAGCTTTCCACCAGATCACAATACTTGTTGGCAATGCGCCGTGCATCCTCCTCATAGCCGTAACGCAGCAATCCGTCCACCACGATCCGCTGCGTGGGAGGCCAGCCGTTGGGATACCCCCACTGGTAATTGCCCGGCTTATCACACTTTTCCACGCATACAATGCCGTATTTTTCTTCCACCCGGGGCAAAACCCCAACTGCCGCGGCAGCTTCCTCCTCAGTGGCCATTCCCACATATAAAGGATAATAAGTGGCGGCGCTGACCAGGGCGCTTCTTTCTTTGGTCACCTCGTGATAATCGTAAAAAACGCCGTCTTCGCCCTTCAGATACTGACGGCACAGCGCGGCTCTGCGATCCCGTGCATTTTCCCAATGTGCCTTTTCGTCCTTCAGACCCAGTTCCCCTGCAAAGTAGCTCAGCTGGTCCTCCTGGGCATACAGCCAGCTGTTTAAGTCCAGTGCCGCGTAGTTGAACACTTCCCAGCCCATTCGAGGAGTAAAGTCCCAGCCGCTTTCACCGGCGGCGTGGTTGGCTCTTGCCATATCCGCATCGGTCATTCCCTCCGGGTGGAAGCCCAGTCTGCCGATGGCGGATTTACCGGAGTGCTCTATCCATTTTTGGGGCAAAGGCTCGCAGTCGTAGCGGTTGAGGCCGCTTTCGTTTTGGCGGCGTTCCATCCAAAAAGCATTTTCCTTCTTCAGCCGTTCATAAGCACCGGCAAGCCAGGCTTTATCCTGCACCCGGTCATAATACTCCCGCACCATCAGTGCCAGCACCGGCGGCTGAGAATTATATAAGAAATATGTATTGCTGCCGTTGAGCACAAAGCCAAAGCGGTCGATCATGTGCAGCAGATCGTCAATATTGTTTTTCGCCTGCTGCAGATCCCCCCGCATCAGCAGGGCGGTGTTGGCAAAGTAGGTATCCCAGTAATACATCTCCTGAAACATTCCCTTGACACTGGGAATCAAATACGGATACGGCAGTGCGTACAGGCTTTCGCTGTCCTGCTCCTGATAACGGATGCTCAGGGGTAAATTCTGTTCAATGTACTGTTTAAGTGTCATATTGCACCTCACTGTTTGAAAGACTCTTTGTTGACCCGAAGGGATTATTTCGGTATATATACCGACTATTCCCATCGGTTATGCACATTTTGCCATAAATGGGGCACTTCCCCAAATACACTTTTGTACTATTTAACTATAAGATATCACACTGCCTCGCTGCAATTCTGTATATTTTTTTGCCACAATTTGCTCTATATTGACCTATTTATATACTTCCTCTTGATTATTTTGCCGCATTCGGTATATAGTATCCTTGGTACAAGGAGGTGGGCAGTATGGATTATGTGATTTTGGACGACTGGATGACTTCACCGGAGCATCCCTTTAATTCAAAAATAACAGAATACGGCGACGAGGTCGTTCATAAACATCAATTCTATGAGATCTTTTACATTTTGGAAGGCTCCATCGGCCACGTGCTCAACGGCGAAGCCCGTACCCTGCACGCCGGCGATATGGTCTTTTTAAATTTGGACGACATCCATTATTTTGAGCGTGTGGAGGGTAATACCTGCAAGCATCGGGACATTATTATGCACACCGATTTCTTTGATTCCCTCTCAAGCTTTTTGGGTGACGACTTCAAATACGCCTACCACAACAACCTTCTGCCCAAGGTGCTCTCCCTCTCCTTAGAGCAAATGGAAGACTATGAGCACCGCATCACCAACGCCATTTTGACCGCCAGCATCAAATCTGAGTACCGTATGGCTTCCATCCGCGCACTGTGCATCTGCCTGCTGAACCACCTGGTGGAGGAACGCATCCGCCACAACGACACCTATTACCCCATGTGGTTCCGTGAGCTTTTGGGCCGATTCCACATGAACGAATTTCTGCGGGTAGGGCTCGATGACATTTTAAAGCCCTTCCACTTCAACAAATCCTATTTGTGCCGCCGCTTTCGGCAGTACACCGGCTATACCATGACTGAATATCTCAATCAGATCCGTCTGCAGCAGGCCGCATTCCAGCTGCAATATACCGACAACACCATTTTGTCGGTGTGCAACAATGTGGGCTTTTCTTCCGTTTCATATTTCAATAAGCTCTTTAAGCAGACCTACGGTGTCTCGCCCAAGTGCTTCCGCAAAAGTCAGAAATAATCAAACAGGGCCGCCATTGGCGGCCCTGTTGACTTTTATGACAATCAAATTATAATAAGAATATACGAACAAAACAGGAGGCATTTATGATCATCATCTACGGTATGGACAGCTGCCCGGATTGCGCGGCAGTAAAAGAGCAGATTTACGGCAGAGAAGCGGAATTTGAGTATCGGGATATTGGCTCCCATATCCGCATTTTGAAGGAATTTCTCCGCCTGCGGGACACGGAGGCCGCATTTGACGAGGCGAAGAAAAACGGCCTTGCCGGCGTTCCTTGTTTTGTGCTGGAGGACGGCCGTGTCAGCTTAAAAGAAGAAGATGCAGGTCTGATTGCGGGGCGTGCGGTCAGCGGTGCTTCCTGTTCTTTGGAAGATCACCGAAAAGGAAAACCCGGCTGCTAAAAGAGAACGATCCCCTTCCCGGGAATGACATCATCCCGGGAAGGGGATCTTTTATAAAAAGCTTTTTGATGGGCACCGTTTATTCCTTCCGTCCGATCTGCAATTCATCCGCGTATTGCTTCATCGCCTCAATGCAAATGGCGGCAACGTCTTTTACTTCCATACCCAGCATCTCACAGCCCTGCCGTATTACCTCGCGGTCACACTTGGCGGCAAACTTCTTGTCCTTAAACTTCTTCATAAAGCTGGATACTTCCATATCCGTAATGCCTGCAGGACGCATTCTTGCGGCGGCCTGAATGATCCCTGTCAGCTCGTCCACGGTAAACAGGCATTTTTCCAAAACCGTGACAGGCTCAACATCGTTGCAGTGGCCGTAGCCGTGGGCTAAGATCGCCCGCACCTCCTCATCGGTCAGCCCCGCTTCCTTCAGCGGCGCTTCCGTATGACGCAGGTGTTCCTCCGGATACTGCTCGTAATCATAATCGTGCAGATACCCGATCGCCATAAAATGTTCCTTGTTCTCCCCAAAGTGTTCGGCCAGGCCGCCCATTGCCACCATCACATTTTTAGCGTGGAGGAACAGGTGTTCCTGGGTGGTCGTTGTATCAAGTAACTGCCGTGCTCTTTTCAGTGTAAGCATTTTATATCTCCTTTACCCTTGCGATAAAGCGCCGAAAGCCCTCTGCGCCCTGAGGTGTGTTTTTATACACCCCTGCATCCTCCAGCACTGCCGAGAACACTCTGCCTGTTTCCTGCAGAAGAATATCCAGCGCATTTTCCTCTGTAAAACAGTGACGCTTTTTCAGCTCCTCCACCCAAGGTGCGTGCTTTGAAAGATGCTCATCTTCTGCAATGTTTTTGCCCCGG
This sequence comes from Oscillospiraceae bacterium, assembly GCA_017621795.1. Taxonomy (GTDB): domain Bacteria; phylum Bacillota; class Clostridia; order Oscillospirales; family Oscillospiraceae; genus Faecousia. The sequence goes on along the minus strand of JAGASJ010000098.1, from coordinate 10,725 downwards.
ACAATGGCGTCTGCCAGGCTGCTTAGCTCCCCTTTCAGTCTGCTGGGCAGCACCGCAAGACCCATTACCTCGATCAGTCCGATATTTTCCTTTTTGATATGGTGCTTGTCAGCGTGGGGGTGGAACACACCCAAAGGATGCTCCCGGCTGGTAATATTACAGCGCAGCACCAAATCCAGCTCGTAATCCGCACCTCTGCGGCGGGCAATGGGAGTGATGGTATTATGAGGCTCCCCGTCGGAGAAGGCCACAATGCCCAGTGCTTCATCGGAATAATTGCGCCAGCAATCCAAAATCCGTTCTGCCAAATCCGCAACACGCCCGGCATCTGCACCGGTCAGGCGTATGACACTCATCGGCCAGTTTACGATGCCTGCGCGGATATCCTCATAGCCTGCAAAGCGCACCTGCTCCCGAACGGGCGCAGTCTCCATTGCGAAGGTGTAATGACCGCCCTGAAAATGCTCGTGGCTCAAAATAGAACCGCCCACGATGGGCAAATCCGCATTGGAGCCTACAAAATAATGGGGAAACTCCGTCACGAAGCTGAGCAGCTTTTCAAAGGCAGAACGGTCGATCTTCATGGGAATGTGCTTTTTGTTAAAGACGATGCTGTGCTCGTTATAATACACATAAGGACTATACTGCAGGCACCAGTCCTCCCCTGCCACCTGAATGGGAATAATGCGGTGATTCTGCCGTGCAGGATGATTCATCCGTCCGGCATAGCCCTCATTTTCTGCGCACAGCTGGCACTTGGGATAGCCCGACTGGGGTGCATTTTTTGCCGCCGCAATGGCCTTGGGGTCTTTTTCCGGCTTGCTCAGGTTGATGGTAATATCCATCTGTCCGTAAGGGCTATCGTACTTCCAGCGCATATCCTTTTGGATGCGGTAGCGGCGGATATAGTCGGTATCACAGGACAATTTGTAGTACCAGTCGGTGGCTTCTTCAGGGCTTTGCGCATATTTTTCCCGGAAGGTGGCTATTACTTCCCGGGGCATCGGGGTCAGAAGTCCCATCAGCTTGGTATCAAACAAATCCCGTGCGGTGATGTTGTCCTCACACACCCCCCGGGCGCAGGCGTAATCCAGCAGATTCTGAAGTATTTCCTCCAGGTCCTCGGTTTGGGGCTCATCGGAGGGAACATAATCGTCCTTTCCCAGTGCTTCCAGCAAGCGGTTGACAATCACCGTGTGATCCTCCGGCTGCAACAGACCGCAGTTCATTCCGTAGGATACCAGAGAATCAATATAAGTTTCAATTTGCATTTTTAATCCTCCAGCTCAATACCGCCCTCCGGGCGGATGGAAAGAATGTGACAGGCGTTGGGTGCCAAAGCACCGTCTATGCCCGCCTTGAATTCCTGCAGCATATCAAGGGGTACAAATGCCTGGACCGTGCCGGCAAAGCCGCCGCCATGGACCCGATACGCTCCCCGGTCCTTCAGGAAATGGGCGCACAGGCCGAGAGCCACCGCCACATCCTGATGGGCAACATAGCCTGCGGGAATAACGTTTTGCAGATACATATAGGAAGAATAGCCGCTTTCTTTGATCAGCCTCAAAAAGGCGTCAAAATCCCCTTTTCGGAGGGCTTCCACCTGCTTTGTGACCCGCTTATTCTCCTCATATTCGTGGATGCCCCGCATCACCGCGCGGTCACCGCACTGCTTGCGCAGTGCGGGAATGCTGCGGTAGAAGTCTTCCTCCGCCACCTGGGTCAGCACTTCCTTCCCAAAGTAGGCGCAAAGATTTTTAAAATCATCGGTAATGGCGGCGTATTCATCCGTCAGGTCTGCGTGGTCCGCACCGCTGTCGATAATGCACAATGCGTGACCGCAGGCAGCAAAATCAAATTGCACCGGGTCGATCACCGGGTGCTCTTTATCCGCAAAGTCGATGGCCACCATTGCACCCACTGCAGACGCCATCTGGTCCATCAGACCGCAGGGCTTGCCGAAAAATACGTTCTCTGCATATTGGGCGACCATAGCGATCTCCGGCTGGGTCAGCTTTTTATCAAAGAACATACTGTTGATAATGGTGCCCATCAGCACCTCGAAGGCCGCCGAGGAGCTCAATCCCGAGCCGGGCAAAACCGTAGACTCCACATAGGCATCAAAGCCCTCCACCTTACAGCCCAGCTGTGCAAAACGGGCGGCAACGCCCCGAATAAGGGCGGGGGTGGTGTTTTTTTCGCTTTCCACAGGGGTCAGCAGGTTTAAGTCCACCACGCTCATGGGATATCCCTTGGACTGCACCCGAATGGCACCCATGCCGTTGGGACGGACAGCCGCCACCGTATCCAAATTCACCGCGCCTGCCAGTACGCGCCCCCGCTGGTGGTCTGTATGGTTGCCGCCGATCTCCGTTCTGCCGGGGGCAGAGAAGAAACGAACCGGAGTTTTTCCAAAAGCGGACAAAAAGCCCGCGCAAAGCTGCTCCCGCATCTGCTTTTCAATCTTCACAGTATATTCTCCTTTATTTCAAACCGGTAAATCGTTTGGGTGTGATAACAGTCCCCCGCCCGCAAAACGGCGCCGGGATAATCCGGGCAGTTCACCGCGTTGGGGAAATTCTGTGTTTCCAGGGCAATGCCCCGGGGATTGCCGGTGTAGATCTGCATCCCGGGCCGGTCTGTTACCACAGTCAGGGAAATGCCGCTTCGGGGCGCATACACCTGTGCCACCGCCCGCAGGCCTTCGCCGTTTAATACATAGTTTTCGTCGTAACAGCCCCGCCTGCCCAAGGTCTCGTCGCCGGATAAATCTTTTATAAAGGGGGCGGGCGTACGGAAATCATACAGTGTGCCCTCCACGGCTTTAAAGGTATTGTGGGGAATCAGGGCGCTGTCTGCCGGTGTGATGCGGTCTGCATCAATGCGCAAAACCGATTCCGCAGTGGTATATTCCGGCCCTGCTACGTTAAAATAAGCGTGATTTGTCAGGTTTACCACCGTATCCCGGTCGGATACCGCCTTATAGTCGATGGAAAGCCCGTTTTCCGCTGTCACCGTATAGGTCACCGTCACATTCAGGTTGCCCGGGAAGCCTTCCTCACCGTCCTTGCTCAGGTAGTGCAGAATCAGGGTATGCTCCCCTTCCTCGGTTGCCTCCCAAATCTGTCGGTCAAAGCCCTTTACCCCTCCGTGGAGCGCATTGGGTGCTTCGTTGATACCCACCTGATAGGTCACATTGTTTAAGGTGAAGCGGCCGTTTTCAATGCGGTTTCCAAAGCGGCCGATAATGGCACCCAAATAGCCGCCCTTGGTCTGATAATCCTCCAAGTTTTCCCAGCCTGCTACCACGTCGGTCAGCTTTCCTTTATGATCCGGCACACGCACTGCGGTAATGGTGCCGCCGTAGGTGATAATGTCCGCCTCCATTACACCGTTTTGCAGGGTGTATTTATATATCGGGCATTGGTCGATCGTTCCAAACAACGTCTTTTTCATCTTGAATCTCTCCTGCATTGTGATGGGCAAATGCGTATTTTTGTTATCATATCAAAGGATTTTTCAATAGTCAAACAGTTTGTAAAAAGAGGACGGTGTATACCGTCCTCTTTCAAAAAATCATCCTTATTGATCCTGCTTTAAAGCATCTTCCATTTCCTGCTGAATATCCGGATCGTAGGAAAGGATGGGCTTTACATCCTTCTTGCGGATGTTGCGGTCCACATAGTTTTTGGTGATCTTGATCACCAGCGGGAACAGCGCCACCACACCGATCAGGTTGGGTACCAGCATAAAGCCGTTAAAGGTATCGGAGATATCCCACGCCAGGGAGGAGGTCATCAGTGCGCCGCTGAGGATCATCACAACGAAGATCACCTTATAGACCTTTACGCCCTTGGTGCCGAATAGGTATTCCACCGCCTTGGAGCCGTACTGAGACCAGCCCAGCACTGTGGTAAAGGCAAACAGTAGCATGGCAATGGCTACAAACCACTCACCGGGCTTGCCGAAGGCACTGCCGAAGGCCTGGCTGATCAGGGTGGCATCGTTTGTGCCGGCCGCTGCCATACCGGTATTCAGGTCGATCACACCGGAGGTCAGCGCAATCAGCGCGGTCATGGTGCAGACGATCATGGTGTCGAAGAACACCTCGAAGATGCCCCACATACCCTGACGCACCGGCTCTTTTACGTTGGAAGCGGAGTGGACCATTACGGAAGAGCCCAAGCCTGCCTCGTTGGAGAACACGCCCCGCTTACAGCCCTGTACAATCACCTTCTTGATGGCAACACCGGCCACACCGCCTGCCACCGCCTTGATGCCGAAGGCATACTTGAAGATGGAGCTAAACGCAGGGATGATCCGGTCATAGCGCATCACCAGGATCACGATGCCCAGCACCACATAAGACAGCGCCATAAACGGCACGATCCGTTCTGCCACCGTTGCCACACGGCGCAGACCGCCCACAATGATCAGCGCGGCGATCACCAGCAGCACGATACCAATGCACAAATTTATCATATTGATGCCGCCTACTTCCCAGCTGACACTGCTGAAGAAGGCGCTTTCCATATTCAGTACGATCTTATTGACCTGGCCCATATTGCCAATGCCAAAGGATGCCAAAATTGCGAAGCAGGAGAACAGGACCGCCAAAACCTTGGCTACATTCTTCATGCCCTTTTTGCGTCCCAGGCCATCCCGCAGGTAGTACATGGGGCCGCCGGACCACTCACCGTCCGCGTTGCGGCGGCGATAGTAAATACCCAGCGTGTTTTCCGCGAAGTTGGTCATCATCCCCAAAAATGCGGCGATCCACATCCAAAATACCGCACCGGGACCGCCAATGACGATGGCCGCCGCCACACCTGCAATATTGCCGGTGCCCACGGTCGCCGCCAGTGCGGTACACAGCGCCTGGAATTGGGAAATGCTCTTTTTATCTGTGTTTTTGGTGGATTTGCTGTTTTTCTTGAACACACTGCCGATGGTATTTTTCCACCAGTGGGCAATGTGCGACAGCTGGAAGAATTTGGAACCAAAGGTGATCAAAAGTCCTGTACCGATCAGAAGGACCAGACCCGGTATGCCCCAGATGAAGCTGTTGAGCTCGTTGTTGATTTGCGTGATTTTCTCGATCAATGTAATGCACTCCCTTTTTGTAAAGAAAAAACGAATCGCACCAGGGTGCGATTCGTTTAATCAAAAGCACAGGACTGCATACACCGACCGCGGTGTATGAAAGAAATACTTTGTCCTTTTGCCTGAGAGATTAAGTGACTGCGCACCTTGCACCTTCGGCACTCAATTTAATGAGCTTCTCCAAAGTTATGTCGGCCTACAGTCCTCATCCGTAACGGACACCTGAGAGTGTTACTCCTTCGGTAGCATTGCTTTTCCTGTAGGTTTCAACCATACTATTCATTTTTCGTCATTATATACTATCATTTTTTAAATTTCAATAGTATATTTAAATTTTTTCTGTCCGCGATGTCTGAAATTCCGGTTAAGCCTTCTCCAAAGCCAGGGTACGGGTGGTGATGTCGCAAACCTCAGACGGTCCGAAGTACTGAATTGCGCCGGGATAGACGTAGCAGGTCTCCTGTGCCCACAGGGCTCTGTTTTCCTGGAAGAAGCGGAAGGGTTTGCCGTCCAGCTCTACCAATGCCTTGCGGATCACGGGCTTATCCTCGCCGTTTCTGCGTTCGATGTTCATCATCTTGGTGATGGGCATACCGCCGGCGACCCACTCTTCCGCGGGCTTGCTCAGGTTGGACACCTTGGAGAGATATCCGGTGTAGCCATACTGGATCAGCATACAGGCGTTGTAGCCCAGGGAGTAGCAGTAGTCTGCGTCAAAGTTGGAGGGGAAAGCGCAACGGCCTTCGTAGCCCAGGAAGTGATGCAGGGGGGAGAATTTGCCGCTGTAGGTGCCTGCCTTCTTACGGGCGGCCAGATTGTCGGCAACCAGGGCAGAGAACAGCTTCTCAGACTCGATCAGAGAAACCTGCACATTGCCGTGGGGGTCACGCTCCAAGAACAGCTGCTGCTGAATGGTTTGGGGCAGAATTGCAAATACAGCCATAGATTCCGCAGTCAGACCGGCACGGATAAAGGCATACTTCTCTTCCCAGGTAGAAAGTGCGTTAAACTGTGCAGTCTTCTGTCCTGCCAGCAGCTCGTTGATCTCTGCGATCAGCACGGAGAATTCCGGCACGAATTCCACAATGCCTTCGGGAATGATGGCAACGCCGAAGTTCCAACCCTTGGCGGCACGACCGGCTACAGAATCGGCAATATAATCAGCGATCTGAGCCAAAGACATCTTCTTGGCGGCTACTTCCTCACCGATGAGGCAGATGTTGGGCTGGGTCTGCAATGCAGTTTCCAGTGCCACGTGGGAAGCGGAACGGCCCATCACCTTTACAAAGTGCCAGTACTTCTTGGCGGAGTTGGCATCGCGCTCAATGTTGCCCACGATCTCGCTGTAGGTCTTGGTAGCGGTGTCAAAGCCGAAGGAGCACTCAATATCCTCATTCTTCAGGTCGCCGTCAATGGTCTTGGGACAGCCGATGACCTGCACGCCGGTATTGTTGGCGGCAAAGTACTCTGCCAGCACAGCGGCGTTGGTATTGGAATCGTCACCACCGATGATCACGATGGCGTTGATGCCGTGCTTCTTGCACACCTGTGCCACGACCGCAAACTGCTCCTGGGTCTCCAGCTTGGTACGGCCGGAACCGATGATGTCGAAGCCGCCGGTGTTGCGGTACTGATTGATGTATTCATCGTCAAAAACGATATAGCTGTCTTCCAGCAGGCCGCTGGGACCGCCCTTAAAGCCGTACAGTACATTTTCGGGGTTGGTGGCCTTCAGTGCGTCGTACAGGCCGCAAATAACATTGTGACCGCCGGGTGCCTGACCGCCGGACAGGATCACGCCCACCACCTGCTTCTTTGCCTCGGCAGTATTTTGACCCTTTTGGAAGGTGATCTCGTTTTTGCCGTAGGTGTTGGGAAACAGTGCCTGAATCTTTTCCTGGTCCGCCACGCTCTGGGTGGGGTTGCCGTTTTTGACGCAGATCTCGGAAATGCCGCCGCGCAGCATGCCGGGCAGCTTGGGATTATACTGATAACGCGCGATCTGCAAAGGGGAAATTTTCATATTCTTACACTCCTTCGTATTAACCATTTAAAATGATTTTCTTTGGGCATTATACTCTATTTTTCACCAAAGGTAAATAGATTTTTCCAATTATTTTTAAAATAAAGTAAAAATTAAAGTTTCCTATTGAAATGACAGGATTTTATGGTATAATGTAGATGTAAAAATTTGCGGCATTGCCGCCTATATTAGAAAGGATTGATTCCAATGGCTCTTGTAACTACTACCGAGATGTTTAAGAAGGCCTACGACGGCGGCTACGCCATCGGTGCTTTCAACGTCAACAACATGGAGATCGTTCAGGCAATCACCGAGGCTTGTAAGGAAGAAAAGGCTCCTGTGATCCTGCAGGTTTCCAAGGGCGCTCGCGCTTACGCCAACCACACCTACCTGGTAAAGCTGGTGGAAGCTGCTGTGATCGAATGCCCCGAAATCCCCATCGCTCTGCACCTGGACCACGGCGACAGCTTCGAGACCTGCAAGTCCTGCATCGACGGCGGCTTCACCTCCGTGATGATCGACGCTTCCTCCAAGTCCTTTGAAGAGAACATCGCCATCACCAAGAAGGTTGTGGAATACGCACACGACCACGGTGTTGTGGTTGAGGCTGAGCTGGGCTCTTTGGCCGGCATCGAGGACGAAGTAAACGTGTCCTCTGAGGCCGCTTCCTACACCCGTCCCGAAGAGGTTGAGGAATTTGTTTCCCGCACCGGCTGTGACTCCCTGGCCATCGCCATCGGCACCAGCCACGGCGCATACAAGTTCACTCCTGAGCAGTGCACCCTGAACGAGCAGGGCATCCTGGTTCCTCCCGCACTTCGCTTTGACGTGCTGGAAGAAGTCACCAAGCGTCTGCCCGGCTTCCCCATCGTTCTGCACGGCTCCTCCTCTGTTCCCCAGAACTACGTAGCAATGGTCAACGCCAACGGCGGCAAGATGCCCAATGCCATCGGTGTTCCCGAGGAACAGCTGCGTAAGGCTGCATCTCTGTCTGTATGTAAGATCAACATCGACTCCGATCTGCGTCTGGCTATGACCGGTACGATCCGTAAGTTCTTCAACGACGAGCCCAGCAAGTTTGACCCCCGTGAGTACCTGAAGCCCGCACGTGCCAACATCAAGGAGCTGGTCCGCCACAAGCTGATCAACGTCCTCGGCTGCGCAGGCAAGGCCTAACAAACATACAAAATCCCCAAGCCGTTGCCCAAGTGTTCTTAAGGACACTTGGGCAGTTTTATTCGCCAAATATCTTTGGCGAGTTATATTGCTACGCAGTGATATTTGGACAAAAGTCCAAGTGATATTGCCTTCGGCAGTTTATGGCGAATAAAATAACACTGAAATCGTAAGATTTCAATATCACTTCCTGAAAGGGAAATATCACTCTGTGCGAAAAGCACAGAATATCACTATATAAAAAGTACTACCCGAAAAAGAGTTTTGTTTTCTCTTCTTCGGGTAGTTTTTGTCTTATACTGTTACAAGCAGGGAATTTGTGTGCCAAATTCCGTTTTTATTGAAGGTAACTGTCCTTAGGAAACCTGCTCATTTGACTTGGGGATTTTTTGTATAAAAGAATTTGCAGCGCACATACTATCTCCGGACAAGGATGACACAGTCAAAAATGTGACGACAGTTTTTGAATGTATGATTCTTTGTCAAGTGTATCGCCGGAAAGATACGAAGCAGACAGAAATCAGAAAATGCCGTACACATTTTCCAATCTTTGAAATATCAAGGATCACATTTCTGTCTGTACATAGATTAGCTTATTCCCGATTGCAGAATTTGGTGAAATAGTCGTATAGGGGCATCAGTTTTTTCATCAGGGTAATGACCCGTTCTCCCAGCTGCGGTCCGAAGGTCTGCTCGCTGAAATCCTCCCGCACTGTGCAGCCGATCTGCTCCTTCCACGCAAAATAAGGCGCAACAGCAGGATCGTCGCAAGGCTTGGGGCGCTTGTAGCACTCTGCTTCAATTTTAAGGCCGGTTTCCTTCTCCACCTTTTTGATCATCTTTATAAATTCTTTGGGATTTGCCGCAATATCGGCGCGAACAGCATTCATCACCGCCACAGAGGGCTTCCAGAAGAAGAAGCCGTAATGCACGCCGTCCGGATTGATCTCGAAATACAGGCAGGGATTCTCCCCCCACCACTCCACGTCTTGCCGCACGCAGATCCAAAGGCTCTCCTTGTAGGGCACAGGATGATGCATCCGCGCGTCCCGATAAATACGGCTCACCTTTACCAGCGTGCCGGTTTTCCGGGACGCGATTTTTTCGAAAATTTCCTTGCCCAGCGCCTTGGTGGGCTCATACAGTTTTTCTACATAGTCGTTTTTGTGCTGCAAAAACCATTCCCGATTGTTGTTGAGTCGAATACCCCATAAAAAATCTACGGTTTCCGGGCTGTAGCCTTCAAACATTTTACTCACCTCTCCCCTATTTTAAGCATTATTCCCCCATTTTTCAAGAGCATTCTTCAAAAAAGGACGTGGGGTAAATTTCGCAAACATTTGACTTTTTATCCTGAATTTTATATACTGTTTGCAGACAGATTACCAAAGGAGTGTAGCGCTATATGAGATCGAAACGCAACAGATCAGCCCCTAAGGACTTTCATCAGAATATGCTTCCCCAAACCAGAAAGGCACTCTTTTTTGACGTGCTGAAGCTGCAGTGGAGCAAGCTTCTCAGCTTAGGGTTTATTTTGCTGGTCAGCGCCCTTCCTCTTTTAGGTTTGTGGATCTACCAGGATATCAATATGATCTATTTAGCAGATCAGGCCGATGTGCCGCCTGAGCAGATCATTGGCGAGATGGTTGCTCTGCAAAACACCAATGCCTTGCTTTCCATTCCCGCCATATTGCTGCTGTTTGTCGGTCTTTCTGCTATTATGCGCCCCCTGCGTCAGCTTGCCTGGGGTGAAAATTTGGTGCTGAGCTATGATTTGGGTGTGGGGCTGAAGCAGAATTTCCGCTACGGTATTTTGTGCGGCTTGATTATGGCCGTGGCCTATGCCTCCGCAAAAATCGGCTGGACCACCGCCACCATCGCAACAAGTACTTTCTCTTTTCTCTTCTCCCTGCCTATGTGTTTGCTTTTTCTGCTGTTGCCCATCTTCGGCTATATGCTCGTTACCATCTGCGTTTACGTGAACCGCTTTACCACCAACATCAAGGTCGCCATCGTGCTTTACGGAAAGCACCCCCTGCAGACCCTGCTGATGACCGTTGCGACCATCGCGATCCCGGGCATTTGGTGGTTCATTCCCCACCTGTATGTCCACCTTTTTGGCGGCATTTTGGGCATTGTTCTGTTCCCCATCGGCCTGTTTGGCTGGATGCTGTTTACCTTTAACAAGCTGGATGAGGATATTAACCCCAAGCATTTCCCCGATTTGGTGGGAAAAGGTATTGTATAGACAAAAAGGCGGCGGGAGCGAATGCTCCCGCCGCCTTTCAGTCTGTCAAAGAACCCCTGTTTTCGTTAGGTGAAAACAGGGGTTTTGGTGTATTTGGGTGTAAATATAAGTAATATTTGCGAGAAAAAGGAGTTATTCCAACTCCAATTTGCCAGCTTTTTCAGGTTCATGGCAG